>JBAYHN010000049.1:0-10499 GCA_041666125.1 Candidatus Altimarinota bacterium | reverse complement strand
TGAGTAGCTCCAGCGGAAGAAAGCTTACTTTCATATAGATGGAACTGACTCACGGAAAATTGCATAGGTGAAACTTTAATATTTTGCAGTACCTGCGCGACATTTTCGCCTTTCGGAAAATCCTTACATCTCGCGAGCGTAATATGCGGCACAAAACTATTTTCCTTACCTCCAATCTCTTTTACAGTTTGCGCAATCCAGCTTGGCACATTAAGCCCAACCCACAAAACCTCTGGAGAATGTGGCGTACCAAAAAATCCAAACTGCCCAAGCGAAGCGGAAAATTCAGCAAATTTCACTCCACTCAACAATTCCTCAATTTTCAAGCGCGCACCTTCATCACACTCACCAAAAAACTTAAGTGTCATGTGAAAATCATGCGTAAAAACAAACTGCGCACCACTAATCTGCGCCAGCTGTTCCTGCAAACCGCGCAAATATTTTTTAATTTCCTCCGGCAAATCAATTGCAATAAAAAGTCGCATGAATACTTTATTTTAAGTTCAATCTGCAGACTTCTCTTCACGCTGCCTGGCTTTTTCCAAAAGTTCCCCAAGCTTTTTTAAATCTTCTTCTTTAAAATCTTTTATGCTCCTCTGCTCACGCTGCTGCATGATTATTCCGGGGAAAGGATTAGCCTGCGCCGCAGAATCCATAATGCGCTTTACCACAAAAATTGGCGCACCTGCTTCAACTGCAATCGCGATCGCATCACTCGGCCGCGAATCAATATGCACAAACCTATCACCAATCATAATGCAAATGTCGGCGTAGTAAGTATTCTTTTTAAGATCAGTTATAACAATATGTACAAGCTTTCCACCAAGTGCAGCCATAACCTCCAAAACCAATCTGTGAGTCATAGGCCTGGTAATTCCGGTCTTATTTAAGGCAAAAGATATGGCACGCGCCTCTGTGTCACCAATCCAAATCGGCAAAATTTTATTCGATTTAGGATCATGCAACAGGACAATAGGGCTGGAACTTGCCTGATCCTCAACCAGAGCCGCTAAACCAACATTAATTAATTCTTCTTGTTTCATAGGGGCTTGCATTATACTTCAAAAAAACATACACATAAAGAAGACGAGTGTTTCACATTTTTAGTGAAATCATATGGATAAATTCAGCAATTCAGTTTCTAAAATCATTTCAAAAATTCGCCAACTCGGCCGCGAGAAATTTCTACAAGGCGCAGCTATTTTAAGCATCACAACTTTTTTGAGTTATGTTACCGGACTTCTGCGCGACAGAAACTTTGCAAGAATGTTTGGCGCCGGCCGCGAACTGGATTTATATAATGCGTCATTTATAATTCCGGATTTAATTTTGAATATATTGGTTTCTGCTGCGCTTTCTGCAGCCTTTATCCCGATTTTCACGAGCCTTTTTGCACGAGGAGAAAAAGAAAAAGCGGTGGAACTTGGAAATACCATTCTGCACAGCTCTGTAATTTTAATTGCAGTTTTTGGCACGGTGATCGCAATTTTTATGCCACTTTTTTCCAAGTTGATTGCGCCGGGTTTTACAGACGCAGAGCGCGAAAGCCTGGTTTCTTTGAGCAGACTCATGATGGTTTCTCCCCTTCTAATGGCCCTTTCCAGCAGTCTTGGTGCAATGCTCGTGAGCTTTAAAAATTTCCTACCTTATGGGATTTCTCCAATTCTATATAACCTCGGAATTATTGCCGGAACACTAACTTATCCGTTTTTTGGAATTTATGGACTCGTGCTTGGCACAGTTTTTGGCGCAGCTCTTCATCTTTTGCCACGCATAATCGCAATTGTGCGTACGCCGTTTAAATATGCATTTAAGATTAATTTTCGCGATAAGAATTTTATAAAAGTAATAATCCTTGCGCTTCCAAAAATGATTGGCCACCCGGTTGAACAATTAACTTTTATGGGATTTACCAGAATTGCGACCTTGCTTGCAGCCGGAAGCGTGACCGCGGTTAGCTTTGCGCGAAATTTTCAAAGCGTTCCGGTTGCGCTTTTTGGAATCGCTTTTTCCGTGGCAATTTATCCTTCGCTTTCCGCATATGCAGGAGTTGGCGACCGCGAGAACTACATAAAAAGCCTAAAGAAAGCCATTCGCGACATTTTAATTTTCACCGTTCCCTCCGCAATCGGACTTTATTTTTTGAGTGATTTACCAATTAGAATTTTGCTTGGCGGCGGCAAATTTACAGACGAAAATATTTTGCGCACTGCAAGCGTACTTTCCATGTTCGCACTTTCGATTCCCACAGAAAGCATTATTGCCCTTTTGGCTCGCGCTTTTTATTCATTAAAAAATACCTGGATCCCGGTTGTATTCAGCATAATAAACTTGGTTGTGAGTTTTTCTTTTGCTTATTATCAGTCAAAAACAATGGGCATCACCGCCATCCCACTCGGATTTTTCCTTGGAAGTTTTTCGGAAATGGTGGCACTGAGTTTTATTTTGCGATTTAAAATAAAATCACTAAAGCCGATGCCATTGAAATAGTGTGCGCGCGCATTCCGCCCCGGGGCGGAATTTGGAACTTTTTGCACTTTGTTTTCTAATCACATACCGCACTCGCCTGAATCACTTAGTTAGAGAGGCATTCGGCTTTACAACAATCATTGCTTTGCGCCCAAGCAAGATGTCTTCGCTGTTCCATTCGTGAACCGCATTCATTAGCGGTTCAGAAAAATACAGAAAATCTTTACCATTTCGCGTTCCAGGATCATTGGTGATTATCTGCGTTTTGGTGTAACCCTTCACAACAAGCGCGTGGTACACAGGCCCCGGCTGGCGAAAATTCGGGTTTGGCAAAATGCGACCGGCAGCAGGCAAAATTACAGGATTTCCAGCAGCCACTTCTTTTTTAATATCCTCAATAGTGAAGTTGTCATATCTAACTTCAACATTTTCAAATTTAAAATATTCCCGCAAAATCCGCGCAATTTCTTCCGCATTTGTGTCCTGATAATATCCAAAAGTTTTATTTTCCCATTCAATTAAAGCCAAAAGCTCAGCATCCATTATGGCCGGCTCAATTTTATCTTTGCCTAAAAAATAATATGAAACCATGATGGCCGAAGCCTCCTCACAAGCTTCTTGGTAAGGCATATTCCAGTCCGCAAATGGCGCCTGCGAAGCAAAAGGAATGCTTAGGTTTATGGTGGCTGGAAGCGGTTTATCTGTGGTAGTGGCTATTTCAATTGGCTTTGGAACTTCCGGCAATTTGACTTGTTTTACCGATGGCTGCACTACTGTTTTTTTTACTGCAATCACTTCAGGATTTTTCTGTTCCACAAACTCTTCCGCCTGCTTTTCCTGCGGAAGCTCCGGCTTAAAAGAATTCTTAACAATTTCTTTAATTTGAACACGCAATAAAAATGCGGCCGTGAAAAAAACAATCAGCAATAAAATCGGCAGGACAATTTTTAATCTTTTCTTCATGAAAGCAGCCCTATTATACAGCCTTTAGAGCATTGTTGTCTGCGCGTGCTTTAATTCTGCCATAAGTGCAACAATAACCGGATGAGGATTCGTTATTCCTTTAGCTCCAAGCAATTCTACTACAAATACTTCGAAGTGAAATTGAACACTCAACAATTGAATTCTATTTAGACCCTTTAAAGTTTCACCAAAATTACCTTTGCTTAAAGCCGCCAATACGATGGATTCAATTCTACCCAATTCTTGAGCAATACAAGAGTCGAGAATCCTTCCATCCCTTATATCTTTTCCTTCTGCAGCCGGTGGTGTTTCGTGTTGTTTATCCATACCTGTATATTAACAGAAAATATATCTACGTCAAGCTCTGGCGTACATATAAAACTCTTTCAATCTTATGGCGTATTCGCAATAAGCGCGTGCATTCATCCTAAATATTTGAGAAAATGAAACCTTAAATTAATAATCATTTCTTTATGGCCGATCTTAAACTGGATCAAATATTACAATTAGATCAAATTTTGGGGCTACCAGATCCAGAAATAGTAGAGAAACTTACGAGTGACGACCGTTTTGCTGCGTACATTAGATCATTACAATTTGAAGTTTACCAAGACGATACTTTGGCTAATGTAAGACAAGCCTTGATGGAAGAGGCAACCAATTGGGCAAGTGTAGATTGTGAATGGCTGAAAGATTGGGGTGATGATGACAGAAAAAAACATCGAGAGAGCACATATTCCTTGGCTTTCGACCCACGAAAGGTTGTGGACTTAAGGGCAAGAGTACTCGCAAAAGTAAGATGCGCCATAAAAAGGGAATATCCAGAAACAGCGGGTTTAGAATTTAGGACAGAAAAGAAAGAAGGCTTACAAAGAATCATGAGACAAACACAAGATGGAGATTTGGCATATCGTTATAATGGTTCAGATAGAGATGGAGGAACATACTTAGCAGGAGAGGACACTACTACTACTATGTTTGATTTGGATCTTAAATTTAGTCCAGAACTACAATTAAAAATGGTAGCAGAATCTTCACGATCTCCCTTTGATCAAGATACGTTGATTGTTAGCATTCTGGCACAAGAGGGAAAACTGTCTATTGACGCCTGGAAAGTATTATTAAAAAGAGACGATACAGAAACCTACCGTGCGATTTGGAATACAAAAGATACACATCCCGAAGTGATTGCGGCAATTATGGAAACCGAAAAATTCGCATTATTGTTCAAGGCGAGAACTAATGAAGAAGCTAGAAGAGAAATAATAAGAAGAGCCGCCGAATTTAATGACGTTAATATTGCAAATTGGATACTGAATAGAGAAGAGCGTGAGCCTGCTTAGACTTAATATAGATGCACGGCTATATACATGGCCAACATGGGATCTATTTACTAAAAAGTTTCGAAAACTTCATCTTAACAATCGCAAACAGATACACAATCTCAAGAATACCGAGAGTGTTCAAAACAAGCAGTACAACAAACCACCACGGCTGACCTCGACGACCGGCATGCCAAAGAGCAAGGCCCTTCCAAAACAGAGTCCATATAACCAGAAGAATAATGAACGGTAAAAACTCATTGAACCATTCTGGCACTCCAGATCTGCCGAATTGTGCAAATTTATTCATATGGGTTTTAGTTAAATTAACCTAAACATACCATAGCACAATCGGTAATAATGTTTTTTCCATTATTGCCGGAAACTTCTGGATGGAATTGATACCATACCAATGTGCCGCAATCGATAATATAAACCATGTGCTGTAGATTATTTTCTTACAAATTAGATTTTAACAGAAAGTTAGTTAACTATTTTGGGTAAACCACAATCGAATTTCTCATCTCGTAGCCTCTTTTTCTTGCTGTCTCTGGATTTTCTCTAACATTTGAATACCAAGAGCCAAATGCATCAGACTGCCCCATTAATTCAGGAGTTAAACCATGACAACTGGTACAAAGGCCTTCAATCTCAATCTCCTGCACTCCAGCCTTGTCGGCCTGTCTTGCGGCAATTAAGGGAATATCAAAACCTATTCCGTTATTTGCAGAACGAGGCAAGTTTATAGTGGGTCTAACCACATCTTTTCCATAAGTGTTTATCATCCTTTCTTTACGTGCTTCATTTAGACTCCTTAAAGCCGGATTATTTAATCCATAACAGCAAGCCTGAGCGGCTTCCCCCATCCTAAATTTTAATTCCTTTGACTGGAATCCTTTACTTAAAAAGTAGTCAATTGCTCGATTCACTATTGAAGTTCCGTCTTTATTATCTACATTATCAAAACTTCCATGTAAGAATGCCATTTCTCCATTTGGAGCTAAAATCTCAATACTCCCACAATCCGCATTCATCATAATTACCGCAATTTTAAGGAGAGTTTCACCAGTTAAACTCACTACCACTCCGTCGGAAATTTCCGGTGTTCTAAAAAAACCATCGACTTGTTTTCTTTCCAATCCATCAAGACTTTCAATTGGAGTTACTTTAGTATTAAATCCTGTTTTTTGAGCTAGAATGACATTTTGATCGGTTAAAACAGCCAATCTTTCAAACTGTTCCTTGAAATTTGGGCTGCGGGAATGTACGCATCCAAATTGAGTTCCTGTATGTAAAACACCAACGCGACCTTCGAAGATGTCTATTTGTTTCCCAAGGTTAGATATCATAAAAACCCTAAGTTTAGGCACATTTAAATGCGCAACTGCTATCCGTTTTCTTAAAAGGTCTCTTCTTTTTAATTTCCAAACTATTTCTCTTAAAAAAATCCAACAAGAATCCAACTCCTTCAACTATTCGTTTATTGCAAATACTTTCTAGCTGCGACGCGTTAAATCCTTCAGATCGTATCTCCCTACAAAGAAGACTTTTAAATTTATCTTCAAATTCGCGGGTTAATTTGCGAGCCAAGCTTTGAAGTGGTTCACGGGATGTATCATTAGAATATCGTCCGCACATCAAAGATAAAATAATTAGACCACCATTAAGTATGCCGCATTGACCACCAGCCTGCCCTCCTCCGTTCGTAAAAGCTGATATTTTCAAGACATCATTAGAAACCTCTAAATCCAGTTCTCGACTTAGCACCCTCACTACAGCTTCCCCGCAGTTATAGCCTTTAATAAGCAGGTCTTCTGTGTATAAGGGAAAAGATTTTTTCTGCATACAATATTAACGAGGTTGCATACCGTTTACTATTGTATCAAATTCAGTAGTCCTTATCATTGCAGTTGGACAATTTTCCAAGTAAAACCTTAAAAGTTGTTCGTGGAAATCATCATCCGATTTTCCAGAATCAGCTTTTGCGCCTGCCTGATTTGCATACGCCTGCAATTCCAATATTCCAACACTTAGAGGGGTTTCTTTTTCACCTTTATCTGAACATTTTTTGGAGGCACATTCTCCACTGACCATGCAGCCTACACATCCTCTTTCCCCTGTCGCAGACATTTGGTTAAGCCACTGTCCCAATTTCTGATTTCTAAGAACGCCCAAACTTTTTGCCAACCCGTCCGCTACATTTCCCAATTTTTTATTTGGGTCTCCTACGTGACGTTGGCAAGCAAACATATCTCCATTGGAAGTAACACATATCGTCGAAACACCTCCTTCACAAAGTGCCGGTGAATTTGTAACGCTTTGAGCTATGGAAAATTTCCAATGACCTGTCAATTCCATTCCGGATTCTTTGGCTTTTGCGTGTGTGGCCCTCACCACCTGCATTTTCTCTTCAGAACTTAGATCCCTTACCCCTATGTCTTTCGTAGGATCCGGCAAATGCATAAAACTATAACTTAATTGATTTATTCCAAACTCATTTTTTGCATGATCCATAATGTCGACCACCTGATCTTGGTTTCTAGACGACACAACTACGTGTGGACACACATATATTCCGGCTTCCTTTAAACGTTTTATGTTTCGAGTCACTATATTATAGCTTGGTTTATTTCCACGTAATGGCCTTTGAACATTATGTGTTTCCTCGTCACCATCCAAGCTTACAATCATAAACAATTTATCGGCGAAAGGCTTTAAGCTTTCCACAGTTCTCTCATCGCAATATGTACCATTGGTGTTTATTACAAACTTCACTCCTATACCTTTAGTCGCGCCTTCATCTTCAGCATATTTTAATGTCTGCAAAAGCAATTTTCTGTCAAAGAATGGCTCTCCACCCAAAAACCTGAGTTCCACTTCCTTACTCCCAAGAGATTCTGCTTGCTGAAAAAAGTCATCTATTGTTTTTTTAGCGAGATCAAAAGACATAATCCTACTATGATCATGCCTCATTTCTGCAGGGACATAACAATGGGCACAATCCATATTACAAGCATCGGAGAGAAACAAATATAGTGCACGGGCCTTAAAAGTTCCTAGATCATTTGGAACCGCATCCGGCTGTCTTGGTCCAGACGCATTTTCATCGTCTACTATTAATCCAAGCTGTAATAATTGTTCAATAATTGCAGCTGTCTCTTCTTCTCTTCCACTTCCCAATACTCCCAATGCTTCCGCGCGCGAACGTACCGATTTAACGGCATTAAAAACAACTCTCTGTTCATTTGTCAGTTCTACCAATCCTCCTTTCTTTCTATTTATTACACGTAAGGCGGATGTTTCTCCGTATTCCCCTTCCATCAAATCAGATGACTGTTTAAGCATAGTGTATTTGGGTTAAATATTTTTTAATAAGATTCTTTTTGTGGTGACTGGCATATCTTGTGGCATAAATCTCGCACACCTACTCCACCATTCATCGCTATACGGAGCAGTGTGAAGAACAGTTAATTGTCCTTCGTGTTCGTGTGCTGAAGATTTTTCACCAATCATTTTGTCTACTATGGTAGGCAGTGGATTGAATACTCCCCATTCCAATCCTTCGTCCAAAAATATTCTTCTTATAACACCTTCAGCTAGTGCATAATGTGTACATCCAAGTACAACGTCCACGTGATCACCTGTAGATCCATGCTCTCCCAATGCTCTACGAATATCTACAATTGATTTTTTTGTAGCCTCGGCTGTTGATGCACTATTAACTCCATCGCGTTCTATAACTCTCTCTAATCCTTTTCCGCCAACCGGGACAACTCTACCTGTATGGGTGGAAAGAGCATCCTGATATGCTCTTGTATTTATAGTGGCATCTGTAGCCAAAATAACTGCAGTCCCAAAAATCTGTTCTCTTATAGCTCTCACAGTGTCGTCTATTGGGCCCTTTATTTCTATATTTTTATCAACTGGTAAAAGACCTGAACTCATTGCTGTAGCCGTATTGCATCCAAGTAGCATTTGATTAACCCCTTCCCCCTTAAAGAAATCTGCAATTTGCAATAGCCACTTTGCGACAGTTTCTCTGGATTGATCACCGTATGGAAAGCGTTGGTTATCTGTGAAGAAGTGAACATCCCGGCTTTTGTCTTGCCTATGTATTTCTCTAACTAGTGCTAGTCCTCCAACGCCAGTGTCAAAAACTCCTACCGGTTGTAACAAATTGTTTGTACCCATATGACTACGACATTATTTATAAATTTTTATTCAAATTTAGTTCCCAAACACACGCCATCATTTAGATTTAATCCTCCCCTATATGCACAGGTTGAAAATGTCATACCTTTGGATTGAGCCATATTTCTAACCATGGTAAGCATGCGTTTTCTTTCCTCATCCGGAATGTATATATTACCTTCTGCCTCATTAAGAGCATGCCCTTCTTGTGAAAAATATGCGGTTTTTATGCGTTCCAACATCTCTCCTGGCAAAGCCTGCTGCATGTACTCCCATAGAACAGGTGTTAACCTAAGAATTTCGGCAGTTACATGTTTTGTTCCTGACTGTGCAGCTTTTTCTATTATTCTTCGCAGATTCTCCGAACTATCGGTAATGCCTGGAACAATCGGATCTATTTTTAATATTGTGCGAATTTGTGCGCCAGCTATTTCACTCATTGCATTAAATCTTGATTCCGCCGGCGGAGTGCCCGGTTCCAGCATTTGCCTCATTGAATCATCGGTGCTTATAACAGACATGCATACATTGCATGCAACTCCTTCGCGTGACATTAAATCCAGATCCCTGCTTACAAGATCGGATTTTGTCACAATAAAAAATGGCACTCTTTCCTCAATTAGCATTTCTATAATTTGTCGAGTTAGCCCAAATCTTGCTTCCGCCTGTTGATATGCATCTGTCCATGGTGATAAATAAACGGGAACTTGTCTTCCGCCATTAGGTGACGATTTAAGCCTCTGCCTTAATGCCTCTACAAAATTCACCTTTGCCTTTACTAAATTAGATGGAGTTTTGCCATCGTGAGTTGTAATACAATAAGCACAGTTGTGTTCACAGCCATCGTAAGGATTTGCAGCCAAATATGTAGGACATTTGGGATATTTTCTTTTTTCAAAACTTCCTTCATCATCAGAACTACAACATCCTTCCACAACTTCAAATTGTTGACGATAGTTCATAGGAATAGTCAAAATACGATATTGGTCGTGGAGTTTAGTCGTTAACAGGAGGGATGTCAACATTACGTGTCACGCGCAATAACCTATCACAGAACTACCTACATTTTTGGTTCGTGGGAATACAACTCCGACTTCAATGCACCTATAAAACAATAAGTTATTGATCGAAACTTACGTGGTTGGGGAGGAGGGATTCGAACCCCCGGTGGTGCCTCCAGAGGGCACTGCCTTACCACTTGGCTACTCCCCAGCGCTTGCTAAAACCTAGCGCCCCGTATTATGCCACATTTCATAAACTTTTCACCAGAGGGCTTAAAAAGTGCTATTTCTGTATTTCCCCCTTTATTATCTCATCAACCTTTCCGCAATAGTCATCAATCTTCCCCTCTTCGCTCATAACCACAAAATCGCACTGACGCGAAAATGCCATTTCTTTTTCAAAACTTATTTCGCGCTGACGAAGCTCTTCATCCGGCAATTTGCTGCGTTTTAAAATTCTATGTTTTAGATTTTCCCACGAAGGCGCGGTAATAAAAATCGCCCTAACTTGATCTGCTGGAAAAATCTTGCGAATGGAAATAACGCCCTGCAT
>JBAYHN010000048.1:0-10610 GCA_041666125.1 Candidatus Altimarinota bacterium | reverse complement strand
AAGACAGATTCGGCTCGGAAGAGTTGGATCCGGAAGACATTATGAAAGGTCAGATGGAAGGCAAAAGAAAAGGATATGAATCAATGGGTACTCGCGCAATTATATTGGCTGTTAAAAATGAAAAAGGTGAAGTAATCGCAACCCTGGACGGAGGTTTGCTTCCTCTTTTGGACGAGGCCGGTAAAGAAACCGGCGAAAGTACATTCATGGTCTTTTACGTTGCAACAAGCGAGGAATATGAATCTACGGGTTTGGCCGGAGAAGCCATGCTTGCCGCTTATCATGAAGCTGCAAAAGAGGCTCAGGCCAGAGGATTAAAATTAATTGGTGGTTCCGGCGAGTGTACTTTTGACACACTTCGTTATTGGCAAACTTATGGTTGGAAAAGAGCTTATACACAAGATAAAGCAGGAAATTTCAGAGAAGTCCCATATACTCAGCCACCATTGGATTTTGATTTAAAGACAGGTGAAGTGGCAGAGGGTTGTGGCGATGCTCCAGAACATTTCATGGTTGATTTGTTTGATAAAAATGCTGAGAAAGATCCAAATATTGCGACTAAGTTGGCTCAAATGGTCAAAGCTTTCTACCGCGCAAATAACTATGTAGATAGAAGAGCTTTTGAAACCGAGGCCGCATACCAGAAACACAGAGAAGCTATCGTTCCTCACGAACAGCAATTCTTGGGTGACCTAAAGAAAGGTCAAGTTAAACTTATGTCCAGCAACGAGTGGGCAGGCAAAAATATTGAGCACTGGGTTACTCCGGAAGAATATAAGGTAGCCATAGTGGAGGCATTGGTTAGTATCGCTGCAAAAATGGGATATAAAGTGTCCAGTGAAGAGGCCGAAGAATTTATAGAAGAAGAAACAGGAGGCGAAGATTTGTTGAAAGATGATCCTGAATCTGAAAAACTTGTAGAAGATATGGTAATGGGAATGGCCAAAGCCTCAGAGAACCCGTTGTGGACTAGCACGACACGTGCACAGGCCTCGCAATTAATAGCCATAGAACTCGCAAAAAAACCGTGGGGAAAACCGCTGGTTGAGATTGATTCAACCGGCAGAAGATTGGATGGTAAAGATGACAAAAAACAGCAAAAGAAACTCTCAGAACTATCTCCTACAGAAAGAAAAGCCCTGGAGGATGAATTGATGGAGAGAGCCAGATTGTCTGGAACTAAAATGACTCGTGAGCAGGCCGCGGCATACATAGCCGAAGCCATTTTAATGGAAGGAGGTAATCCTAAAAAATCTACCGAAACTGGCGAAAGAAGGCCAAATGAACAGCCAGCCGACGCTAAAAAAGGCCCAGAGGCAAAAGAAACAATCGAGAAAAGGCAAGCCCACGACGTTGATTTTATCGCACACTTAATTAGCGTAAATCGCTACATTAGCGGAGTTAAAGGCACAACTCGCGGTATGCCGGACGGTGAAATCTTGATTGGCAATCAGCAAGTTAGAGTTTTTGCTTTTATTAATAGCAAAGTCGGAGGCGGACAAACTCTTCGCGAACAATACGAAGAAGCACTTCGCATTATCGACGAGCCGGTTAGAGCCAAAAAACTTTCCGAATTAGACAGACTTCTTTCTGAACGTTTGATCTTAACTGTCGGTACGCCGGAATATAAAACAAAGCCGGACGCAGACAAAGGTCTTTCAGGAATGAACGCCGATGGCGGCGCCAGAGGACTAAAAGTGGTTGAACGCGGAGGGAGGGCATATATTGAGTAAATCTAATTATGGGTTGTTGCATTTCAAAGTAGAATTTTCGTTTTTATTCTTTTTTAAGATTTATGTCTGAGGTTGTAAATGAAAGTGACGCACGAGCACAGTCTGATCTACATGAAATCGAAGCTCATTTGGCATCTATGGGCATACCTAGTCGCTGGGTTAATGGACACCTAGTTGTTCAGGAAGGGGCAACGGAAGGAGTTGATGCTGTATGTCTTACAGTAGATCCTGCCATGCCAGATACTATTATAGAAAAACGAGCTTCTGGGATTACAAGTAGTTGTTTTGCTTTGGGACAGAGTGAGCAAATTGCAAAGTGGGTACAGGGCTTGTGCGGCGGAGAAGTGAATGTAGATAGGTTATGCCCTAAGGAAGCTAAAGTTAAACGTAATAGAGGACAAAGAGACGCTGAACCACTTCCTCGTATTCCGGTGTTAAAAGAGTTTTTTCCTGATGATTCAGTAAAATCATTGCTACTTCGCTTGCGTCAGCTTTTCAAGAAATTCTTTCACCGTTAGTACCTCCTGTTTTTTCGTCGCATAATCGCGCACGGCTACTGTTTGGGCCTCTACCTCCTTTTCGCCCACAACGACCATATAAGGCACTTTGCTAAGCTCTGCGTTGCGAATTTTCTTGCCAAGTCCCTCTGCACTGTCGTCCAATTCCACGCGGTAGCCATCCGCCTCCAAAATTTCGCGAATTGTGTGCGCATATTCCAAAAACTTATCCGAAACCGGAAGAATTTTTATTTGCACGGGAGCGAGCCAAAGAGGGAATGCGCCGGCATAATGTTCAATCAAAAATCCTATAAATCTTTCGTGAGTGCCAAGCGGCGCGCGATGAATGCAAAGCGGAGTCTTTTCTTGGCCGTCTTTATCCATATACACAAGCCCAAAACGCCTTGGTACCGCAAAGTCCACCTGGTTTGTTGCGATTGTAAATTCGCGACCAATGGAACTCCAAACTTGCACATCAATTTTAGGTCCATAAAAAGCAGCCTCATTTGGAATTTCTACGAAATTAATCTTGCTGTTTACAAGAACTTTTCGCACCATGTCCTCTGTTTTTAGCCACAACTTGGAATCATCCACATATTTTTTGCCAAGTTCTTTTGGATCGTGAGTGGAAAATCGCATCACATATTTTGTGAGCCCAAAAAGCTTAAAATATTCAATATACATGTCGTTTACAGCCTTAAATTCAGACTCAAATTGCTCTTCTGTGCAGTAAATGTGAGCGTCATTCATAGAAAGCATTCTCACTCTCATGAGCCCAAAAAGTTCTCCGGATTTTTCATAGCGGTAGCAAGTTCCATATTCCGCCAAACGAAGCGGAAGATCGCGATAACTGCGTGGTTCCGACGCAAAAATCTGATGATGATGAGGGCAGTTCATGGCCTTTAAATAATATTTTTCCTCGCGGCCATCCTCTTCTACCATTGTCAGCGGCGGAAACATTGTGCCGGCATAATAAGGCAAATGCCCCGAAGTCTTATACATTATTTCTTTGGCCAAATGAGGAGTTCTAACCTGTTTGTAGCCACCTTTTAGCTCAGTTCTTTTTGCGAGCTGTTCAAGTTGTTCCACAATCACAGTTCCATTTGGCAGCCAAAGTGGAAGTCCTTGCCCAACCATGTCGCTAAAAGTGAATAGTTTTAATTCTTTACCTAGCTTTCTGTGATCGCGTTTTTTGGCTTCTTCAACCATTTTTAAATGTTCATCCATTTGCTCTTTTGTCTCAAAACAAGTTCCATAAATGCGCTGTAGCATTTTATTTTTTTCATCTCCGCGCCAATATGCGCCGGCAATGCTAAGCAATTTAAATGCTTTAATTTCGCCAGTGCTTTCCACGTGTCCGCCTTCACATAAATCAATAAATCTGCCTTTGCCTTCTTTATCTACGTTTTCATAAAAGCTCACAGTTTTTACGCCCTCTTTTTTTAAATCTTCAATCAAATTAACCTTGTATGGCTGATCAACTTGTTTAAAAAACTCAATTGCTTCATCTGCCGGTTCCTCTTTGCGCACAAAAGTTTGTTTTTCTTTCATTATCGCGCGCATTTTTTCTTCCAGAATTTTTAAATCCTCCGGAATTAGAGTTCGCGGCAAATCAAAATCATAATAAAAACCGTCTTCAATTGGCGGACCAAAGCCAAACTTGGCCTCCGGAAACATTTGCAAAACGGCCTGCGCAAGAACGTGTGAACACGAATGACGCAGATGGTAGAGCTTGGACGATTTGTCTAGTTGTGACATAAAATTTGGGGGTTACAGGTTATAGATTAGTAGAAAAGTGGGGGATTAACAATAAAAAACCGCCTTTTTTTGGGGCGGAGTTGGGTTCCAAGTGTTTACACGCCAACTACGCTCCCAGCGGAGTGCTGGTAGTCGTGGTAGTTGTAGTGCTCAATTGGAATTTGAAACTCATATTGTGGCCTTAATCTAGATGCTTGTAGGGTTTTAGTCAAGTTGCTGCGACCTTTCCATCTGATATGAGCTGTGTTTATTTTTAACCTCCAGGTTGGACTTTTGTCTGTTTTGTGCTATAATATATAGATGTCTACATCTGCAATCTTACAGATCATAGGCGCTTGTGCCTTGCTCGCAATTATGCCGGCAATAGCCTGGGGGTATGTTTTTTACAGAAAACAACAGGAGGACCGTTTTCATACGATTATTACTTTTGCGATTGGTGGCTTGGCGGTTTTTCCAATTCTTCTCTACAAATGGCTTTGGAAATATTTCCCGAATATAAACGTGATGGAATATGCCAAGAATTTTGAAAATGATCTAATTGGCATTTCTGGCTTTGTGATGATTCCTCTGAGCGTGATTATTACTTTTGCATTCGTTGGCGTAATAGAGGAAATTATGAAAATGTCCGTTGTGCATGCGGCGGACGACGATCGCATTCGTCACATTGATGACGCGATTATGTTCTCGATTTTAGCCGCCCTTGGCTTTGCTTTTACAGAAAATATCCTTTATTTCTACAATATTTGGGCCAAGCAGGGGCCGGATCATTTGTTTGTTCCATTTTTATTTCGATCGGTGTTTTCTACTTTTGCGCACGTTTTATTTTCTTCGATGTTTGGTTATTTTTATGGCATCGCGCATTTTGCAAAACCACTGCTTCAAGAGGAGTTGCGCAACAATCGCCACACTTTTTGGGATTGGTATCACAGAGTTTTTAAATTCAAAACTGCAACGCTTTTTCACGAGCAAAAGATGCTGGAAGGCCTAACTATAGCGGTAGGCCTGCACGCGTTCTATAATATTTTTCTCGAAATGAATTGGACTTTTATAATGGTTCCATATTTGGTTATTGGATATTTATATGTGTCACATTTGTTTAGATTAAAAGAAAACAGCAAGCGTCTGGATTTGCTTTTTGTTGAGGAGAGAAATCACAATTTTGGACCAAAAAAGATTGCTGCAGGTTTCTCCAGAATGTTAAAAAAGATCACAAGAAAACAAGACAAATAACACAAACTAATCATATTATATGAAGAAAAATATCAGAAAAAATATTCTAGTTGCGGCAATGTTCACAGGCCTGCTTGCAATGGTTTTGATTATAGGTAATAAAATTGGACTCGCAAGCATTGTAATAAATACAAATACGTCTTCACTCGAGGCGCAGAAAAATTTGTCAAAAGCGCAGGAAAATCTACAGGCAAGTTTTGACAGGCTTTCTTCGGGATACCGAATTAACTCTGCAAGTGATGATGCCGCAGGGCTTGCATTAAGCGAAAACATGAAAGCTCAGATGGATAAGTTAAAGACATCAATGAGAGATACTTCGGAAGGCGTAAGTATTCTTCAAACTTCAGAAGAATATCTCATAAAAGTCTCCGATATTTTAGTTAAAACCAATAATTTGGTTAACAAAGGACTGGATGATAAATCAAAACAAGTTACCGATTTGGTTAAGGGGCTGGACGGAATTAGTTTGAAAATAAATTCGGCAAGCGTTTCGTTGCCTAGAATAAAATTAATAAATAAACCGGTTAGCGAAATAATAAAAGATGCGAGAGAAGTTCTAACCAATAAAAAGCTTACAAAAAAACAACGTCTGGCTAAAATTAATGCTGATTTGCCAAAGATAGAGAAATGCAGAAAAGACATTGTTTTATATGCCACAAGTATAGAAAAGGCATCGCAAAGCACAGTTTCCTCTGCGGAAGAAGCGTGGAATCTTTATTCCAGGTGGAAAAGATAATCGTTTTTTAGAGCGATATTTTTAATGTTACCGGTAAATGATCCGATAGCTGATTTTTAAGCACCTCGGTTTTTGCCTTAATATTTTTGGTAATTAGAAATAAATCCAATGGCTTTTTTGGCTTAAAGGCGGGGAATGTAGCTTGTTGTTGTGCAATCCCTAGGCCGGATTTTTGCAGCAGGTAAGCCAATTCCTTTACTCCGCCAAATATATTAAAGTCGCCACAGATTATTTTTTTATCGGTTCCGGGAATTAATTCGTGTATTTCTTTAAATTGCTTTGCCCTAACCTTTTTATTTAAGGAAAAATGAGCCGTTAATAAGCTGATATTCCCGGGCAATGAAATCTCATGTACTAATTTTTTTGTGCCATTTTTAAGAAAGTGATATTTAAATGTGAGCTTGTGCTTGGAGACAAAAGCGCTACTTTTGCGCCTAAAAAATGGAAGTTTTCTTAAAATGCTTTTTTCGCCGTACTTAGTTTTAATGTCATGGAAAAAATACTCTTCATTAATTAATGCTTTAATCTGTTTTCCTTTATTAATTTCGAGCAGATATATTAAATCCGGCTTCTCGGTCGCAATGATGTTTTTAAGATTATATAAAACGCGATTTTCAACTTTTTTTGGTAAATAGAAAAATCTGTTCAATTTAATGAGATAGCGAAGAAGGGAGCCATTTTGCTCTGTGCAATATGCCAAATTTAACAAAAGTATTTTAAAGGTTTTTCCGGCCGATTCTTCATTCATAATGGTATACGGAGAGATAATACCACCACTACTTGTTGATGGCACTCGCCCTGAGGCTTGGCCGCATTTGCTTAATGACGGCACTCGGCCTGAGCCTTGGCCAGCCCCGCTTGGGCATGGCACTCGGCCTTAGCCTTGAAACTTTTAAATAAGTGTGTTAGCATTTCTAGTACGCGAATTTCGCGTGCAATAAGCCAAAAATCAACCTTCACGTAAATTATGAAAGATAAGATAACAGTAAAGGGTGCCAGGCATCATAATCTCAAAAATATTACAGTTGAGATTCCGCGAAATAAATTGACCGTTATTACGGGGCTTTCGGGCAGCGGAAAATCTACGCTCGCGTTTGATACTATTTATGCCGAAGGGCAGCGCAGATATGTGGAAAGTTTGTCCACTTATGCGCGACAATTTTTACAGATGATGGAAAAACCGGATGTGGACGCCATAGAAGGACTTTCTCCGGCGATTTCGATTGATCAAAAAACCGCACCTCGCAATCCGCGTTCTACTGTTGGAACAGTTACGGAAATTTATGATTATTTGCGTCTGCTTTTTGCAAAAATAGGGCATCCTCATTGCCACAAGTGCGGAAAGCCAATTGAGAGGCAAACAGCCAGTCAAATTGTGGAAATTATTGCAGGCATGGAAGAAGGTAAGAAGATTATTTTGCTTTCGCCCATGATTCGCGACAGAAAGGGCAGCCACCAAAAGATTTTTGAAAAGATAAAGAAAGCCGGATTTGTACGCGTGAGAGTTGATGGAGAAATATATTCCATTATTGACGTTCCGCCGCTTGATGAAGCCAAAAAACATTCAATTGAAATTGTTGTGGATCGTTTGGTCGCAAAAGATTTTAAGAAACAGGTTAAAAAACTTTCGTCGGGGCAGGAGATTGAATTGCCAAATCCGGGAAGAACTCGCTTGGCCGATTCGGTTGAGACTTCACTTCGCTATGGTGAAGGCATGATGATGGTACTGGACCACGATGCGCCGGCAAAGGATCCGAATAGAATTAGGCTTTTCTCGGAAAAATTTTCATGTTCGGATTGTGGCATTAGCTTGCCGGAAGTTTCTCCTAGAAGTTTTTCTTTTAACAGCCCACACGGAGCATGCCCGACTTGTCACGGCCTCGGTACAAAATTGGAAATTGATCCAAATCTTGTAATCCCAAATAAATCTCTTACTTTGGCGGAAGGTGCAATTATGCCTTGGTCCGCAACGACTTCTCACCTTTCTTGGTATAATAAAATTCTAGAAAAAGTGGCTAAGGCAAAGGGTTTTTCTATGCATGTGCCAATTTCTAAACTTCCGGAGGATGCGATTAATATTATTTTGCACGGCGACAGTAAAGAGAAATATGAAATTCCTTTTGGCGACGATGAATCTTCTTTCCAAGGGACTTATTCTGCAGCTTTTGAAGGCGTAATAAATAATTTGGAACGCAGATACATGGAAACGGAATCGGATTATATCCGCAAAAAAATCGAGCAATACATGAGGATTTTGGAATGTCCTTCTTGCCATGGCGATCGTTTAAAGCCGGAGGTTTTGGCAGTTAAAATTCAGGATTTTTCTATTATTCATGTGACAAGATTTTCCATCGATAAAGCTAAGCATTTCTTCTCTACGCTTAAGTTGGCCCCAATGGAACAGGAAATCGCGCGAATGATAGTCCATGAAATTCAAAATAGAGTTCAGTTTTTGGAAGATGTTGGATTGAGTTACCTTACTCTGGATCGTGCTGCAAATACGCTTTCTGGAGGTGAGGCGCAGAGAATTAGGCTTGCAACTCAAATAGGTTCCAAGCTTTCCGGTGTTATTTATGTGTTGGATGAGCCATCAATTGGCCTTCATCAAAATGATAATGAAAAACTTATAAAAACACTTTTTGGCCTTCGCGATTTGGGCAATACGGTGATAGTTGTTGAGCATGATATAGATACCATGCTTGCTTCCGATTATATTTTGGATATTGGCCCGGGCGCAGGAAAATATGGCGGAGAAGTTGTGGCTGCCGGAACTGCGCAAGAAATAATGAAGAATAAAAATTCCGTAACTGGACAATATCTTGCCGGGATTAAAGAAATTTCAATTCCAAAAAAACGCAGAAAGGGGAATGGTAAGTTTTTGTCCATTGTAGGCGCAGAAGAGCATAATCTTAAAAATGTAACCGTAAAAATTCCGCTCGGAACTTTTATTGGAATAACAGGTGTTTCCGGTAGCGGAAAATCCACATTAATAAATGATATTTTGGTAAAAAAAGTTTCGCATGAAATTTATGGTTCCACCGCTCATCCGGGCAAACATAAAGAAGTTACCGGCATCGAACATTTGGATAAAATTATAAATATTGATCAGTCACCAATTGGTCGCACGCCAAGGTCCAATGCGGCAACATATACAGGCGTTTTTACTGATATTAGAGACCTTTTTGCGGGTACGCCGGAGGCTAAATTGCGCGGATACAAAGCCGGACGTTTTAGCTTTAATGTTAAGGGTGGGCGATGTGAAGAATGTGCCGGTGATGGGCTAAAGAAAATTGAAATGCACTTTTTGCCGGATATTTATGTTTCGTGTGAGGCGTGTAAAGGGCGCAGATATAACACGGAAGCGCTGGAAGTTACATATCGCGGAAAGAGTATTGCGGATGTTTTGGATATGACAGTTGCCGAGGCTCTGGAATTTTTTGCAAACATTCCGTCGGTTAAGCAAAAAATGGCAACGCTTTCACAAGTTGGTTTGGATTATTTGCATCTTGGCCAGTCGGCAACGACGCTTTCTGGAGGTGAGGCGCAAAGAATTAAGCTTGCGACAGAACTTTCCAAGCGTTCAACGGGGCGCACGCTTTATGTGTTGGATGAGCCAACAACGGGCTTGCACTTTGATGATGTTAAAAAACTTTTAAATGTTTTGCATGAATTGGCGGATCGCGGAAATACAGTTTTAACCATCGAGCATAATTTGGATGTAATAAAATCCGTGGATCACATTGTGGATCTTGGGCCGGAAGGTGGCGACAAAGGCGGAGAAATTATTTCGCAAGGAACGCCGGAACAAGTTGCAAATGACAAAAACTCCGTTACTGGGCAATGGCTAAAAAAGGTGCTGAAATAGCTTGTAGTCCGTTTTCTAAGTATGTCCTAAATTAATCCCGGCGGGGTTGGAAATGGGTTTTTATTTGGCGTAGGAGTAGGTGTTTGTGGTTGAACTGCTGCTGGCGGAAGCGGAGCTGCTGGCTTTGGTGCTGCCGGTGGTGCAGAGAATAGTGGAGGGAATGGCGCAGGTGCAGGTTTTGGAGTCTGAGGCACAGAAGGTGCTGGATTTGTAAAGAAATCGGGAATATTTGCAGGAACGGCCGGTGGTCGTGGGCTTGGTGAAGAAGGGAAAGGCGAAACCGGTGGAGTGAAGGTCGGAGCAGTAGGCGCAGCAGGAGCTGGAGTGATCGGTTTAGCAACGGGCGCTGGTGGCACAACAAATGGAGCCGCTGGACGAACAGGTGCAGTAGCGGCCGGAGTAGGGGCTGACGGCAACACAGTAGGCTTTGGTGCCAGAGTTGGCGATTGCATAGGCACAGAAGGCGTTGGTTTTGGCATTTGTGGGCCTGCAATAGGCATAGGTGGAGCTGGTCGCGGTGGAACTGGCATAGCTGGCGTGGAAGTAGGCGCTACAGCTGGCTTTGGAGCCACAGGCGCAGCCACAACCGGAGCCGGAGTTGCTACTGGTTTTGGAGCAATTACTGCTGGAACCGGAGCATTTTCTTCCTTCCCAGGCAATCTCAATCTTTTTTCTTGAAATTCTCTAAGCCCCGCAGTGACTTCTTTCTCGGCTTCAATAATAGTTTTTCCCTGCATCTTAAATCCGGCGGCTTGCATGTGCCCACCACCTCCAAAAAGAGCGGCGAGTTT
>JBAYHN010000047.1:0-11074 GCA_041666125.1 Candidatus Altimarinota bacterium | reverse complement strand
TGCTGA
This sequence comes from Candidatus Altimarinota bacterium, assembly GCA_041666125.1. Taxonomy (GTDB): domain Bacteria; phylum Patescibacteriota; class Gracilibacteria; order UBA1369; family UM-FILTER-53-11; genus JBAYHN01. The sequence continues at coordinate 11,068 of JBAYHN010000047.1, read as the reverse complement.
GAAATCTGCAGTAATGAGATTGGGCGCTTATCCAAATAATTATGTTGCACCAACCCATAACCCGGTAGTTACTGCTCCTGATCTTTCACTTTCGGTCTCACAGGCAAGCATTACAAAAGGCCAATCTACAACTCTGTTTTGGTCATCTTCCGACTCAGTTTATTGTGTTGCATCTGGAGGATGGGGAGGCAACCAAGTTCTAAATGGATCTCAAACTGTAAATCCAGCTACAACTACAACTTACAATCTAACTTGTACGGGCGTTGGAGGTTCAATAAAAAAATCAGTAACTGTTACAGTACTCCCAGCGTTATCCGCTACTCCGGTAGAAACTTGCGAACCTTTTAATGCAAGCGTTGCGGCAATTAGAACATTCCCAGGATGGGAAGGATATTACCTAACAGGTTTTCAAAATTATTCACGAGCATTCCCAAGCATGGAAGAAGCACAGCAAGCTTTGGATTTTGCAAAGAAAAACAATATGACATGGGCTTGCAAAACTAGTGTTCCAGGAACAAAAGATGCAATTGAATATTGGCTTAATTCAAGCAAAACAGCTCCAATCGGTAGTACAGAAAAAGACGCAGGCGAAGATTGCGTTAATTTCAATCTTGCAAACGTAACTATTAATCAAAATTACACATTGGTAGATGGCAATCACTTGATCGCCACAAACAGCACTCTTGCAGCAGCAAAAGTAATGAAGTCTGTTTGGAATAAATATGGCTTTAACGACATGTGTTATGTCGGCAGGCCTGATCCTTCGATGATTTATTATAAACGTTCAAGCACAGTCCCTACTCCAGCAGAAACATGTGATTCTCCATACGTTATGTACCAGGGAGTATGCACGGATCCAATTCCTGCATGCAAAAATCCTCCGGCAAATATCGTACCGAGCACATGTATAGATAAAATCGAAAACGGAGTTTATATCGAGCGTTACAGCTTTAGCTGTATGTCCGGATATGTTAAAAGCGGAAAGGAGTGTGTAAGAACAGCAACCCCTGCTACTACTATTTCAATTTCAGCTTCACCAAGAAGCATTGTTGCTGGTCAATCCGCAACTTTAAGCTGGTCAGCGGTGAACGCAGCTAACTGCTCGGCATCCAACGGATGGAGCGGCGCAAAAGCAACTTCTGGTTCTATAACTGTAACTCCAAGCGTTACTACAACTTATACCCTAGGTTGCTATAGCGTCGTCACAAATAACGCTTATTCATCATCAGCAACGGTTACAGTAACTCCAGCATCATCCCCTACTTCTTGCGTAAAACCTGCAAGCGTTACCAAGGCAATGTTTGGCGGAACTTCATGGGTACTTTCCACAACAAACAAGACTTACGATGTAAAAGTTGAAAATATTACAACCGACAACAAAGTTCAATTTCTTATTAATGGCGATAGACTTGTTGGAGTAAGCGCAAACGCAGTTCCTCAAGTATTCTCGGATTTCAACAGCACAAACGGTAATGATGGAACAATCCAAGTTTATTCAGTTACACGTTCTGCAAACTTGAATCAATCAATCGTTGCATTCAAGATTTCCGAAAAAGTGGCTACGGGAAGCGTAAAATGTTCAACAAGCAACGAGATTATTCGCTTGATGTACGTTAACGATCCTCAAACATACACTACATCTACCGGCAAAGTGTTCAACGTTACATTGGAACGCGTTTACGGTGGGGCTACAGGCAATGAGAAAAAAGCCGACTTGTTGATTAACGGCGACCGAATGGTTGGCGTTCCGTGGGACGACAATGCGAAACAACATTTCGGAACTGCCTTCACAGGTGCCGACGGCAACGTAACTGTAAATTTTATCAACAGCACAGTTTCTCCAAACTTTGCAGTCATTACAATTTTGGCTGACTAATTAAATAGGCCAGAAAAATTCTAAACTATTAAAGAACGCCCAAAGGAAAACACTTTCCAGGGCGTTCTTTTTTGGTGTATATTGAGGCCTTTTATGGAACAAGGAAGACAACCAGGGGAAGAAAGGCGAACTCCAGAGGCCAAACAGGTCTCCGTGGAACGTGCCAATGAAGTTTTAAGTGCAGTCATGCGCATCGCCAATGAGATGGGAGTTTATTTTCAGGAACTTGATGATGTTGCCTGCCTTGGATGGCCGACAAAAATACCACCGTCAAATAAACCTTTGAACTTAAGAGCAGACGATACGTTAGAAACTTTTAAGGAGTTGCTTCGTCATGCATGTTTATATACAAAGGCCTTCGAAATATCTGACTTAGCCAAAAGTATAAAAAGAGACGATGGAGCAAAAGCTACAATTCACAGCGCTTGGATAGATACTTGGCAAGATAGACTTAAGCCAATAGCGCCGCAACTTTTTGCAAAGGCTAGAAAAAACATTGAACAAAAACAACTTGCTAGCGAAAAAAACGAGCAATATAAAAAAGATATCGCAGAATTAAAACGCTTTGCCCATTTGATGAGGATTTGGCTCGCGGAAAGATTGTTGAGAATTGTACCGATGGGGTAATAAAACCCTGGAGCCGTTGACCAGGATTGAACTGGTGACCTCGTCCTTACCAAGGACGTGCTCTACCAACTGAGCTACAACGGCATTTTTTAAAAGCGGATTTGCCCCAGCATTCTAGCAAAAAGCCGCCTTTTTACCAGCGCAACAGTAAGCCCATAACCTTGTCACTACAAAAATCACCATCAAAAAAAACTCCACAATGTCGTCAGCTCACAGAATACGTGAATGCAAATTGCAAGTTGGTTCCGGTTAGGGAGCCACAGTTTCCAAATAAATTTGGAGACTGCCCTTCAACGAAGGGGTCGTACGCTACAGGTAAACGGTCACCACAGAGTCTCTTACTGTTTTCAGAGTAGTCTTTTTTCGCTTAGTTACAAGCAAAACCCATTGCGCTTTACCCAAAAGGTTTCACGCGCCAGGCAAAAATGCTGTATTTGATGCGATTTTCACGTACCCAGCGAAATTATTGCAATTACCCACATCGTAATTTTCACAATTACAAAATTCAAAATCGAAAATCCAAACATTTTTTCCAAAAATAAAACATCAAACAAAATAAAAATCATTACATATTTAATTCCATTCACCATGTAGTGGTCATAGGCGGGCTGGAATTTGTGCGGCACAAAAATTCCAATAATCTTGGAGCCATCAAACGGAGGAAAAGGCAAAATATTCAACGAGAACAAAAGAATGCTTATAGCGAAAATATGGCTAAGCAAGCCATATAAAGGCACGCCGCTTATAAAAGTTCCATTCAAATATTTTAGTGCGATCGCAAGAATTATTGCCGTGAGCAAATTCGACATCGGACCGGCAAGAGCAATCAAAGCCGAATCTCTTTTTGGATATTTTAAATTATTTGGATTAAATGGTACCGGCTTCCCCCACCCTATTCCAAATATAACTAGCGAAATCGTACCAAAAACATCCAGATGCCGCAGAGGATTCAAACTCATCCTACCCATAATTCGCGCAGTCGGATCGCCGAGCCTATTCGACATCCACGCATGCGCAAACTCGTGCACAGTAAGTGCAAAAATAATTGCGATAAAACTGGAAAGTAAATTTAAAAGCTGATCCATTGCATGTAAAACTATATCATTAATTACAGCCATTTTCTTCTTTATAGGTGATTGACATAGTGCCTGTATTTGCTTATAGTTAAATACCATATTTATGCAAGAAGGACGGCAAGAAGCCATAGCAGAAGTCGTAACGTTTATAAAAACTCATCCAGGAGTTGATTTAAGGGTAACGGATAGGAACTCCGAAGGACAACTAACGGTGGGAGAAAACGACGCGTTAATGGCCGAATTTGGTAACGTTGCCATGTTGGTTGATCGCCATGGTAATCAATTTAGATTAACCGAAGAAAGCGTAATTACAATTAGAGACTCCGTAGGAATGGAAGCACTTGCAGCAGCGGGATTGGCAGAAACTACAAACCCACAAAGAAAACCTCGTTTAAATGAGCCGCGACCAGAATACAACCATCTTCTCGAACCCATTAACCAAAGTTTAATCCCAGCCTTGGCCATACTACTAAGGCGATTTAAAGATATTGTGATGGGAGTGGTTGACCTAAAAGAAAGCGAAAATGGAGAAGGTCGCCTGTGTTTGGGAGAAAATCAAACTCTCCAAGCAGAATTTGGCAAAAATGCATTTGCAGTTCAAGAACATCCGGATCGTTTTCAATTAACAGAGGGAGGCGTTGCGGCCTACCTACAAGCACAACGCGACATAGAAGAAGATGATCTAAGAAATGCAAACGCCGAAGATGGGACACATGAATATTTACACGATGCAATCGCGGCAGTACAAAGAAGCAGACAAGAAAAACAGAGGCAGGCATTTGAAGCAAAATTCGAAGACTTAGTAGTGCACGGAGACTTTATGAGCCGCACCTCACATTTAATAATTAGCGGACTCCAAAGATCTCAAGTGCAAGAACTAAGGCAAGCTGCCGGCAGTGCCGGATTTATAATTACCAATAATCACAGCAAGACACCTAGAAGCAATCTTCTCGCTATAAGTGGCGACGACGTGGCAGATATAATAAGGCGCGTCCTTAAAAAACAATGTTATGGTGGAGAAATAGAAAAAATAAAAGATTACGACAGAGAAGGAGTTGGAGTTTATGCCATACTTTTTGATATAAATAACGGACAACTGCTTATCTACAACAAGGACATGTTTTTAAATAAAAAACCGTAAAACCGCCTGGGCAGGCACCCGGCCCTTAGGCCTTGGCCGGCCCCGCTTGGGCACGGCACCCGGCCCTTAGGCCTTGCATTTGTTTTGGCTTTATATTAAAGTAGGGCGGCTATGTCAAAAGTATGTGAAAAATGCGGAAAAAGGCCACAGGTAGGCCACACGATCAGCCACTCGAACATTAAAACTCTGCGCAGGTTTGAACCTAATCTGGTTAAAAAGCGCATTTTTGATCGCACTTCAGGCAAAATGGTAAAGGTTAAGGTATGCACCGCATGCCTTAGAACAATGGTAAAAATGCCTAGAACAAGGGTCAAAAAGGTAAAAACGGCAAAGGCTTAACAGGTTATAACTGGTGTTTTGGGGCCAGGCTTTGTTTTTGATGTGCGGATGCACGGGTTGGACTGTATAATGTCGGCGCTGGAGGGATCGCATAGTGGCCGAGTGCGCGCGCTTGGAAAGCGCGTATACCGAAAGGTATCGAGGGTTCGAATCCCTCTCCCTCCGCCAGAATCATTTAGAAATAAATGTATTTGGTTGTTTTTGAATTGTCGTAAACTACTAAAGTTGGATTCGAATGCCGGAGGCAAAATTTAAGCAAAATTTTGCTGAGGCGGGGTCGCAGGCCGAAGCCGCCTCGGCGGCTGAGGACCTGTGACCGAATCCCTCTCCCTCCGCCAGAACACACGAGCAAAGCGAGTGTGCTTTGTTAATGATTTAATAAAAAATAATACCAAAGAAAAATCGTACCTGCTTTGTATTAGAAGCGAGAAGTGAGTGGTCGATATCACAAATCAACTTAATTAAATTAACAAATGAAAAATATGAAAAAAACAACATTAGGTTTAACACTAGGAACATTGGTGCTTGGGCTTGGGATAATTGGCGCATCCAGCGGCGCAGCTTTAGCTTATCATGGAGATCCTGCAATTAAGGGCCCGAATTACTCAGCAGAACGTCACGAAGCCATGACGAAAGCGTTTGAGAATAAGGACTATGATACTTGGAAAAAACTTATGGTAGGCAAAGGTAAAGTTACCCAAGTCGTCAATAAAGATAATTTTGCTAAATTTGCCGAGGCTCACGAGCTAGCCGAACAAGGGAAAAACGCAGAAGCACAAAAGATTCGTCAGGAGATTGGACTCGGACTGCATAATGGGCTTGGAAAGGCATCAGGAGGCAGAGGTATGGGCAGAAACATGAATCGTTAGAACAAAGCTGTTTAATACATCGGGCCACGACTAAAATCGTGGTTTGGTGTATTTATAGCCGATACTTAGTATAATTATATTTATGAGCGATTATGAGAATTTATCTGACGAAGAAGTTGTCAAAAAAGTTCGGTCAAAAGATCAAGAACTTTATTCTATAATTGTTGAAAGATATCAAAATAAGCTCCTACGTTATGCCGGCAATTTAATTAAAGACGAAGAAAAGGCCGCAGATGTGGTTCAGAGTTCTTTTATTAAGGCGTTTATTAATTTGAATGGATTTGATACTAAAAAAAAATTCTCCAGCTGGATATATCGTATTGTTCACAATGAAGCCATTAATATCGCTAAAAAATACCAAAAAGAATTGCCAATTTTAAATGATTTTGATTTTCAAAGCGACGAGAAGATTGAAGATAATTTTGAACAAAAAGAAACTGTTGCTAAGGTAAAAAAATGTTTGGGAGCAATACCATTACTATATTCCGAACCCCTGGCTCTCTTTTATATTGACGAAAAATCTTATGAAGATATTAGTGATATATTACGAATACCCATGGGAACCGTTGCCACTCGCATGAGTCAAGCTAAAATCTTAATGAAAAAAATATGTCAAAAGAATTAAAAAATATCACCAAAATTGTGATGGAAAAAATACATCATGACAAAATAAAAATGCACTCAAAGGTATATTTTGCCATTGGGTCAGTTATAGCTTTTGCTGGATTAGTAGCTTCCATACTAGTCTCGATTTTTCTCTTTGGTTTAGTGCGTTTTTCTTTGCGAACTCATGGTCCAATGGGAGAATACCGTTTAGACCAGATGCTTGCGAGTTTTCCTTTGTGGATGGTATTAATCGCCATTTTAGGATTAATAATTGGCATATGGCTGCTCCGCCAATATGATTTCTCATATAAAATAAATTTTAAGGTGATCGCTATTATTTTTGTAGGAGCAATAATCATTGCTGGCTGGATTATAGATATGACAGGATTAAATGACACTTTATTCCAACAAGGACGGGGGCAAGGAATAATGAAACAGTATTTTCAAAAAAATAAATGAAAAATCCCGAACGTAAAAAAGAATGGGACGTACTGTTAACTCCATTTAAGGGAAGAGCAGAATTGAGGGTCTAAAGTGCCTCCACTCCCCTTTTAACATCTCCAGCAACATCATCAACCTTTTGCGAATCCGCAGCCGGCCCACTAAAACCCTGAAAAAGACTAACCGCCCTCCAAAAATTACCTACCACATCGGGCTCCTTCCCATCCGTCACTATCTTAAGAATTGCCTCTAATTGATCGGCTATCTTGCCTAACTCTTTCGGGGAAGCCGCACGACCAAGCATCTCAACTGCCAACACAGCCATTTCATTAAGCCTTTCGCCAATATTTTTCATATAAATCTCTGTCAACCCTGAGCTGGTAAATTTACTTAAATCGTCACGTAATCCTTGCCTTTGGCGACCAATCTCAGTAAATCTTCGAAATTTGTCATTCATAGTCACCTCCGGACTTCCCTGTGGACGAATACCATCTGCTCCTTGCATATATCTTTAATTTGTAAAGAGACGGCATTGTATCACAACCATGCCGCGAGTAATATTGAAACAGGTTTACTCCTTAAAATCCCCACATTATGTTAGCTCAAATAGGGCTCGTAACAATTGCCGCCGCATGGCTCGTACAATTGATTTACGCACTTTTAAACAAAAAAGATATTCGCCCGGAATTTATCGTTCTATACATGATTGGCGTGGGATTTTTGGTTGCAAGCACCATACAGTCCAATACATGGACAACAATATCTTATTTTGAAGCGAGCACTTTTGTGGCCGCAGGACTCGTGTTGATTAAAAGGCTCATAAAATAACCATGACCTCCAGCCCACGCCTTTATAAAGCCCTCAAAACCATTTGGCTATTTGCGCACGCCACAATTTTGCCAGGCGCAGTTTCTTTTTTAGTCCTCGCAGGATACACAGACAATGTAAGTACTTGGGAAGGTTTTTTAATAGCTTGTGGCGCCAGCATAATGGTAATTCTTTGGCTTATTGGAATGGCTCTTTTAATAATGTATCGCTTCCCTCTGGACCTTTATAGCGCAGCACGAATGGTTTTTATGATGATTTTGCAGTTTGCATTGTTGGCATTTTTGGGCGGCAGCATCCTGCTTTCTCTTTATTCAACATTCTTTACTTCTTTCGTCATTATATTCGTAATACTTTTTGCGATGATATTTTTGGGAGTAAAAATGGGCAAAGTAATTCCAAAGTACTGGCTCTTTATAATTCCAGCGGCGGCCACTTCCTGCGTACTTTTGTTCTTCTTATTCCAGCCAATATTGAAAAATTTAATGCTCATGAATATTTTGGCATCGGCATTTTTTGTCTTACTTATGCTTTCAAATGTAATAAGTGGAGTAATGGGAATATATAGATTAACAACCTTAAGCAAAACTTCCGATGCTCAAAAAGAATTGGACCGTGAGTGGGAATCTTGGGCTCCGGCAACTATAATTTTACTTATACTTTCTGCTGCTACAGCTTGCGCTCTTGGTGGATTCTTGCGAACGCAGCTGTAATCGGGGATAATGCCTACCAGTAAAGCGAATTCAACATGCAATTATTACCAATAATATTAACAGTAGTTGGACTTGGACTGTTCGAAACCATTTCGAGCATAGACAACGCCATAATAAACGCCGAAGTGCTGGGCACTATGGGCAAAAAGGCACGAAAATGGTTTTTATTTTGGGGCCTATTTTTTGCGGTTTTTGCAATACGCGGCCTTTTGCCATGGATGATAGTTTGGGCCGTAACTCCTTCTCTTGGATTCATCGGATCTTTAACTGCCACCTTTAGCAATGATCCGGCTGTAATGGCTGCAATCGAATCCTCTGCCCCAATTCTTTTTATTGGCGCAGCGGTATTTTTGATCTTTTTATTTTTCCACTGGCTATTTTTGGAAACCAAAAATTTTGGGCTAAGAGGCGAAAAATTCTTCTATGCAAACGGTGTCTGGTTTTTTGCAGTAGTGTCTATAATTTTGGCCGCAATAGTTTGGTTTGCGCTTAAAGAAAACTCAATGATGGCATTTGGGGCAGTGGTTGGCTCAACGGCTTTTTTTATAACCCACGGATTTAAACAAAACGCAGAGCAACAGGAAAAAAAGCTTATGGGCAGCGGCCTTTCGGACGTAAGCAAAATTCTTTATTTGGAAATTATTGATGCGACTTTTTCGATAGATGGAGTGCTTGGTGCATTTGCATTCACGCTTTCCGTACCTCTAATTTTGCTTGGCAATGGCTTGGGCGCAGTTATCGTTAGGCAAGTAACGGTGAGCAATATTGAGCGAATCAAGAAATATAAATATTTAAAAAACGGTGCAATGTATTCGGTGCTGTTTTTGGGAGTAATTATGCTGGCGGAAAGTTTTGGCGTGCATGTTCCAAGCTGGCTTTCTCCGGTCGCTACAATCGGCGCAATAGGTTATTTTTTCTATAGATCGAGGGTAGAAATGGACACTACACCGGCTGCTGCTGAGTAGAACAGTGAATTGTCCCAAGCCCCCAAACCAAATCAGTACAATCTATTCCGACAATTTTCCTTGTAGGGAAGAGTTTCTGCAAAACCGAAATAGCCTCAGCGTCTTTCGGACAATTAAAAGTTGGCACCAGCACGGCTTTATTAGCTATATAAAAATTCACATAACTTGCCGGGAGCCTTTGCCCTTCGTGAATAACCGGATCCGGCATTGGAATCTTTACCACATTCAAAAGTTCGCCAGCTTGGTCTTTCATCTTTTTCAAATCCTCAAAATTCTTCTTCAAAATCTCACAATTTTCATCTTTTTTATTTTCCTCAAACGGACAAACCACAGTTTTTGCATCGGTAAAACGCGCAATATCATCAATGTGCCCATCCGTATCATCACCAATAATCCCCTCCTTAAGCCACAAAACATTAGTCGCCCCCAAATAGTCAGCTAAATATTTCTCTATCTGCTCCTTAGTCAAATGAGGATTTCGATTTTTATTGAGCAGGCATTGTTCGGTCGTAAGAACCGTGCCTTCGCCATTAACATCAATCGAACCGCCTTCCATAACTATTGCAGGGGTAATGACCGGAATTTTAAAAATCTCGCCAATCTTTTGTGGTACAACGTCGTCCTTATCCCACGGCGGATATTTGCCTCCCCATGTATTAAAAATCCAATCTTCAATCATCCTTTTTCCACATTCAGCGTAAACAAAAATGGGACCATGGTCACGCGCCCACGAAGTATTGGTCGGAATCCGGAAAAAGAAAATATTTTTTGCAGCTTTGCCAATTAATTTGCGTGCACTTTTTTCCATCGCCTCATCATTCACGCAAATAAAAACTTTTTCACCGGCTGCAGAAAGTTCGCGAGCAATGTTCGCAAAAACAGGAGGAATCAATTCAAACTTCCCGGGCCAATGAGACTCGTTGTGGGGCCAGCTAAGCCACGTTCCCTCGTGCGGTTCCCATTCTGCCGGCATCTTATACTTCATAAACATTTTTCTTGTGATGTTTTTTTAGCTCCTTCTGATAATCCAAAAATGGCCAGTCTTTGCGCATTTGCGGAATTAAAGACAAATCGCAATCAACTATCAAATCTGTCTCGGCGTCTACGGGCGCCTTGGCAAGAACTCTCCCAAACGGATCACAAACAAAAGATGTGCCCCAAAAATTTAATTTATTTTCCAATCCAACACGATTACACGCCGCAACAAAAACATTATTGGCAATTGCATGGCTATTTTGAATTGTTTGCCACGCCACGTGCTCATCTTCAGCTACACCATATTTATCAACCAATTGATAACCGATTGAAGTTGGGTAAAAAATAATTTCGGCACCTTTTTTTGCAGTTGCGCGAGCGGCTTCCGGGAACCACTGGTCCCAGCAAACCAAAGTTCCAATAGTCGCATATTTGGTTTTAAAAGTTTTAAAGCCCAAATCCCCTTTTTCAAAATAAAAAGCCTCTCCATAATAATTCTGCAAATCGTCCGGAATGTGCACTTTTCTGTATTTGCCGAGGAATTTTCCATCTGCATCAATAACTGCAACCGTATTAAAATGGTGGCCAGCATGCTCTTCATATAAAGACGCAACT
>JBAYHN010000046.1:0-11111 GCA_041666125.1 Candidatus Altimarinota bacterium | reverse complement strand
GCGAATCACCATCTTGCCAGCATCCAATGCGTCCATGATCGGCTTCTTTAGCGTTCCATAATAATTATCATGATGCACAATCGCCCACTCCAAAAATTCACCGGCTGCAATTTTTCGCTCAAAATCTTCCTTGGTCAAAAAATTATAAACCTCACCATTTTTTTCACGAGGACGCGGCGTGCGAGTGGTGGCAGAAACCGGAAAAACGGCCTGCGAAAACTCCTTCTTTAAAAAATTCATAACAGTACCTTTGCCGGAACCGGACGGACCCAAAATCAGAAAAAATTTACCTTTTTGCATGCAAAAAGCATTATAGCAGAACTCCAAAATGCCCTCCCCCTTGGCCTTGTAGAAACCGCAAAAATAAGATATAATATGAAGATTTGCTCATTAAAAACTCTCTACCGTTAAAACGTTTGAAAAGTGGGGAAGAAAACGCTGGAAACCTCTAAACTAAGCACGTTTCTCGCTCTCTCCTCCCTACTTTTCAAGCGCGGACTGCCGACTACAGTCCCTCCACCTGAAAAGTTCCCTTTTCAAAGCTCTAAACAAGCTTTTCCAAGAGGGTTAAAACAAAAATAAACCAAAAAACTTCCTGGCGTCAAACGCCACGGCAAAACAAAAACAAATTAGACCAAGGTGGGCAAGGTCTATAAATTTCCACCCAAGAACGGTAGGGAGACTCTCCGCTTACGCAACGGAGAAAGAAATAGAAGCCGTAGTCGACCCTATTTCTCTACCGCACTTTCTCAAGTTGTCCTTCGCAGGCTTATCTCAAGTCGGCAAGGGCCTGAAAGAGCATTGCGTGGAGGCGGTGGCCTCACCTCTGTGATTTTCTAGCCTAGCTAGACCACATGTGCACTAGGTCACCGCCTCTTGAAAAAGTGCGAGTTTTGCGGTGCGTAGCGAAGTCCAGACGAAGGCTGGACGAAGCGAAGCAGGCCGTATCATAAAAATGTGCTCCCATGCGCAAAGCATGAGAAAGCTTTTTTATGATTAAGGCCAGCAAAACCCTCTTGAGAAAAAATGCCACAAAAAAACCGCCATAAAATTTCTCTTAGGCGGTTTTTTCTAAAATTAGATTAAAATGGCAAATCGTCGATGGAAATTTCCTCATCTTGGGCGGCTGCAGCCTGTTCTTTTGCAGGTTTTACAGCTCTTTGAGTTCTTGCACCGCTTGCAGCAGGAACAGAATCAGACTCCGGTTCCCCTTCCCCTTCCGATTGCTGCGCAGCAGCTCCTCCGGATGGAGCATCACCCTTTCTGTCTAACATGATCATGCTTTCGGCAATAATTTCTGTTTTATAGCGTTTTACGCCATCTTCTCCCTGCCAATCGCGAGTTTGCATGCGACCTTCGATGTATACTTTTGTGCCTTTTTTTAAATAAAGCTCACAAACTTCCGCCAATTTTCTCCATGCGACTACATTGTGAAATTCCACTTTGTCTTTGCGCTGACCGCTTGCCGTGTCCATCCAGCTAAAATTTGTGGCAACGCCGAATGTTGCGACCTTGGAGCCACCTGCGGACCTTACTTCCGGTGCTCTTGTTACATTTCCGATTAATTGTGCGCGATTGAGTGAGAATGCCATAATAGATTTAAGTTAATTATTAGCTACTAATCATTTACATAAAAAAGGTGCCGGATGGAAGTGTAAACCTATTTTTCCGTTTGTGCTTGAGTCCGGTTTGTGTCATTTTGGCACTTGTATGAAATTAGCGTTTGTACTCGGCAAAAATCCACAAATCTCACTGGCAGAACTTGGCGCAGTTCTGGGTAGCGGCATTACGCCCGCAAAGTTTGATAATCATTTGGCTTTTTTTGATGGAGAATTGCCGGCAAAAAAAATCGGGCTGCAAAAGTTTTTGGATAGACTTGGTGGCAGCACGGAAATTATAGAAATTTTTAAAAGTGATGTTCCAGCGGCGAATATTCAAAATGAAATTGAGAATTATTTAATTGGTCAGCATAAAAAAATAGTTGGCGAAAAATCAGCAGACGACAAATCAACTAAGAAATTTTCTTTTGCCATAAACACGTTGCCGGAAAGTAAAAAATCAAATTTGCTTCGCATGTTACTTCCACGAGTTAAAAAATCCCTGCGCGAAAAAGGCATTCATGCGAACTTTATGAATAATGAGATGCAAAACGTGAACTCTGTTTTTGCTTTTAAACAAGGCCTTGCGAGCAGAGGCACCAATATATATGTGATTGATATTGGCGAAAATAAAGTTGCAATTGGCGCATCACAGGCAATGCAGGATTTTGAAAAATACTCCAAGCGCGATTATTCCAAACCTTTCCGCGATGCGCGAGTTGGAATGTTGCCACCAAAACTTTCGCAAATACTTATAAATTTGGCAGTCGGGCAAAAATCAGAAAAAACATTTCTTTATGACCCTTTCTGCGGCACGGGCACAACTCCAATGGAAGCCTTATTAATGGGATTAAACGCAATTGGCTCCGACAAAAACGAAAGCTTGGTAAAAGGCGCAAACGAAAATTTGGAGTGGCTAAAAAAGAATTTTGCGATTGATGAAAAATTGGAATTTAAAGTTTTCGAAAAGGATGCGACACAAATTTCACGCAGCGATATTGATAGCGAAAAAATTGCGATTGCTTCGGAACCGAATTTGGGCCCACCACTTTCCATTTTCCCGGAGCAAAAAAATCTGGATAAAATTATTGCCGATTTAAGTGATCTATATTTGAGGTTTTTTGAGAATTTGGCGCGGGTTGTGCCAAGCGGTACGCCAATCGTTTTCATATTCCCCTTCTGGCGCAAAACAGGCATGCAGATCAAGATCTGCGACATGATTATTGATAAAATCGAAAGTTTTGGTTATAGTAGGACCACGTTCGTTCCTTTACAAAAAACCTCGCTTTACTATGACCGACCGGATCAGGTGGTCGGACGGGAAATAGTGAGGTTCGTGAAAAAGTAACAACTACTCATTCCGGAGTAGCTCAATGGTGGAGCAAGTCGCTGTGAACCAAAATTCTTGTAATCTGACTGTGCTATAATCACTCTTAATAGTTTATGGCTAAATCAGACAAAAGAACTTACGCCGACCGCGCCGAATACTTCAAAATGGCAGTTTCCAAAAGAAGGCGAAAAATAAAGGAAATGCTAATTGAATACAAGGGCGGCAAGTGTACAATCTGTGGTTACAACAAATACAATGGTGCTCTCGATTTACATCACGTAAATGGCTCAACAAAAGAATTCGGGTTGGGTTTAAACGGATTAACTAGATCGTGGGAACGGAGCAAAAAAGAAGCAGACAAATGCATCTTAATTTGCGCCAATTGTCACAGAGAAATACATGGCGGAATTACGCAGCTTCCTAAAGTAATTTAGGTTGAAACTCCTCGGGATAACGGTGAAGCCCTAACCTCGCTAAAACGAGACGGGTAATACCGTGGGAACCCTCGCGCAGTGCGTGGGGCGCCGTAGAGACTAGATACCGAGGCCTCCTTTTAGGAGGAAGATATAGTCCACCCCTCAAAGGAATTTGGGGATACGTGTAACGACAAGGTTGTCGGTTCGAGTCCGACCTCCGGAGCCAGTTTGTACTTTTAGCCGCTTCGACTATGCTCGCGAACGGCTTTTTGTAGTCTACAAGCACTTTTTTGCGATCCAGCACAAGGTTCGAAGATACGAATTTCAGAAGCTGCTGTTTTTCGTCGTGTGTTGCCGCTTCAAAGATTCTTTTGGCTTGCTGGCACAGCTTTAACAAGTTCGAAGATTCTTCCAGCCAATTCTTAGCGCCAGTTGCCATTTTAAGTAACTCATTCTCTGCATCCATAATTTTCTTGCCTAATTCAACCTCAAATTCTTTTAGCATAGGGTCGTCACTGTTGATCTTTCCTGAAATTATCTTCTCAAATAGTTGTTTCTTTTGAGTTTTGAGATCTGTGAGTTGGCGTTTAATATTACTTTCGCTATCCACCGAACATCTCACCTCTTCATCATACAAATTCCGCAATTGAACCTTCAAACTATCGATTCTTTCTTGTGGTATATAGAGTTGCTCAAAGATCGCTTCCAATTGCGGCTTAAGGTCTTTTTCCTGAATATATGGCTGATTACAACGTCCACGCGACTTAGAACAACGATAATAAACGATTCCTTTGGTTTTTTGAGCGGTAACTAAACAGCCACACTCCGCGCATCGTAAAACCCCTCTGTATTCATACACCAACGACCGTGGTTTAAGCGTGCATACGCTACGCCCTTCGAGCATGGCTTGTACCTGATCCCAAAGCTCCTTTGTAACTAATGGCTCATGTAATCCCTTAACAAGCCCCCCATTATTACGAAAATACCCATAATAAAACGGATTCTTCAAAATAGACTCAAGACTTGTTTTACTTAAAGAGGTGTCATCGCGCGTCTTAAATCCCTCTTTATTTAATAAATCTGACAAAGATGCCAGCGAGTAAAGTCCGGTAGCATAGAACTTAAAAGCTTTTTCAACACACGGTCCGCGCTCACTATCAATAATGATAATGTTCATGCGTGCTTTATTTTGCGTGTTCAAATACCCAGTTGGAGCATAGCCTGGGAACCACCCAAGTGCTGCTTTCTGCTTCATCCCGCGCTTTGTATCTTCAGAAAGGTCATCAACTTTCTTTTTTGCAACACACACATTGATCCCCAACGTAAAAAGATCTGTAGCATTATTTTTGATGAGCCCGCTGTCGGTCAAAATAATGGCCTTACCGCCATATTGAACTAAATCGCTCAAAGTACCCAAATCTGTAAAATTACGCGTCAAACGGTCCATTTTATAAGCAATAACGCCATCATAAACACGCGCATTAAGTAAATCCACCATCTCGTTAAAACCAGGCCTGCCAGTTCTTTTTGCAGACATGCTTTCCTCTATCGTTTTTGCAATCTGATATTGCTCCCCGTTCAAATTGGAATCACGAAGTCCCAAATATCGTTTAACCTCTTCCGTTTGTCCTTCCAAAGACAGTTGTTGTTTGTCTTCAGTATCGGTGGATTTACGCTTGTAAAAAATTAGTTTTTTCATCGCAATTTTACGTTACTTTGTAAAATCACAACCTTCGTTACATCTTTCTTGGGAGTCACTTAATGATGCAATTTCTCAAAAATATATTCATAAGTTTTCCGCTGAGCTTTCCGCGCAAAGTAATATTTTGTCCTTTTTGAAGTTGTGATGCTTTAGAAACTTCTGAATCAGCCAGCATGCACTGAACATCAGAGGAAAACAATTCACCTGTCTTGAAAGTAACGTAAGGTTCATCAGTAATATCCTTTCCGATATTGGCTATAACTCCTGAAATTTCCAAGATTTTATCTTTGTACCGTGCATCTGCATCAATCTCATTACGCTTATAAGCATTGTACAGTTCGCTTGCAGAAAGCTTTATAACTTCTTCCTCCTTAACTTGATCCAAATTTACTGGAGTGCTTGGCTTATAATTTTTTACCGTATTTATAAACGCTGGCAATAAAATGAACACCAACAGACAAGTTAGTATCCAATGCCTTCGCGGCCAGCTTTGCAGATGCCCCGCGCAATGCTGACATTTCTTAGCTTCATTCGGTACATCTCCCTTGCAGTGTTGGCATTTTTTCATAAATAAGAAATTAAGTTACATAAAGAGGACGAGCCTTGTCGCCCAATCCGGTTGCCCCAAAGGAGTAGCCTTATTGGAAGGCTCGCCCACCTCAGGTCAATAAGACCGAATGGACGAAGCCCCCTTTGGGTATTTAAACGGATATTAGGCGACATAGAGACTATATGACTTTAAGAGGATCAGATCAACCTATTAAGTGCCTTTTTTTAAGGGTTCGGATTATTAGGGTTTTTAGAACGGCAAATCGTCATTTCCAGCACTACTACGTTTTTCTGATATGGATTGCTCTCCTCTAGTCTGTGCTGATCTTCTCTGCTCTAGAGGTTTACTAGAGGAATTGTAAAATGATGAATTAGGATGCTTAGTTAGATTTTCAGGTCGTTGCATATAGTTTGGCGGTCTTGGATAAATTGTCTGCTTATATATCTTTTTATCTATAAACTGTTTGTTCCACCACGTGGATATTTGGATGTACCTATCTCCTTCTTGGCTTTCATAAATATGTATATAGCCAGCTATGTCTAAATCAGATAAATCCTGATGTAGCTCTTCAGGCGTTACACCGTCGTATTCAAAAAACATAATGCGATTTTGAATGAGATATACGGGTAATATTCCATCATCATCGGCAAATAATGTTAGCCCCATGTACAAATAACGTTGTTGTACACTTAATTTCAGCCATTGTGGTGATTCGAAATCGTTTTTTAGGATCATACGACGAGTTGCCATATTAGTCGTTAAATTAGTTGTGAATTATTAGCCAAACAAATCGACGGCTTTATTAATTATTCCCTCCGTTATTGCCATACAGGCTTCCTTTGTAATCGGATTAAAAATTGAGACATTCAAACTGCTACCAGCTTTCTTTGTCGGGAAAGTTATGCGGTATCCTCCGGCAAGTTTCGTATAGATACCAATCGACCCTAGAAAGAACTTACCGTCCAGAACACAGCTCGCAAAAGCGATTAAGCCATCTTGCGGACGAATCGGAACAATTTGAACTTCAGAAACTTTAGTTTGATTGACGGTTGTGTTCATCGTGGATTCGTTTGTTAATTCTTAATAGTAAACGAAAAAATCCAAGCAGATTTTTATCTTCCTCGGACAAGGGGGCTTCAAAACAGTCGTTGATTCGTTTGTTACTTCGGTAATTCATAAAAACTAAGTAGTACATCTTCAGACTACTCAGTCGTTTAAGGCTTATCAAAGCCAAAAGGTATCAGTTTGGCATGTTTTTACGACTTTTTACGCGATTTTGATGCGTTTCGTGAATTTAACATTCTTAAATACTCTTCACTCACCTGTATTCCGTGAACACTTTTCAAAAAATGCCTTAACTGCTTGTAACTTGTAAAAAGTCCATATCCTTTAATCTTCTGACTCTCCTTCTCGCCATCCATCTGCTTCAACAATTGCGTGATTAAATCAGTCTTTGTATAGTACTCTCCCCTTCTCGATTCAAATTCTCTATCAAGACGCAATTTAATTAAAGAAAGCTCGGCATGACTTGGTATGGCATTGAGTCCAGTTATGTTAAAACGCCATAAATCACTTCCGTCAGGCAAATCCCAAGTACAATCGCAATCTGTTGCTGGCGGATTGGTGGTTTGATTATATAAAACGTAATTCTCGACAAAAGTCGTCCATTTTTCTGAATACGCCAATTTAACAAGCACAGTAATCACGAATCGTTTTAATTTAAGCTCAAATTGCTCGCGTTTATCTTGGGCCAAACTTGCCATCCATCTATGCCTTCGCTCGGTATTCATAAGACCCTGCGGGGGGAAACCGTCTTTAAGAAACTTATATCTAAAATCTTTTACCTCCTTTAGAAACATCCGAGATTTGGCTAATAGACCCGCCCTTTTGTGTTGATAGGCAATAAGCTTCGCTTGTAATTTTACATATCGTGCTGAAAATTTCTTAGCATCCATACTTACATCGCTCATTAAATCCTTTTTGCCCTATTTACAGCCAAAATTTAACATCCTACCAGCAAATTATCAAACACCAGCCCCTAATTATGAGTGTAGTCAAAAGTTTACATTGAAAATGATTAACACCATGCAAGTTCAAAGTCTCCTTGTTTTATTTAAAGCCTAAATCTAATATTCAAATGATAAAGTTTTTATGACGACCAGAGAAGAAATACGTAACAAAATTTTTGAACACTTCAAGCAGCAGATTGAGTGGATAAAAGCCAATCCTGGCCGTACCCAGCAATTCCAAATGGGAAGTATTTATGCGCTCTTTCCTTATGATCCAGATCACAATGCAGAACACAATGGGACACTGTCTATTGCTCGTGAAATAATCCAAGAGCTAATAACGGCAGGATACCTATATCCAGGAACATCTGGTGACCAAAACAGTTCTTATCCTTGGCTAACAATTACATCACATGGACAGGACGCATTCCTTGAGGAGGATTGGCTACCCTATGATCCGGAAGGCTATTTAAAAGCGCTTAAGTCTAAAGTGCCAACTATCGACGATATAACACTCACTTACATAAGTGAGGCAGTAACAGCATATCATCGCCGTCAACTATTATCAGCTACAATAACAATAGGCGTGGCGTCTGAAAACCTCATGCTTTTGCTCATAGAGGCCTATACAAACTGGATACAGGATGCAACACGTAAAGCAAAGTTCCATAAAAAAGTTGAAGGACGATTCATATCTACGCAATATAAAGAGTTCAAGAAAGAGTTTATTCTAGATTTAAAAACTCTTCCAAATGAATTACAGTCTGATTGGGAAACTTATCTTGATGGCATTTTTAATTTTGTACGGTTAAACAGGAATGATGCTGGACATCCGACTGGAAAACAATTTGATGCAAAAGTTGTATATGCAAATCTACAAGTGTTTGCAGAATACGCCCAATTTATTTCAAAGCTGATACAACACTTCAAATAAAATTATGGTCCTCAAGGAACGCTGCATACATTGTTTGCGTAAATTCGACAAACTGACACGAGATCATATCCTGCCAAAGTCGTATTATACGAACTTAACCCCTTCTCAAACGGAGTTGTGGACTGCGCCCTCTTGCGAAAATTGCAACAGCCATCTCGGACGAATAGAACAAAATTGCTTGACCCCTTTAATACTTTCCATGAATTCAAAGGCCGATGCAGATTCACCAACATCCGCTATAAGGCAGCGGGTTTTACGTTCATTCAATGCAAATGCTGCCTCAAATGAACATGACAGGAAAGTACGTGCGGGACGAGTTAGAAAGTTTCTTAAGAGTATATTGCGTAGCGACGGCAGAACAGAAGGTGTTTTTCCTGGTTTCGGCTACCATCCAGAATGGAAGCCGGAAGAACAATACCTAATTCCAATACCGGCAGACGGATTAAACAAAATAGGACAAAAGATTATAAAGGGGATTGAATATAAACTTGAAAAAAGATACATAGACCAATCTTTTGAATTAAAAGTTTTCTTTTGTCATGAGAATAAAATAGGCGATGTTTTAAATCTGATCAGACAAAACGGACAACATCATGTCGTTGCTCCAGGCTTTGAGTTTTATAGGATGGCGCCATTTGATAAAAAATACTGCCTTTATGAAATTCGAATTTGGGACAAGCTTGTTATTTACGGAAGTTTAATGAAAAAGAGTTGGTGGCAACAGATATTCAGTTTGAATTTTATCCGATTCAAGCTTTTTGCATAATTTTGGCAATGAGCGACACATATTACTCATCCAAGATAATTGGCATGACTTTAAAGCCCATAACCCTGTAATCATTGTCAAAACTGAAAATATCTCCAATACCTAAATC
The DNA here is from genome assembly GCA_041666125.1 of Candidatus Altimarinota bacterium. Taxonomy (GTDB): domain Bacteria; phylum Patescibacteriota; class Gracilibacteria; order UBA1369; family UM-FILTER-53-11; genus JBAYHN01. The sequence goes on along the minus strand of JBAYHN010000046.1, from coordinate 1,697 downwards.
CTTCATTATTGCAGCATTAATCGCATCGGTTAATGTAATTTTTATTCCACAAAAAATAAATTCTACATTATGGCGAGCATCCGTTTCGTTATCCTGGCTGAACGTTTTAACGTCGCAACTAATGTTAGGGATACTATTCAAAAAGGCGATTCCTTTTTCCCAACCCATTCGATGAATAACTAGACGGTACGTTTCAATGATGGTGGCGTTTGAAGTATAAATCTTTTGATATTGCACATTTAATGTTTCAAGAAAACCTTGTGCATCTTCGTGATATTGATCACCCTTGTCAATCAGTGCCACAAAAGCGCTACTATCAAGAAAAATTGCCGACTTCTGTTTTAAGGGCGTTTTAAAAGGCATTTATATAGAAACTAATTTTTCCAGCCCAAAAGATGATTTCTCTAATTGGCTCTCTTGAGACGGTTCAGACGGAGAAACAAAAAAAAGATCACTACCAATAAGTTGATATTCACCCCTTTCGAAATCTGGCATTACTGCTTCAGTAGTGTAAACAAACTGGGAATTTTCAATTTTCTCAAGATTAACGCCGTGTTTTTCATCGAGAAAAGAATAGTTACCATGTACGTAGCTAATTGTGGACTGTTGTATTGGTATCATATTCATAATGTTATTTTATAAGCCCGCTACGATCGGCTCAATTGGTGGAACCGGTAGCGCCGTTGAAACAACTGGCTGTACCGGAGAGGTTTCGTAAGCCTCTAAGTTAGTAGTGACCCAATCCGTCTTAATTAAATCAAGATTTATATTAGTTGGCAACCCCGGTATAAGCGGTATTTGTTGTCCGAGTTGAAGTGGAATCGTTATTCCCGGAGGTAATCTGCTCATTTGGCTTACTTTGCATTTTACAACGCGTTTATGAAGACCAACAGTACTTTCTATTATTGCCGTATCTACAGTCATCGAATCAGTAGTTTTCCCCTCCATGTGCTCCACCAAATTAAAGGGTGAATTTATTTTCATCTCCTCATAGTAAGCTTCTAACAAATTCCAAAGCAAATTATCCATTTCTTCATCAGCACTTTCAGTTTGAGCCCCCAGAAGTTTGGTTGCTTCAGCATAATTTATTGCATGGGAATGAGAATAAAATTCAACAGTGAGCGTATCAATAATTTTATTTCTCTCTTCTTTAGATTGAGATGCAATTCCTCTTAATTGCAAAATGGAATCTGCAAGTTTACGGATCTGCTTGTAGACTCTATGAACATTACCAAGAGCCAATGGATGTATTTCCTTAGCCAGCGTGTGAAATGCTTCGGATAAGACACCCTCTCCGCGCAACGTGAATTGATCTTTTACAAGAGACATGTAAGCGATAACATCCTCAACGCTAATTGGTTTTTTAGGAGCGGCCAAATTGTTCTGATCAAGTGAAGGATTAAAAAGATTTTGCGTACTTGGATCAATAGGGCTAAGCTGTGCCATTTTCCCCATTACAATTTTATTAGCCCCTAGTGCTATCAAAGTTCCGGCACTATGCGCTCGGTACGGGATTAACACATTAAATTCTGCACAAAAATTTTTTATTAAATTTATCAGTGGCCAAACTGAATCTAAATCTCCACCTCGCGTATATAAAAAGAGATCTATTTTCTGCTGTTTCCCGATCTTCTTTAGGTGATCATAAAATATATGCAAAGGCTCACCAGTAAGTTGGGATTGAAATAGTGGAGGAT
>JBAYHN010000045.1:0-11148 GCA_041666125.1 Candidatus Altimarinota bacterium | reverse complement strand
CCAAAATCCAAAAAAATACGTTTACCATTTACCTCAAGCAAATGCTTGCTGCCGGTTACTTCTTTTGCGGCTCCTAAAAATGTTATTTTCATATCATGTAATTTTAACATAAAAGTCACGGCATGTACAGAGCACAGATAGGGCTTATTTGTGCGTATTGCCCTATAATGGCGTGGCTATAAGCCTATATTAATATGAATTTCAAAAAAGGAGACGAAATTTCGCTAAAAATTGTTGACCTGGCGTTTGGTGGTGTTGGAATTGGGAAGTATACAATGCCGGATGGCAGTGGAGAAATTGTGGTTTTTGTGGAGAAAGTTGTGCCGGGTGATGAAGTTTTGGTTTCGCTTACAAGAATAAAAAAACAGTTTCTAGAAGCGAGGTTAATTAAGATTGAAAAAGCTTCACCGGAGAGAATTGCCGGGCGATGCAAACATTTTGGCGTTTGCGGTGGTTGCAGATGGCAGTTTTTGGATTATAAAAATCAATTAAAATGGAAAGAAAAAATAGTGCGCGATTCGCTGGAAAGAATTGGTGAAATTGCAAATCCGCCGGTAGAGAAAATAATTGGGATGAAGTCCCCGTGGTTTTATAGAAATAAAATGGAATATAGTTTTGGTGCGGATGCCAATGGGCTAAAACTTGGCTTTCACCCTGCAAAAAACTTTAGAGATGTTTTTGATTTGAGTGAGTGTTTTTTGGAGTCGGAAGTTTCGGCTCAAATTGCGGTTAAGGTAAAAGAGTGGGCGGTTTCCAGGAAAATCACAGCGTATGATCCGCGAGTAAATGAGGGCATTTTGCGAAATTTAATTGTAAGGGAAGGCAAAAATACCAATGAAATTATGGTGAATCTTTTTACTAACGGAAAAGATTTCGCGCAGCATAATGATTTTAAAAGACTTATAGTTGAGAATTTTCCGGCTGTTACTTCGCTTTATCGCACGTCGGTTACAATAAAACGTGGCAACAGAACCAAGGTTGAAGAATTTCACCTTGAGGGCAATAAAACCATTACAGAAACGCTAAAAGTGGCCATGGAAGGCGGCAAAGATGTAACTCTAAAATTTGATATTTCGCCGAGTGCATTTTTTCAGCCAAACACAATTGGCGCACAAATTTTATATGAAACTGTTTTGAATTTTGCGAATCCGACTGGGGCAGAAACGGTTTATGATTTATTTTGCGGCACCGGCACAATCGGAATGTTTATGGCCTCTGGCGTAAAAAATGTTATTGGAATTGAATTGAACGAATCGGCAGTACAAAGCGCAAAAGTGAATGCAGTGCAGAACTCTATTAAAAATATGGAATTCATTTGCGGAGATGTTGATGAAATGTTGCCTAAATTAAAAGGCAAAGCGGATATTATAATTACCGATCCGCCGCGCTCGGGCATTTTCCCAAAAACGCTACAAAAAATTCTCGAGCTCAAACCTGCAAAGTGGATTTATGTTTCTTGCAATCCAACCACCCTCGCGCGTGACCTAAAAGAAGCCATAAAAGCCGGTTACAAACTGGTGCGTGCCCAACCCGTGGACATGTTTCCTCACACTTATCACATCGAGACGGTGTGTGAGCTAACGCTGTAAATATTGCTCAATCACCCTTCCTCAAATTTCTGAGCCTAATGTTAGATTTGTTCTCACGTTTGTCGGTGATTTCAACCTCTATATCGTCACTCTGTCCTGCAATATAAGAAAACCGTATTTGAGCAGGCACCAGCCCAAAAATCCGCAATTCATTAATAATTCTGCGAGTTATTCCGGTTGGCGTGTTCCCCGTTAGCCATTCGTTGCCAAATATGTGCACTCTCGTTTGAATAATGAGTTGTGGTAGCTCTGCCGCTCTATCCGATATGGGTAAAGTTTTATTCACAGTTAAGGCCTGAGTTAATCTCGCCATGTTAATTTGCCCATTACCATCTTTCACCAGCCTTGCAAGTTCAGGAGTTAATTTAAAAAGCTCTCCAATAGGCTCAAGGTCGCTAACAAAAGGATCATGTCGGATGCCGGAATACTCTGTTCTACCGGCAAAGGCATTTACATCAACTAATTGTGGAATAAAAATGCCGCCATCTTCCAATTGATCTCCCAACTCGGCAGTTATTTGTGGTTGCGGCTCTGTAAGGAGTTGAGACTGCATTGTTTCCGTAATGATTATATGCGGACGCTTTCCTTTTACCTTGTAGTTTGTTGCGTCACCCCATTTTATTTCTTTGAATTTATCGGCCTGCCCAAGATTTTTCGCAACTTTGTTAGCACAGGCAACCGAAGCTTCGTATACGTCCAATGCTGTAAATTCCACTTCGCCTTTTTCAAAAAAAGGCGCAACTATCATTGCAAGAGTAGCGAATGGGCCACAGCCGGCATAAAGAATGCGTATAGGCCTTTCTGTAAAAGTTTTCTTGGCTACATTAATTGCATCAAAAAGCCCCTTTGCAAATCCTGCAGTTCTTATTGAATCTTTAAGGCAGTTTGCGGCCAAAGAAGGCAAAATAGCATAACCGCCAAGAGTCTCTTTTAGCGTAGACATTTGCCCAAATGCCAAGTAATCGCCATTAGCATTTTCGCGAAATAGCTGATCCATTTTTCCCGTGGCCAATCTCCAGGCTTCAGGAGACGTCCCCTCAAGAAGCTTCTTCGCCGCAGACTTAAATTCTGCACCGTCACGAGTACATTGGGCCTCACCTTGGCTGAGTGAGCCATCTTTAGCTTTAAGTAAAAGCTCAGCCCTATGAGACAGAAGAAAATCAACTACATAGCAAAGATGCCCCCATTCGTCAGGTAAATTAAGCGACTGAGCCATACGTTGAATATTCGCTGCCCTATCAGGAGAATCCCAACTCAATACACTCAATGAAAAATCTACCTTCGCCTGGTCTCCATCAGCTGCATCAATTAGCCTCCTTAGTAAATACAATGCCTCTCTCAAAGGATCATCACTAGGGGCTCCACTAGGTGAATCTGAGTATTGTATAAGATAGAATTAAAAACTAGGATCAATTAATACCAACAATAACCTAATATGTCAATATCCATTCCCTAGCCTGCTCTTTTGTGGTGATTTTCTTTTCCAGCTGCAAAAAGCGCAATTCTTCCAAAATTTCCCCAACCTGCGCCCCCGCTGGAATTTTTAATATTTCCATAATTTCTTCGCCGGTAAGTAGCCGCTTTGGCTCGCTCGGCAATTCCTCTATATCTTTTCGGTAAAGCGCCAAAACTTTTTCGTAAGTTTCGTAATTGCTCGGGACGGTTCCGGCAACATCGCATCTATTTACTTCCAGTAAATCCAAAAAATAAGGATCCAAAAACCAGTGGCGCCTGCGACCGACTTCCATGTCCAGCACGTTATAAACCATCATGTGATGCTGCACGAGCCATTGAATTATTTTGCTATCTTTTTGCGAAAATTTAAATCGCTGCAAAATTTTTCCTGCAATTTCTGCGGATTTTTCGCTGTGTTGATCAAAACGAATTCGTTCTGCAATTTTAAAAGTTTCCGGCTTGCCAATGTCATGCAAAAAAACCGCCCAGCGAAGCCAAATTCCGGCTTCCGGTTTTAGTGCACGAATCGCCTGCAAAGTGTGGTCCCAAACGTCGCCTTCGTGATGAAATTCCGGCGGTTGAGCAACACCTTTCATTGCCTGAGCCTCCGGCATAACGGCTTCCAGCACGCCTGTATCTTCCATGTCTTGCAGCGCCTCCGGGAAGCGTGGCAGCATTATCATTTTATTAAATTCATCGCGCAGACGCTCGCCCGAAACCTTAGCGGAAAGTTTTGCGTGTTTTTTTAGCGCCTGAAAAGTTTCCGGATGATATTGAAAACCGAAAGTATTTTTAAAACGAATTGCGCGAATTATGCGTAGATGATCCTCTAAAATCCTCTCGTGTGGATCGCCAATAAAACGAACCAGTTTATTTTTTAAATCATCCTGGCCACCGACATAATCAAAAATTTTATCTTCGGTCGGGTCGTAAAAAAGTGCGTTGATTGTAAAATCGCGGCGCTTGGCGTCTTCTTGCGCGTTGGTAAACATCACCGCATCCGGACGACGACCATCGGAATATCCGCTGTCTGAGCGGAAAGTTGCGATTTCGAAGTGATGGCCGTTTTCTTCGGTAATTATAACTCCATATTTTTCGCCAACCGGAATTATTTTCTTAAAAAGTTTTTTTAAATCCTCCGGAGTGGCGGAAGTTGCAATATCAAAATCCGTTGGGCGAATTTGGAGCAGCATATCGCGAACACAACCTCCGGCCCAATAAGCCTCAAATCCGGCTTTTTTTAGAGTTTTTATTATTTCGATGGAAGTTGGTTTCATGCAAAAAGGCTTACACAAACATTATACAGGATTTTTGCAATTTATTTTTGAGTGCCAGTATCTAAATTGAGAGTTTGGCCATTACTCTTTTGCTTCGCTCTCTGAAAAATCAATCGCTCAATTTCTCTCCTAACCTCATCGAGTCTCACAAGTGATTTTTTCCCACTTTCTCCCCAAAGCTCTTCGTGTCGCTCAAAACCCCGTAGCCACTCCAAATGTCCTTCCAAATCATCACCTGTACCATTATTAGCCGGCTCTGATTCTCCTTCCATATCTTAAAAATACTGTTATTATTAATTACGTCAATCATTCAACCTTGCGCATTCTATGTTAATACTAGGAATCGAAACTTCGTGCGATGAAACGGCGGTTGCGATCGTAAAAGATGGCAGAGAAATTTTGAGCAATGTGATTTATTCGCAAATTGCGCTGCACAAAAAAACAGGCGGAGTTGTGCCGGAAGTTGCGGCGCGCGAACATGTTGTAAAAATAGTTCCGGCAATAGAAAGTGCAGTTAAAAATGCTGGAATTAATTTTGAAGATATTGATGCGGTGGCTTTTGTAAGCGGCCCTGGGCTAATGAGTTCACTTTTGATTGGCGCAAATGCCGCGCAAACAGTTGCTCATGTTTTAAAAAAGCCGCTAATTGCGGTGAATCATGTGGAAGGGCATATTTATGCGAATTGGTTAAAGAATAAAAATCCTGAAGAAGCGCACACTTTGGGATCCAAAGATTCGGATCCAGAATTTCCTATCCTGGTCTTAACCGTTTCCGGCGGTCACAACGAATTAATTTTATGGAAAAATCATGGAGATTATAAATTTTTGGGTGCGACTTTGGATGACGCCGCGGGAGAAGCTTTCGACAAAGTTGCGCGCTTGCTTGGGCTTTCGTATCCGGGCGGACCTGCTATTCAAAAGGCTGCGCAAAACGGGAATCCGGAGAATTATCCGCTGCCTCGAGCGTGGGTTACGAAATATGATTTTAGTTTTTCGGGATTAAAAACAGCAGTTTTGCGCATGACAAAGAAACATGAGAAAAAATTAAAGTCTCCACAATTTGTCGCAGACGTCGCTGCATCTTTCCAAGAATCCGTATGCGAAGTTTTGGCTACCAAGCTTGTAAATGCCGCAAAAACTTTTCACGTCCGCGAAGCTCACTTGGCCGGCGGAGTTTCGGCAAATGCGCGCCTACGCGAAATTGCTCAAAAACTTTTGCCTCCACAAATCCGCCTTCGCTTCTGCGGAAAAATCTCACTCTGCACCGACAACGCCGCAATGATCGCCGCAGCAGCCTATTTTAAATTCAAAAAACATCCACGCGCATACAAAAAATTTACGCCAATAGTTGTAAATCCAAATTTAGAGCTGAAAAAATGGTAAATGCTTAAATACAACTAACCTGTACTACTAAACATTACTTGGTTTTAGCAAACCTTACTCCTCTACCTTAGCCCCATCTGGATTAACCAATACTTTTGTGGTATAATATTACGATAATTTTATGTCACAAGCGACAATTTTAATTGCGGAGGACGACGTAAATCTGTCCGAAATTCTCAAGACTAACTTGGTGTCTTTGGGCTACTCTGTCTTATCCGCCCACGATGGTGAAGAAGCCGAGAAGCTTATTTTTGCAAACAGCCCGGACCTTTCTCTCCTCGATATAATGATGCCAAAAAAGAGCGGCATCGAGGTTTTGGAAGCAATGAAAAATAATCCCGCTACCAAAGATTTGGCCGCAATGATGCTCTCTAATCTTGGACAAAAAGCAGATTTGGACAAATGCAAGGAATTGGGCGCAAAAGATTATTTGATAAAGGCAAATGTTTCGCTTTCTGACATAGTTAAAAAAATTGATGAATATTTAAAAGCAAATCCTCCAAAAGAAAGGCCTGTTAAACCGACGCCTGTTACTGCACCAGCAGAAATAAAATCTACAGACAATAAAAAAACAGAAAAAACGCCAGTGCCACCCGCCACAGTAAGCACAAACGGAAATGGTAACGGAAACGGAAATGGAACTTATATTCCACCGGTAAAAACTCCACATATTTCAACAAATGGAGCGATGCCACAACTAATTGCGCCACAGATGCTTCCACAAATGCAGCAAATGCCAATAGCAAGCGCTGGAATGCCAATGCTGGTGCAAATGCCACAATATCCGGCGCAATATCCTGTGCCTCAATATTACATGCTGGTGCCGGTTCAGTTCCCACCGCAGATTCAGCAAATTCAAATTCCACAAATCATGCCACAGGTTCCTCAAAACAACGTACAGCAAAATCAGAACAACCAAATTTCACCACAATAATTACTGCTGTGGTAAAGCTGGCTCCGGCGCATTAACACTCGCCCCCGTCTTTTTAGAAAAGAATTCACTCTTTATCTTCTTAAATTCCTCAATTTTGAATTGTGATTTTTGATCTACTCCCGCGGCAGTCTTCACGTTAAGCGCATCATTAATAATTGAAGCTGAGAACATCAAAAACCACACAAAACTTGCGACCAACAAAATAAATATGGCGGCATTACCAACGTTAAGCGCAATCTCCTCTTTATTTTTTTGTAAAAAACCTTGAAACATTTTATTTATCTTATATAAATAATCATTGAAATTGTAGCATTTGGAATACTATTTAATCCTCCTCCAAAATTTATACTTTTAACTCCCGATATAAATGGCATTTTATCAAGTTCAATAAAAAAGAATTTTAGCATATCCAGGCTCGCTTTAACGTCAAGAGTTACGGGAATAAAAGCACTGCCTCCTCCGGCAGCCATACCAATTTTTATTGATCCATTAAGCCCCTGTTTGTTCATCAAAGCATCTATTTGAGTGACAATGTCACCAATGGCATCTTCCCGCGGCAAAAGATTATAAAGCGTGCTCAAATCTTTTTCGACCGACTGATAATTCTGCCTTAGCTGATTAAAAGCCCCAAATCTTTGCTGATAAGTATTTATTTCGGACTGACTTTCGAATATTTTACCGGAGATTCCAACGAGCCAGCCTCTCATTAAAACAACTGCAATAATTCCAACCACCAAAATAACACAGAATTGAGCTATAAAGAATCCGGCTTTGCGCTGACCACAGCAAATCAGGTTTTTTATCTGTCCAAAAATTGAAACTTTATCAGAAGACATAGGAATAGGTCATTGTGAAATTAATATTTGCCCTTTGTTCAAGAGCTTGCGATGGGATTTTTATATCCTTAAAAATTCCCTGCTCTTCCATATATTTTTTAAATGCAATAAGTCTTTCTCTTGTGGTTGCCGATCCTGACGTTGTAACATCAACTTTCTTTGGAGCATAACTTAAATCGAATTTGGTGAATTCCACTCCTTCGAAATTCAATTTTTTTAGTGAATCGAGCGGAGGCTGAACCTGCAAACGCTCCGAAGATATTTTAGTGAGCTGATCCACCGTGGAATTAAAATCGGAAATTTCTTTTTCTATACGGGCAAACTCCGGCGGCAATTGAATGTTTTTTTGATTTGCCAAATATTGCTCATTCTTTTTATCGATGCTCGAAAGAAAAAATCCCATAGCGGTAAAAGCCGCAATATAAAACATCACGGTCGCCGCTACAATCTTTAGTGAACGCGAGAAAAACGCTTCTTTTCTCTCTCTTATATAAATTTCACGCGGGGACGAGGGAAGCAAGCTGGCAAAATAATCATTCCTGCGCGAAACCATGCCACGCGCCGCGGCGCCAACCACAGGAAGCCAAGAAGAAATATTACTTATGGTCTTTGGCAAATTCATTTTTGCAACAGCAATAACTTCTGCCGGAATATTTTTCTGATTTAAAATCTCTACTATTTTGTCTGCGCCTTCGTAATAAGACATTCCCACCCCAAGCGAAACCCTATAATCCTCGCCAAGCTCGGATAAAACGAAATCTTTTACTTTAGAAAAATTCTTTGCAATAAAATCGGCAATATCGGGAATCTCCACGGATTCTTTTTTTGCGCAATCCGTGAGCTTGCTTGTAAACTTAAAAGAGAGTTTTCCTCCCACATAAACCGCCGTATTAATAATTTCTTTTTCAATAAAATAGACTATATAAACCCCTTCCGGAAATCTCACGAAAAACTCAAAACCAAAAGTTGGAGTCTGTATTGCAATAGGATCTAGCCCGGCCTGCTCTACGGCATTTTGGATTGCAACAATGTCTGCCTTCTTTGCTGCGCCAACTATCACTTTTTTATCCATCCCTTTTATAAAAATCGATTGCCACGCAATATTAACGTCCGTAATTTCGTGAGGACACACATAGCTTTGGCTATTTATTATGGCAGAAGCAACCATACTGTCGTTTAAAGTCGCCGGGACATTAAGACTCTGCACATAAACAAGCGATTCCGGGATTACAATCGTCATTTTTTTACTTAATTTGTTCTGAGAAACCACGGAAGCAAAAGCCTGTTTTATCTGCACAGCAAGAGCGTCCGCCTGTTTAACTCTGCCTCCAACCACAATGCCCGCAGGCAAAGGCCTTAAACAAAAATATTTCCATTCAAAAGCACCATTTCTCTCTTCCAAGAAAACCATTTTTATCATTTCGTCCGTAATTTCCAGCCCACCAACCTCTTGCGATGGGAATAGCAATCTTGCAAATCCGCTGGTCCTAATTGATGCTATTAAAGATTTCATAATTTAAGGTGCGACTTCGGTCCAAGAATCATTTGTTACTTTACCATAATCGGAAATCGACACCACCACCTGGATTTTGCGCTTGGAAGTTCCAACTGTTCCTGTGGAAGTTATAGTGCTTTTCCCTGAAGATGGGGTGCTGGTTTCCACCACAATATTTGCCGTGCCATTGCCAACCGTAAGATCATATCCCGCGCTGCTGTAATTTTTATTTCGCACAACTTTCATCATTCCATCAGAAACTCCCGCATTTGCCACAAAAAAAGCATCGTCCGCTTTCTTTTGTCCCACTCCAAGATTTGTTTCCACCATGCCCATAGATGAGAGTGAAAGCACAATCACCAAAACTATAAAGCTCATCGCGATTATCATTGGGAGTAGTGCAACTCCCCTGTTTTTTGGAGTAAAAAACATTTTGATTTTACCGGCAATCATTTTCTTTAAGCGATTTTTTAGATTTATTCTTTTCATATTATTATTTTAATCCCGCTGTGCTTTGCTGACTTTGAGAATATTCCAGTTGAGTATTCCCATTATCTTTATAACTTATTGTCATACTTGTTTGAATGGTATCTTTTGCGGGAGAAGCGTTTGAGATCTTCGTAAAAGTAAGGCCGGTTACCGTAACTTTATCGCTTGTAATAGGCTCTTCTGCTGCGGCGCCCACCTTTATTCGCAACACACCGGAGGATAAATCAAAAACATTATTAACGCCTCCTATTACCAGGCTCAGAGTCGCGCCAGGCGTGCCGTTAACGCTACTCGCCTGATGAATTGCCTGCGTAATTCTAAGCATGCCATAACGCAAGTTCTGCTGAACTTCCGTGCGTGCTTCAATATGCCCTTTATCGCGAGCCGCATTTATCATTAAATTGACAACCAATATGGAAACGGCCGCTAAAATTCCAAAATAAATTACGAATTCAATAAGCGAAAACCCTTTATTGTTTTTATTCATCATGGTGACCAGTTAAAAATAACATCTGTTACTCTTGGGCTCTGACTCGTATCGCTGCTTGGATTTAAAATCATCTTATATCTCATGTACCTTTTGTTATTATGATGAGCCAAATTGATTTTTAACGGGCTGTTTGGGCCGGTAGTATCATAATATGTGCCACTCGTGCCGTCCGTGCCAATATAGTCCCATGGACCATTTACGGAGCTGGAAGATGCAAACTGGAACTTAACGTGCGCGGTAGAAGGTAGCGCGTCCCCCTGCCACATAATTGTATTTGGAGCCGCACCGGTGGAAACCGCGGTGTCGAATGTAGAAGAAATAATGTAGCCTTCGGCTTTGTATCCACCCCAAGACTTTGTATTTGAGGTAAAAGTTGTATAGTTGGTAACTTTTGTAGGCTGTGAACCTCCAGGAGTACCAGTTGGAACATTTACGCAAATTTCACTATCTGTCCATGCTTGCGCATTGCCGCTACATGGAGCTGCTCCGGAACTTACAAAATCATTATCGGATGCTTGAGTGGAACCAAATTTAACATTGTCGGCTGAATTTGAGCGATTTGGCGAAACCGGACATGTACCACTTTGGCATAAATGGCTTCCTGCAATCTTAACTCTCGTGCCCACTGCGCCTGCTGTTGGTGTGTTGGATGTTATTCGCGGCAAAATTCTAAATGAATTTGTTTCTGTTTTGCTGTCGGCCGGTGAGGACCTTGTTAAAATAATATTGCCCGAATTTGTAGAGTCGGAAATGCTGGCTGGGATTTGAATTGCAACGCATGTGTCGGCGAACGAGCATCCGCCCGACTGAGTGGCAGTTGTGCCAAAAACAGTCACCGAGCCAGCTGTTCCAAAATGATTACCGTTAATTGTGATTATACCGTCCGTATCACTCGAATCATATTCGCGGGCAGCATCCGAAATCGCAGTCGGCACAGTCAAACTTGTAATATTTGGATAATAATAAAAATCCAATAAAGTTGGATCAGCGTTGCCTGCGGCATAAACAACAAGTCCACTTGAACCTGTACCTCCATAAGAAGCCACATTGGTCAAAGAATTTATTGTGATCGATGTAGCTGTCCATGCTGTAATATCGCCATCGGTGAGCGTACTGCCGCTTGTCCCACCAATTTTAATGCAACCCGTTCCGGCACCGCCGGCACAATTTGCGCGTGAACCGGCATTTACCGTTCCAAAT
>JBAYHN010000044.1:0-11698 GCA_041666125.1 Candidatus Altimarinota bacterium | reverse complement strand
GCGCCATTTCTTCTTTCGATTGTCTCTAGCGCATGTTTTATTATTGTAAGATTTTTAAGACCCAAGAAGTCCATTTTCAAAAGACCAAGTTCTTCGAGCGGCTTCATGGAATATTGAGTAATAACGCCCTCGTCACTGGTTGATCTTTGCAGTGGAGTGTATTTGCTTAGCGGTTCTTCGGAAATAATAACGGCACACGCATGAGTTCCTGCATGCCTCACGGTTCCTTCCAATTTTATTGCATTATCAAGAATTTTCTTTGAATCTTCATTGGTCTCATATTGTTTTTTGAGTTCAAGATCATCCTTAACCGATGTTTTAAGTGGCACATGTTTGCCCTGCAAGGGTGGGGGAACCAGCTTTGCCAAATGATCCACATCTCCATATGGATAGCCAAGCACGCGGCCAACATCACGAACGGCCGCACGCGGAGCCATTGTTCCAAAAGTTATAATCTGCGCAACATTCTGGCGACCATATTTTTCAACGACATAATCCAAAACCTCATTTCTGCGCTCATCATCAAAATCTATATCAATATCGGGCATCGATACGCGAGAAGGATTCAAAAAACGCTCGAAGAGCAATCCATATTTAAGTGGATCTACATCTGTAATTTTTAAACAATAAGCCACAAGCGAACCGGCCGCAGAACCACGACCCGGCCCAACTATCACACCTTTTTCTTTGGCAGCCCTAACAAAATCATTAACTATCAAAAAATAAGTATCAAAACCGGAATTATGTATAACCCCAAGCTCATACTCAAGCCTTTTCTTTATATCTTCCGAAATTTCCTCGCCATATCTCTCTTTTAAACCAACCTCACAAAGCTCAAGCAAATATTCTTGTGCCGAAATGCTATTTGGAGTTTTAAAACTTGGAATTAGATTCTTTTTAAATTTAATTTCCACGTTGCACCTCTCAGCTATTTTTAGGGTATTTTCAACAGCCCCAGGGAAATCCTTAAATACCGACTTCATTTCTTCCGGACTGCGAATGGAATAATCACCAACATAATGCATTCTATCGGCATCCATTATTTTTTTGCCCGTCTGAATACAAATCAAAATGTCGTGAACGCCACTATCTTCCTTTCGCGGATAGTGATTATCGTTGGTTCCAACAAGAGGCGCACCCGTCATCTCCGAAATCTTCAACATTTCTTGATTAACCACTATCTGGTTCGAAAGTTCCGGATGATCTTGCACTTCCAAAAAGAAATTTTCTTTACCCAATATATCCTGATACATCTTTATTATTTCTGCAGCTTTTGCCTGATTCCCATTCAAAAGTGCCTGCGCAACTTCGCCCTGCATACAACCGGAAAGCCCAATAAGTCCCGTGCTGTGAGCTTTCAAAAGCCCATGATCAATGCGCGGCTTATAATAAAAGCCTTCCAAATTTGCCTTACTCACAAGCGTCATTAAATTCTGGTAACCCTCCATGTTTTCACATAAAAGAGTTAAATGATGGATTTTAGTTCCGGGCTCTTTTTTAAATCTTCCATCCGGCGCAACATAAACTTCGCAGCCAAGAATTGGTTTTATGCCTTCTTCTTTTGCCACTTTATAAAATTCAACAACACCGTGCATATTGCCGTGGTCTGTAATCGCGATTGCCGGACTTTTTTGCTCATGCGCAACTTTCACACAATCCTTTGGCTTAGAAAGCCCATCTAGTAGGGAATAGTGAGTGTGATTATGAAGATGAACAAACGACATGTTATTTGCGTTTTAAATTGAAAATTCTATTGTTTGGTCTGACCAACTACAGACTGGATCCAAATATTTACAGCAGTAAAAAAATCTCCAACAAAAGGCATGTGACTCAAAACTCTCGTTAAAACAAATCCAACAAGTGTTATAACCAAAGAAACACCTATTATAAATCCAAGCCCTCGAGAAGTGCCCGCCAAAAAATTAGCCCACATAATTCGCCATGGGGAATGAAGATAATTAGTAAATTCCTGAAGCTCTATACGCTTTAGCTTTTCCAAAATTTGGTCCATTTTGCGCACTTCGCGCTCCGTTTTCCTAACTATTTGAGACTCGTTCATATACCAGCTTAATGTATCAAGCCTAGCCTCACAGTTCAACCTAGTTTTTAGTCATCTAAAAGCGAACTTCAACGATTTTCTTCTTTGAAGTATGACCTTTTAGAACTCTCACAAGTTTTGACGGAACATTAAAAAGATCAGCCATTAATTTCTCAACCGCTTCGTTAGCTTTACCATCCACAGGAGGAGCCTTAACACTCACTCTATAATTGAGCGCATCAATCTTCTCAACGGAATCTTCTTTCGCGTGGGCTTTTACCACAACGAAGATTTTCATGCTTTCGATATTTCCCATAAATTTAATGGTGCCCAGGGCGAGACTCGAACTCGCAAGCCTTTCGGCACTAGCTCCTAAGGCTAGCGCGTATACCAATTCCGCCACCTGGGCAATTAACGTGGCCCTATACTACCTTAATTATTCGCTAAAAAAAACTCCTTCTATCTTTTCCCCATTTTATTTATGCCACCGGCCAACAGGCAGTCTATATATACACCTTCACGTGCCTCCGTTTCTTTCATCTCAGCCATTAACCTAACAGCTTCGGCCGGCATTGGTGACCTTGGGGGATCTTTTCGCATAGTCTGTTCTATCACAGTAAATTCATAAACCAGTCTTGCGACCCTATCTGCAAAACCAGCACACTCATCCAAAAGCGCTTTCGGCACTTCTTCTACTATAACCGGTTTAGATTTGACTGGTGGCGTTTTTGTTTGAGCATCCACTCCAGATGGCAACAGTGAAAGTAGCCCCACTACAACGGATTCTTTTATTCCAAATTTCCCCATTAGCTAAATCTTAATTAAATTCTTTAAAAAAGTCATCCTGTGAATTGCACTCGGCCCAAGCTTTTCCAGAGCGGAAACATGCTCCTTTGTCCCATAACCTTTATGCTTACCCAAACCATATCCGGGATAATCCAAATCATACTCAGCCATCAAATAATCACGAATAACTTTTGCAATTATGGAAGCAGCGGCAACCGATTTTATTTTTTGATCACCATGAATTACGCCTTTTTGTGGAATTTTTAAATTCGGAATAGTCCACGCATCCACCAAAACAAACGTTGCGCCTTCAAAAGCCTCCACGGCACGTCGCATCGCCAGCAAACTCGCTTGTCTTATATTCAAGCGATCAATTTCTTGCGGAGTTGCAATTCCAACCGTCCATTTGAGTCTCTTTTTAATAATTTTTTCCACTATCTCTACTCTTTTTTTTGCACTCAATAATTTTGAATCATGAATTTCCGAAATTCCCGCATTTAGCGGCAAATGAAAAGCAACGGCAAGAACCGGTCCCGCCAAACAGCCACAACCGACTTCATCAACTCCAACTACAAAGTGCCCATCTTTTTCCAAAGCTTTTTCCAACTTATATGTCGGTTTTTTCATATTTTATGAAAGTATAGCAAAACACATGAATATTTAAGATTACCCCCACCTAAATGATATTTCGTAAATTCCACCTGAAACGCAAAATTTAACATTCTCTCCTGAAAAAAGCCCCATTCTAAGGTAAAAACTTCGCTATTGACAATCACCAGAAGAGCGTTTAGAATGTACTCCTTTTAAGAACAAACGATAATCTTGCATGAATTTCAACTTTCTTGCTTGACTACTAAGTGAAAAATGAATAACTTAACTATTGCCTTTAAAAAAATAACAACATTTTAATCAATTTACCTTTATGAGCAGCCAAATTCAAAACGATTCATCCCAAAAATTGGACCTTACAAAAATCCTCGAAGATATTTTCTTGGTTCTTACACCAAAAGAAAAAGAAGTAATCATCAAACGCTTTAGTTTAAACAACGAACCAAAGCAAACTCTGGAAAAAATCGGCCAGCAGTTTTCTGTAACACGTGAACGTATTCGTCAAATCGAAAAAATTGCGCTAAGCAAGCTTCGCAGAACTTTGGAAAACACAAAGCTTTCCGAAATCAGCCGACTTGCTCGTGAAATTCTTTCCGGTCGCGGAAATCTTTGCGTGGAAAACGAATTGGTAAGCGAAGTGCTAAAAGGAATTTATTCAAGCTCCGAAGTTGACGCTCACATTTCTAAGTTGGCATTGGCAATTAGCCACGACTTTACTTATGGCGAGAAAAACGGCTTGTTCCACCCTTTCTGGATGACCAAATCAATTGCCGAAAGTGAATTGATAGAAGTTAGCGAATTGGCACACACTCTTCTTTTAAAGAAGAAAGATGTAGTTCCAACTGCAGAACTTGTAATCGAACTTGAATTGCAATTAAAAGAAAAAGGAAAAACATTTGCCAAAGAGACATTACATTCATTAATGGCAATCGACGTAAGATTTAAGAGAGTTAAAGAGGGAATTGGACTTATGAGCTGGAGACACATCAATCCAAAATCAATTCGTGATAAGGCTTATATTGTTCTAAAACGCGGTGGCAAACCTATGCACTTCGTTGAAATTGCAAACAAAATTACAGAATCCGGATTCGACAAGAAACTTGTAACTACACAGGCTGTTCACAATGAATTGATCCGCGATGAACATTTTGTACTTGTTGGCCGTGGCCTTTATGGACTAAAAGAATGGGGCTACAAAAAAGGAACAGTATCCGAAGTTATTGAAGATTTGCTACGCAAAAAGAGCCCGATGAGCAAACAAGAAATCATTGCCGGAGTTTTAAAGCAGAGACAAGTTAAGAAAGGAACAATCTCTCTAAATCTTCAAAAGAACGCTCAGTTCGTTCGTGTTGGACGTGCTGTTTACTCTTTGGACGAAAGCAAGAAGGTAGCTGCTTAACCAATAAACTCTCAAGTGGAAAATCACAGTCTTGCGTGGTAAAGTGTGCTCATGGATGACTGTCTTTTCTGCAAGATAATTGAGAAACAAATTCCGGGAAAAATTCAGCACGAAGATGATGTGTGCATGGCTTTTGATGATATTCACCCAAAAGCGCGAATACATGTTTTGCTTGTGCCCAAAAAACACATATCCACGATTGCGGATATGGTGGAAGGGGACGAAAAGATAATTGGACATCTGATTAAGACTGCGAAAGATTTGGCGGTTAAGTTGGAATGCAAAGGCTACAAATTGCTTTTTAACGTAGGCAAAGAGGCAGGACAAGTGGTATTTCACGTGCACCTACATTTGATGGGATATTAGGGTTTCACGCGATTCTCATGCTAAAATCCAGCATTTTGGCGCTGTGAGTTAGCATTCCGAGAGAAAGAATATTTACTCCGGTTTTTGCATAAGCGCGCATGTTTTCTGCATTTATTCTGCCGGAAGCTTCAAATATTATTTTGCTCCAATCATCAGGATATTCTTTTTTAATTTCATTAAGCGTCTTTTTAATTTCTTGCGGCTTCATATTGTCGAACATAATTACGAAGGGGATTTTGACTCCAACATTTATTGCATCAGCAAAAATTCTGGCTGCAATTAAAGCATTTTTGCCGTTTGCAACTTCCACTTCGAAGAATTTAATATTTGGATTTTGCATTTTTATAAATCCGCATAACGCAGTTATCAAGAACTTTTCAAAACCGACGGACGAGGCTTTTATGTGATTGTGCTTGATTAAAACGGCATTATCCAATGCAAGTCTGTGAGTTCCACCTCCGCCCAGCGCGCACGCCCTTTTATCTAAAAGTCCCCACAAAGTCTTGCGCGTTGGAACTATTAATACGCTTGAATTGGCCACCTTAGCCACTTTGACTAGTCGACTAGTCAAGGTAGACACTCCACTCATTCTACCAATTAAATTAAGAATTATTCTTTCTATTTTCATCAAATCAAAAATTGGCCCACTTAGTTCGAGCACTATTTCACCTTTATTTAAAACCTGAGAATCTTTTTTATTGAATTTATAAGTTACAGACTTAAAACCCCTTAAAAAGAATTCAACTTCTTGCCTACCAGCGAATATTCCCTTCTCTTTAGCCAAAATAACCGCTTTGGCTTTTTTATTCTCGAGACTGACTTTTGTAGTAATGTCAAAAATGCCCAAATCTTTTTCCAGTTCATCGAATGTAAATTTCTCGACCCACGCTTTATATCGTGGATTTGAAATAGTAAGCTCTTGCGACTGACAATGAGTTTTTAGCCCCAATATATCTTTCATGAACATGATGATTTTAATTTTGCGCTCTTTGATTTTGATGATTTTTCGCTTATATCAAACATTTTCTCAAAAGCCGCAAACGCCTTAACCCTAATGTTTTCCGGCACTTTTACTTCATATTGTTCCGTCTGCAAACATTCCAACACATTCTCCAGCGTATTCTTTTTCATACTAAAACAAACGCTGCAAAGAGTATGAAACTTTTTATTTGGCATTTCTTTTTGCATTCTAGAAACCATTCCACATTCCGTAGTGCAAATAAACTCATCCGCATCCGATTCTTTCGCAATTTTCATCATTCCGCTTGTGGAAGTTACAAAGTCTGCCATTTCGCGAACTTCATCAATACATTCCGGGTGAGCTATCACTTTTGCCTTTGGGTATGAAGCCTTTGCCAACAAAAGCTGCTCTGCGGTAAGCCTTTGGTGAATTGGGCAAAAACCTTCCCACGGGATTATTTCTTTTTCCGGAACCTGCTCAGCAACAAACCTCGCCAAGTTTTTGTCCGGCACAAAGAGTATGCGTTTTGAGGGCATAGCACGCACAACCTCTACGGCATTGGAAGAAGTGCAGCAAACATCACATTCCGCCTTAACAGCAGCCGTAGAATTCACATAGCACACCACTGCAGCGTCGGGATACTTCTTTTTCTTGGCTTTTAGGGCTTGCACGGTAATCATGTCTGCCAAAGCGCAACCGGCACCAAGGGAGGGGATAATAACCTTCATTCCCGGGTTTAAAATTGCAGCACTCTCTGCCATAAAATAAACTCCGCAAAAAACTATGACTTTAGCCTTCGAATCTTTTGCTTTTCGACAAAGTTCAAGCGAATCACCTATAAAATCGGCAATTTCGTAAATTTCCGGACGCTGATAGTTGTGACATAGCAAAATAGCATTCTTCGCACGCTTTAGGGCGCGAATTTCTGAAATCAACGTTTTTTGTGAGTTGGTTAATTCCAAGGTATGGCTAAAGTATCACAAAAAACAGACCTTGTCTAAAAAATACCCACCAACTAAACCCCATGAACAATCTTGAGCCACAAGTGCTTGATGAGTTCGTAAGTTGCGTGTGCAAGAATGGCAAAATAATCCTTAACTTTTCTGAGCTGCATAACCACTATATTCAGCTGGAATGCATTTTTATGAGCAGTCTTGCTCAGTTTTCCAAATTCTTTAGTGAGCTTTTTCTCTTCTTGTCTAAGCTTTTTCGTAATCTGTTTTATCATTACTTCTCTTGGAGGAATTGCCGCCAGTAGCTTTGCACGAATAGCCTCAATTTCGTCATCTGTGCGTTTTGCTTTACCTTGCCCTGCTGCATACTTACTCTTGTCCTCTCCAGCAGATTCCGAAATCTTTCCATCTATTGCTTCTGCACCATCTTGAGATTCCGCATTATCAACTGAATTGGCACCCAAAACATCAGAAGCTTTTTTACCTGCTTCTTTGGCGGCACTGGGCTTTTCGGCCTGTTCATGAAGGCGAACAGTCTCCGCCCCACGGGACTCTAACCTTTCTCTTGATTGAGGACTTGACGACTGATCCATATCTACTTAGATTATACTGGAAATATGATTGGCTGACAATCATCGCTCTAAAGCTTTTTAAGCGCTATTAGAGTGATATCGTCAGCTTGAATTTGCTGACCAACGAAATTTCCGAACTCCTTAGAAATATTCACAAACAATTCTTCCGGGGTATTTGCATTTGAATATTGAGAAATAGTGTTTTTTAGGCGTTCTATGCCAAACATTTCACCCTGCATATTTTTTGCCTCGGTAATTCCATCCGAATATAAAATCACAAAATCACCTGATTCGAGTGGAATTTGTTCTTCTTTAATAATTTTAGAAATATCCGGAACCATTCCAAGTGCAATTCCTCCGCTTTGTTTAACTTCGCACACACCCTGTTTCTTATGGAAAATCATAATGTGCTCGTGACCTGCACCGGTGTAATACATTTTTTGATCCTGCAAATTCCAGCGGAGCAAAACACACGTCATAAACCTGCGTGGCTCAATTCGCTGTTTTAGAATTCTGTTTGTATTAACGATAATGTCATATCCATTTTGATAAACCTCGCTAAAAGTCCTTATTAAAGTGTTTACCATCACCATAATAAGTCCGGCAGGAAGCCCGTGACCGGTAACATCACCAATATAAACATAAACATTTCCATTCACATCGTTGATGTCAAAACTATCTCCGCCAACCTCGGAAGCCGGTCTTGTACTACCATGAATTAAAAGACCCGGTATTTGAGGCATCTGAGTTGGCAGAATTTTCTTTTGAATATCGCTACCTACCGAAAGTTCCTTAGACATGCGTCGGCCCTCTTCCATATCAAGAGAAAGACGCTCCATATTTTTTGTAACTTCGTTAAAAAAATGGGCCAGAACGCCAACTTCATCAACCCTTTGCGTAAAAATCTTCTTATATGGACGACTGGTCAAAAGAGCCTTCATCTGGATAAAAACCTTAGAGAGAGGCAAATGAATAATAAAAACAAAAACCGCGAACGCAAAAACAAAAAGCAAAAAATAAAGTACAAAATCACCATATCCATTAAAGTTCGCATCAATATAATCGCGTCCCAAATACTTCAAAACAGAAAATATGAGAAACCCAATAAACAGTGTTATAAAAGCTTTTTTCGCAATACTTCGTCTAAAAAAATCCATAATTATTGTTTTGTAAAACTTATTGCTTCATTTATTTTAGAAAACACATGAAAAAGTTTTGGCACACCCATCGCCTCCAAAACCTCAGCCACATTCGGCCTTAAACCACACAATATAAGCTGTTTTTTCTTATCAACCAGTTTAGTGTTTACATCAACTATAAATCCAATTCCCTCACTATTTGTAAAAGTAAGATTTGTAAAATCAAAAATTAAAAATTTGCGGTCATATTTTTCCAAAAGTTCAAAAACCATCTTTTCGGCATTTCCTATTGTCGACTGATCAAGTTCACCATAAAACTCTACCACTTCATAATCATTGTCGCGTACGTCCGTTGTGAATTTTAAAGTCAAAAGTCCCATAAAGTTATTTTATCATAATGGTAAAGCCTGAGGTGAAATTTTGTTTTCTGTATAAAGCCTTTGAGCCAAAGCCTCTTCTATGGCACAAAGCTCTTCGTGTTGATCGAGTAATTTATAAAGTCTGCGCAGTTTCTCCAAAATTTCCGGATCTATTTCATCCAAACACTTGCCTGGCGATTCATGCATTAAGATATTAAGTTTATCGGAAATAACAGAAACCAGAGCATGCTCAACCATCCTTCTGGCCTTTGGAGTAAGCCTATGCAAAAACCTTCGCATTGATTCGAATTGATCTGCAGAGAAAGAAAGCAGTTTTTCCAGCAATATATTAAATCCTGTCGCATCACCACATTTTGTTAGGGCAAAGGCAGCTTCCAGTTGCGTTTCCGCGTCACCATACCTTATGGCATCCAAAAGAACTCTCTTTCGTTGCAATCCAAGTTCGCCAAGAACAAATATTCCGGCCTTCAATTTTTCTGGCTCATTACTTTCAAGCAATTCGGTAAGTCCACCTTCAAGTGTATTTTTATACTTTGGGAATTGCCACAATGCGATTATTGCACTGGCCTTAACAAGAGCGTTTGAATCATAAAGATATGGAGCAATGTAATATGCAGCCGTCGGGTCTTTAAATAGGCCAATTGTAAAAATACAATCGGCACGCGCCTCTGTATTTTCCTTTAAAACTTCCAGCAAAAAAGGCACAACGTCAGATTGTCTAAGCACGGAGAAAACCCTTATAATCGCGCTTCTAACAGATGAAGATTTTTCCGATTTAAAAACTTCTTTTAGAATTTCAATCATCCTGTAACGGGAAAAGGCCTGTGTATAAAATTGTTCACCAATGTCATAAAAATTCATAAGCGCATGAGCCGCTTCCAAACGCACCTCCGTATCTTTATCGTGCAAAGTTTCCAGGATTTCCGGCAGAGTTTTGGAATCGTGACACTGGCCAAGGGCATTCAAAAGTTTTATGCGAACAAAAGGATGTTCTTTATCCAAAGATTCTTCCTTTTTTAAAGCCTCGGTAAGTTTTTCAGCAAGAATAGAAGGCGCATTTTGGTGTCCGCGCTGCGCTAAAATCTCAATTGCATTTATTTTTTCCGGATAAGCCAAATTAGAAAATAATTGATCGCGCGAAATTTGAGTGTATTTAGATTGCAATTTTATCGTGGCAAACAAAACACAAAACATCAAAGCCACCATAAGAATATGAATCCACATTGTAAGCTCTTTACCAACAAAAAATATCTGCAAAACAATTAAAAACAACATTCCAATAACCGTTCCCATAGGCCTTACCATTCCTTCCAAAAATTCCGCAGCTTGATCGCGAACTGTTTTTGGCAAAGCATAGTGAGAAGTAAAATATGCATTTTTGTGCACAACATTGGTAACGTCAAAACTCATTTTTGTAATGATCGAAGAACTAACACCGAATTTCAAAAACATTCCAACTAGGCTCATAAGCATAATAATCGGATGCAATAACATGCTTCCAACAACGCCCAGCGAAGTTATAAATCTTGAAGCCAAAAGAATCTGTGCAACGAGCGCTCCAGCATGAAACAAACCTTTCCAAGTACCAAGTTTTTGAGTGAGCATTTCTTCCTGCTCAGGGGTAAGGGACCTTTGAATATCAACCTGTTGCGGAAGCGTAGATTCTATAGTTTTAACCTCCTGCGCACCAAGTACGGAAGCTTTTAAACTCTCGCCAATCTGCGGATGAAGAACAATCGTTGCTTCTTTTTGATTTGTAATCGTCTGTTCAATAGCCTTTGTATATTGAAATTCCAAAATATTCATAAACACCCATTGAAGAAGAACGATCATAATAAGCCCTTTTAAAAACGGCATTTTGCCTATGCTGGCGAAAATTTGTTTTATTTGATCTTTCTTGCCGATTTTTCTTTCTTCGGAATTAACCCTAAAAGGAAGTGGAGGCAAAGACTTCTTTGCATAGTTTGTCATTATGAAAACCAAAACAACAAAAGCCAAGAAAGAAATCCACAAATATAAAAACCAAGGGATTGGTATTCTGGATGCAAAAATTCCAACCAATACACCGCCTATCATTCCACCAAAAGTTTCGGCAGATTCAATAAACGGGAATGTTTTTTGACTTTCAAGGGGAGTAAATTTATCTCCAACTAGAATCGGGAGAAATACGTTAAACTGGGCAAAAAACACCGATTCGGCAATAATTATTAAAATGAAAAATACAGCAGGGGATTTTGAATACAGGAATGTGGCGAAAAACAAACAAATGCCACCCAAAAGAAGCATCAAGATCATAAGCACTTCACGTTTTATGCGCATGATGAATTTTTCAAAAACAAAGGTGCTAACCATTATCAAAATTGCATTCAATATAAAAAGCGCAGGCAAGAATGCAATTCCATACTTGGATACAAACGCAGCCGTTATTACTGTCCAGCCAATCGCCCCACCAATCTTAAAAAAGAAAGTTATAAGCCAACATTCGGTAACCCGCG
>JBAYHN010000043.1:0-11719 GCA_041666125.1 Candidatus Altimarinota bacterium | reverse complement strand
CAATGATATTTTTAACTATTTCTTCATGATCTTTGCCAGCAGCAACGTGGCTACCAATGCCAACGTTAATGCTTACAGCTTTGAGCTTTGGCACTGCCATTGGGTTTGTTATGCCCATATCCTTCATAAGCTGAGGGACGATTTTCTCTTTGTAGATTTCTTGTAAAGATTTCATATATTATTTTTTAGCGTTTCTTGGTGGTTTTTTTAGTTTCAACCACTTTATCTAAACTTTGATTACATTTCTTGCAAACGCGTTGTTTTTTGCCGGAGTCTAACCTGATGTGGCTTACGCGTGTTGGTTTCTCACAGTGAGGGCAGAGGATAATAACATTCGAAACGTCGATCTTGCCTTCGTAATGAATTTTTTGTCCAGGCTGATTAGGCTTCTTCTTGATGTGGCGTGTTATTAGGTTAATTTTTTCCACGACCACTCTGTGAGCTTTTGGATAAGTACGCATCACTTTTCCGGATTTACCTTTGTATTTTCCGGCTATCACCATAACTTTGTCGTCTAAGTGGATTTTCATAATACTTCTGGAGCTAAAGAAACAATTTTTTGGAAGCCCTTGTCACGCAATTCACGTGCGATTGGGCCAAATATACGTGTACCTTTTGGTTCGCCATCTTTTGTAATTATTACGCATGCATTGTCATCAAATCTTATGTGTGTTCCATCTTTGCGGTGAATTTCTCTTCTGGCGCGAACAATTACAGCGCGTTCGATTGCTTTCTTTTTAACTTGGCCACGAGGAGCAGCTTCTTTGATTGATACAACGATCAAGTCGCCGACTGTTGCATAACGTCTTCTTGATCCACCAAGAACTTTTATGCACTTCACGAGCTTTGCGCCTGAATTGTCTGCTACTACTAGCCTACTAACTTGTTGAATCATGGTTTTTTTAGATAATTATTTGGCCGCCCCCGCTTGGGGACTGGCACCCGCCCCTTAGGGCTTGGTCAGAGGGGGGACTACTGTCCATCTCTTAAGCTTTGATAATGGGCGTGTTTCGTAGATAGTTACTTGGTCACCCTCTTTGAACTTGTTTTCCGGGCTATCTGCGTAGAATTTCTTGGATGTAGTTAACAACTTCTTGTATTTAGGATGAGCTCTTTGAGAGTTAACACTTACTACTATAGTCTTATTCATCTTTGAGCTGATAACTGTTCCTTTTTTGGTTCTCATAGTATTTTAGGTTATTTTATTACATCACTTTTAGGATTTTCTGGAGCCTGCTCTATTTTAAGCATGCGTTTGAAAGTCTTAATTCTTGCAATATACTTTCGTAATTCCTTGAGTTTGGAAGTCTCCTTTGATTGCCTGGAAGAAATTCCTAGTCTTGTTTTGAGAAGTTCGAACTTTGATTTTCTTATCTCTTCGAGAAGATCTTTCTCTGACAATTTTTTTATCTCTTCAACTGTGAACATATAGTTTAATTAAATTTTTGAAGTTACAAATCTTGTTACTACCGGGAGTTTGCTACCTGCAAGCCTTAGAGCCTCACGTGCCTGTTCTTCGGTTACACCATCGATTTCTATAAGCATGTGGCCTTTTTTTATAGCTGCGCAGTAGTACTCAACAGTTCCTTTTCCGGCTCCCATAGGAACCTCAGCTGCTTTTCTGGTAATTGGTTTGTGTGGGAATATTCTGATCCAGATCTTGCCTCCACGTTTTAATGCATGAGCAACAGTTTTTCTTGCTGCTTCTAGCTGACGTGATGTAATTTCTCCTCCATCAACAGATTTAAGTCCAAAGTTTCCAAATGCAAGACGTGATCCGGAAGTTGCAACTTTATACTGACTTCCTCTTAGTCTGTGCCATTTTCTGAATTTGGTCTTTGTAGGTGTGAACATTTTTTATTTAATTAATTGAATAACTCTCCTTTATAAACCCAAACCTTTACTCCGATTGTTCCGTAAGTTGTTATTGCTCGGAAGTAGGCATAATCAATATCTGAACGAAGAGTTTGAAGGGGGATTTTGCCGGCGGCAAAGAATTCAGTTCTTGCAATTTCAACTCCATTCAAACGTCCTGCCATGTTGATTTTAACTCCTTTCGCTCCGGATTCCATGCAGCGTTCGATTGTCATTTTGCATGCTCTTCTGTAAGGGATGCGCTTTTCTACCTGTTTGCCTACCAATTCAGCAATAATTGCAGCATCTTGGTAAGGTTTCTTGATCTCTTTAATATTAATCGCAAACTTCTCGTGGAACTTTGATTCAAGATATTTTCTCAAGTTATCGATAGAGGCACCTTGGCTGCCAATTACGATTCCAGGACGTGAAGTGTGAATATTCAGAACAACCTGATTTGCAGTTTTCTGAAATTCGATCTTGGAAACGCCAGCTTCTTTAAGCTTTTCCATGATGGCTTTTCGAAGAGCTATTTCATTATGCAAGATTTTTGCAAAATGTCTTTTGTCTGCATACCATTTGGAATCCCATGTCTTGTTGATTCCTATTCTGAGCCCAATTGGATTAATTTTTTGACCCATTGTCGTGAGTGTTTAAATTATTTTTTAGAAGTTTTAGGTTCTTTTGCTTTTGTAGTTGCTTTAGCTTTAGGAGCTTCAACTGCTTTTACAGGTTCTACGGTGTGCTTTTCAACTACTTTCTTCTTTTTTGAATCTTCTTTACCTGCCAATACCGAAAGTTCTACTTTTATGTGGGAAGTTCTTTTTAAGATAGGGTGAGAGCGTCCTCTGGAAACCGGTCTTGAACGTTTTTGAGTTGCTCCTTCATTTATAATGATCTTGCTTACATATAAATCTTTCTTATTCTGCTTAAAGTTTTGCTCTGCGTTTGCCAATGCAGATTTAATTGTTTCCATCAGTGGTCCTGCGCTTTTTTTAGGAGTGAACTGTAGGAATTCAATAGCTTCTTGCACCGGTTTTCCTCTTACAAGGCCTGCAACGAGGTTAACTTTTTTTGAGGAGATTCTGAGATAGCGTCTAATTGCTTTCATATGCTTTTAATTATTTAGCAGCTGGTTTTGCTGCGGCGGCTGGTGCTGCGCCCGGTGCTCCGGCTGCTGCAGCTGGTGCTGCGCCTCCTTCTGCTGATCCGGCTCCAACTTCTCTAGCGAGTTTTCCACCGTGAGCTTTAAATTTACGTGTAAGTGAGAATTCACCAAGTCTATGTCCTACCATGTTTTCTGTAACATATACCGGAGTGTGCTGCTTGCCATTGTGAACTCCGAATGTATGACCAACGAATTCAGGAGGTATTTGGCAGCTTCGTGCCCAAGTCTTAAGTATTTTCTTCTGACCAGTAGCATTTAGTGCCGCAACTTTTTTCATTAGCTTTGCGTCTATAAATGGACCTTTTTTTGCACTTCTGTGTGACATAGTTGAGTGGCCAAGTGGCCTGTTAATCAATCAGTTTTAATAAGCTGCTTACCCTTACGAGTTTTAATAATGAACCTGTTTGTCCATTTATTTCTCGTTCGAGTCTTGTGACCAAGGGCAATTCCTCCCCATGGAGTTTTTGGATGTTTCAAACCAATCTGAGTACAACCTTCACCTCCGCCGTGTGGATGGTCAATCGGGTTCATAGCTTTACCGAGAACCTCTGGACGAAGTCCAAGCCATCTTGCACGTCCGGCTTTACCGAGACATACGAGATTATAATCAGGATTACTTACGCGGCCAATGGTCGCGAAGCAATGCTTGTGGACAAAACGTACTTCTTTCGAAGGCATTTCTACTTGAGCGTATTTGCCTTCAAGAGAAATAAGTCTTGCTGCGGAACCTGCACTTCTTACAACTTGTCCGCCTTTGCCTGCATTAATTTCAACGTTGTGGATTTCGAAACCAACTGGAATATTCTGTAACTGAAGTCTGTTACCAACTTTAATCTTAGCCTTTTCTTTCGTAATAATGCTTGTGCCAACAGTTACTTTGTCTGGAGCAATGTGATATCTCTTTTCACCATCAGCATAAGTTACGAGCATAATGAAACATGGACGGAAAGGATCATATTCAATCGCAGTAACTTTGCCCGGAATATTCATTTTCTCTGTCTGTCTGAAGTCAATAATGCGATACAAAACTTTATTACCACCGCCACGATGACGAACAGTTAGTCTTCCCTGATTGTTGCGGCCAGCATTCTCCTTTAGTCTTATGCACAAACGTTTCTCTGGACGAGATTTTGTAATCTCTTCGTATGTGAGGGAAACGCGTTGGCGTAGACCCGGAGTCGTTGGTTTATACGTTTTGATTGGCATACAAGTGTATAATTTAAATCTTTAATTTAGGCTTTAGGACATCAAGTGTTTTTTTGCTTGCTGTTGTGATTACCACTTTTTTTAATGCAGCTTTCTTTGGTACTTCCCGGCGACCAGCACCTATCTTTGTTTTGCCGGCAGTGTTGATTACATTTACTTTTATAGCTTTGACGCCATAAACTTTATTGAACGCATCCTTTATATCAACTTTAGTTGCATCCTTGCTAACGAAAAATTGATATTTTCCTTCCTTTTCTCCGGAAGTAGCTTTTTCTGTAACGACTGGTCTAAGTAGAACGTCAAATGTTTTCATACAAATATTTCTTCAATTTTAGGTAAAGAGTCTTTTAAAAACACAATGTCGTTATATTTTAATAGGTCAACAACATTGAGGTAATTAACCATGATAGATTTAATCTTTGGAATATTTTTTGAACTTCGTACAAACATTTCGTTTTTAGCAGGAAGAACAAACAGAACGCTCTTCTTGAAAGGAAGTTTTTTTAGCATTTGAGCAAAGTCCTTTGTTTTTGCCTTGTCTGAAGCGAAATTCTCAAGAGCGGAAACATGAGCTTCTCTGAATTTATCGGAAAGAACACCAAATAGTGCATTTCTGCGTTCTTTTTTTGGAGCATGAACTACGAAATTTCTTACGTTGCGTGGACCAAAAGCAATACCACCTCCTCTAAATTGAGGATTTCTAGTCGAACCTTGACGGGCGCGACCGGTACCTTTTTGTCTGTATGGTTTCTTGCCGCCACCGCTTACTTCGCCCTTTGTCTTTGTGTGGGCAATTGCAGCTCTGCGGTTACCTAATTGCATAACCATAATTTTATGCACAAGAGCTTTGTTCGTTTTTGCGCCAAACACTCTTTCGGACACTTTTACTGCGTCCTTTTCGGTTCCATCCTGTGAATAAAGTTTAATTTCCATATAAGTTTAGAATTTGATTCTAGTAGCCTTTAATTACTATTAATCCGCCGCGAGGCCCAGGCAATGGACCCTTAATGGCCAAAATGTTTTTTGATAGATCAACCAGCATCAGAGGTACATGTTCGATAGTAGTTTTTTCGAAACCCATGTGGCCGGCCATCTTTTTACCCTTACAAACTCTACCAGGTTTTGAACGAGCGCCGATTGAACCAGGTTCTCTGTGGTGATGACTTCCGTGACCTCCCGGTCCGGATGCAAAGTTGTGCCTCTTCATAAAGCCGGCAAAACCTTTACCCTTGGATACGCTGCTCACCTTTACTTCTTTAATATCTTTGAATGTTTCTACCGTAACTGCATCCCCAAGTTTGAATTCTTCCGGTTTCTCGACGCGGAACTCGCGTAGGAAGCGGAATTTCTTTGTCTTTCTTGGTTTTTTTAATGCTTCAAAACCGAGGACTATCGCCGGATATCCATCTTTGTCGTTTGTTTTTAGCTGTACCACCGTGTTAGGTGCGCAGCTTACCAAACTGACTGGGATCACTTGGCCATCGTCTTGGAAGATACGTGACATGCCGACTTTTCGGCCCAATATACCTGGCATAGAGTAGTGGTTAGAGGTAAGAAATAAACTTTTCACCTGAAACTGTTGGACTTAGTGGGAGAATTCTCCCCCCCGCCTTGGCGGGGGCCTTGAGTTCCAAACTAACATGCTTGAAACACGAATTTTACTTAAGGTGCGAAACAGAAATTACAGATTAGTTTATAGGAAGTCAACCCTCAGAGGACTAATCGCTTGACAGAGCCGTAAAATCAGGGCAAACTGTCATACTAACCTATATATGTCTCTGACTACTTTACATTCCGGGCCAGACCAAACCGATGCCCAAACTCTTGAAGGCTTTTTTGGTGGAATAGGTGTTAAGCCAAGGGACTTGGAAGATAAATTTGATCCCAGTAAACCGGCAGTGGAAGATAGGGAATTTGTGCCAAATCTGGCTTTGCCACAATTGCACCTCCTGTCGCGTCGCGACGCTGTGGCCGCAATGATGCTAATCGGAAGGGGAAACAGTATTTTGAAGGATGAAATTGTGGGAGATTTTGGTCAATTGGAGGCCGGAAGGGAAGAAGTGCGTGCAAAAATTGCACAGCTTTTTATGGCTAGCATTAAGGCAATTCCATTCCCGCTGGATGGGCAGTCTATTGTTAGAGAATATGAAAAAGGTTCTGCGGTGGAGGAGGAGCGCTTTGTAAACGAAGAAGAACTTGAGGTAGCTGCCGGATTAATTTCCGGAGCGTTGGATTCTAAGGATCCTCATTTTAATAATGCGGTTGCCAACTACAGACTTGGCATGTTGCCGGTGTTAACTAAATTGGTTGATATGGTTAGGACCAACGGGAACCCGCGCCATACACTTTGGCATTTGGAGAAATTGATGGAGCCATATGTGGTGGAATATGAGGGGAAAGAGATAAAAATCCCGCTAACGTCAATTCCTTGGGATGAGGAAGATGAAATGCCCGCTATGGAAGTTGAAGCACCGGACGGAAAAAAAGATACTCGTAAAAAATTGGTGGTTCCCTTTAGATCAATAATATTGGATGGAGGGTTAAAGAAGATAGAAAAAGAGGACTTTGATGTGAAAAACCACATGATGATGCAGTTTATAATGAATCGTTTTGCTCTGGCCGACAATCCTGTGCGCAAATTTATTGATGATTTTTGTGGCGCCTTGGATAGATGCAGAATTGATTCCTATAAAACTGGAAGGTGGATATTTCATTGCTTGGCCGCCCTTTTAAGAATTCAAGTTTGCACAAGAACTATGACGGTTGCTCTTAAGAAATGCTCCAATAATTTTAAAGATGCAAAAACCGAAGAAGACATAGTCGCAGCACTCCGACCTTTTATTGAAGTTGATTTGCCGAGAGCCCTTGCGGTAAAACCTTTGGCCCCTCTTAAAAAAGGCAGTTAATTTAGACAACAAAAAAACCTTCTTAAGAACGAATTCCTAAAAAGGTTTTTTAAATTTATTATTTTACCGCAGCTGCAGCTTCTTCGTCGCTTGTGGAAATCATTTTGATTTCAATGTCGACACCGGCAGGAAGGCTCAAGTTGCTCAAAGCGTCGATTGTTTTTGGAGTTGATTCCGTGATGTCGATCAAACGTTTGTGAGTCCTCATTTCGAATTGTTCGCGGCTGTTCTTGTGTACGAATGTTGAACGTAGAACAGTGAACTTTTCGATTTTAGTAGGAAGGGGGATTGGACCGGCAATTATTGCGCCAGTCTTTTCGGCCGTCTCGATGATCAACTTCACCGACTCGTCGATGACTTTGCTGTCAAAAGCCTTAATCTTAATTCTGATTTTTTGTCTGGATGCGGCCATAAATAATTTATTGAATGATCTTTGTTACGACTCCGGCACCAACCGTTTTGCCTCCTTCACGGATAGCAAAGCGAAGACCTTCGTCCATAGCGACAGGTACTCCTAGAGTTATAACCAACTTAACCTCATCACCTGGCATAACCATTTCTGTGCCGGCTGGAAGTTCAATGTTGCCAGTAACATCTGTCGTTCTCATATAAAACTGAGGTTTGTAACCTTTGAAGAATGGAGTATGTCTGCCACCTTCTTCTTTGGAAAGAACGTAGATGGAAGATTCGAACTTTGTGTGAGGAGTGATAGAACCAGTTTTTGCAATAACCTGTCCTCTTTGAATTTCGTCCTTTTCAATACCGCGTAGTAGAAGACCAACGTTGTCTCCAGCTTGTCCTTGGTCTAGAAGTTTGCGGAACATTTCAACTCCAGTTACAACAGTTTTTCTTGTGGCTGTAATACCAACAAGTTCAACTTCTTCGTTAATCTTAACAACACCTTGTTCAATTCTTCCAGTTGCAACAGTTCCACGTCCTTTGATTGAGAAAACGTCTTCAACTGGCATAATGAATGGTTTGTCTAGAGGTCTTTGTGGAACCGGAAGGTATGTATCCAGTTGTTCCAAAAGATCCAAGATTGGCTTTGTAGCCTCTGGGTCGTTTGGATTTTCCATAGCCTTAAGAGCAGAACCTTTGATGATTGGTGTTTTGTCGCCTGGGTATCCGTTCTTTGTTAGAAGTTCACGGATTTCCATTTCTGTAAGTTCGGCAATATCTGGGTCGGCCATATCCATCTTGTTCATGAACACGATGATGTTTGGAACGTTAACCTGATGAGCCAAAAGAATGTGTTCTCTTGTTTGTGGCATCGGGCCATCTGCAGCAGATACAACGAGTATGGCGCCATCCATTTGAGCGGCACCTGTAATCATGTTCTTGATGTAGTCGGCATGTCCTGGACAGTCTACGTGAGCGTAGTGTCTGTTTGGAGTTTCGTACTCTTGGTGGGAAGTTGCAATCGTAATACCACGTGCCTTTTCTTCTGGGGCATTGTCGATCTGGTCATATCTAACTGATTTGTTTGATGCGCTTGGCCATTTTGCAGCGCAAACCATCGTGATTGCTGCTGTTAAAGTTGTTTTTCCATGGTCTACGTGGCCAATAGTACCAACGTTGACGTGAGGCTTAGTGCGCTCAAACTTGACTTGATCTGCCATAAAAATAAAAGGTTAAGTAGAAATATTGCTGTGTAATTTAAGCTTACACGCGGAAGTGATTTTAGAGGAAGAAAAAGGGATTTGCAAGATATTTTTAGAGATTTTTCCAATATGTTGCCCTTTTCTTGCCCTTTTAAAGTCACCTTTAGGCGCGTTGGGTACCAGTTCCTCTGGCGGTTTTGATCTTTTCTGCAACGCTTGCAGGAACCTTTTCGTATGAACCAAATTCCATGCTATAAGATGCGCGACCTTGTGTCATTGAGCGCAAATCTGTTGCATATCCAAACATTTCCGAAAGTGGAACGTTTGCTTTGATGAATTTTGCCATGCCTCGATCTCCAGTTTCATAAATTCCTCCTCTTCTTGAGCTCAAATTACCCATTACATCTCCAAAGAAGTTTTCTGGAGTTACTACTTCCACTTTCATAACCGGTTCCAAAATTACTGGATCAGCTCTTCTTGTTGCTGCCTGGAATGCCAATGAGCCGGCAATCTTAAATGCCAATTCGGAAGAGTCAACATCGTGGTAGCTTCCATCATAAAGTTCTACTTGAATGTCTACCAATGGGTAACCTGCTACAACTC
This sequence comes from Candidatus Altimarinota bacterium, assembly GCA_041666125.1. GTDB lineage: Bacteria > Patescibacteriota > Gracilibacteria > UBA1369 > UM-FILTER-53-11 > JBAYHN01. Next base: position 2,381 of record JBAYHN010000043.1, on the reverse strand, counting down.
CACGAGTTAGAGCTTCTTTAATACCTTTGTCTACTGCCGGAATGAATTCTCTTGGAATGCGTCCGCCGATAATTGAATCAACGAATTCGTAACCTTTTCCACGTTCAAGTGGCTTAACGCGTAGAAGTACGTGGCCATATTGACCATGACCACCAGTTTGCTTGACGTATTTTTCTTCTCCTTCTGCCTCGCGACCAATAGTTTCTTTGTAGGCAACCTGAGGATTACCAACATTAGCCTCAACTTTAAATTCGCGTTTCATACGATCCACAATGATATCCAAATGTAATTCACCCATACCTCCGATAACTGTCTGATTTGTTTCTTCGTTTGTCTTAACTTGGAAAGTAGGATCTTCTTCGGCCAATTTTTGTAGAGCAAGACCCATCTTTTCTTGGTCTGCTTTTGTTTTTGGCTCGATGGCAATGTGAATAACCGGATCCGGGAATTCAATTGTTTCCAAAATAATTGGATGAGCATCGTCGCAAAGTGTGTCTCCTGTAAATGTCTGCTTTGGACCAATTAAGGCGGCAATATCTCCTGCGCCAACTTCTTTAATTTCTTCACGGTGATTTGCATGCATACGAACGATACGTCCGACGCGTTCTCTTTGTTCACTTGTGCTGTTGTAAACATATGAACCTGTGGCAATTTTCCCGGAATATACTCGGAAGAATGCGAGTTTTCCTACGAATGGGTCAGTTGCAATTTTGAATGCCAAGGCGGAAAAAGGTTCGTTTTCATTTGGGTGACGCTCTTCTTCTTTTCCAGTATTAGGATTAATTCCTTTGATTGGTGGAGTGTCTAGAGGTGAAGGTAAATAGAAACATACGGAGTCTAGAACTAGCTGAACTCCAGTATTCTTTAATGAGCTTCCTGCGAAAACCGGGAAAACTTTGCCGGCAATGCATCCTGTACGAAGTCCTTTGTGAATTTCCTCAATAGTCATTTCTTTTTCTTCTACATATTTTTCCATTAATCGATCATCGAATTCTGCAGCTTTTTCTTCGATCTTGTGACGATATTCTTCAACCTTTTCTTTCATATCTTCCGGAATTGGAATCTCTATAATTTTTTCACCATTGTCTCCTTCGAATTTATAAGCTTTGCGTAGAATCAAATCTACTACACCGGAGAAAGTTTCTTCGGCACCGATTGGCAATTGAACTGCTACTCCGTCTTTGGAAAGTCTCTCGTGAATTGAATCCAAGCTCATGTAAAAGTCAGCGCCGGTTTTGTCCATTTTATTTACGAAGGCAAGACGAGGAACATTATATTTGTCCGCTTGTCTCCATACTGTTTCGGATTGTGGTTCAACTCCCTGTGAGCCATCGAAAACCACAACTCCTCCGTCCAATACGCGCAAGCTGCGTTCCACTTCTGCAGTAAAGTCCACGTGTCCTGGAGTGTCGATAATGTTAAATCTGTATTTCTCGCCACCAACTGTTGGTGTCCAGAAACATGTTGTTGCGGCTGATGTAATTGTAATTCCTCTTTCTTTCTCTTGTTCCATCCAGTCCATTTCTGCAGCACCTTCATGCACTTCACCGATTTTGTGTTTGCGGCCAGTGTAAAAAAGCACGCGCTCTGTAGTCGTAGTCTTGCCTGCATCAATGTGGGCAATAATTCCAATGTTCCGCGTTAACCGTAAGTCATCAGCCATAAAAAGGGGTGTAAATGAATTAAAAACAACGGGAGTATTATAAGGATTGATAAGGTGAAGTCAAAGTGGGTGAGGTTGACTAATCGTCGATCTATAGTATAGTGAGCGTAGGGGTTTAGTTTTTAACCTAGTTGAAGTTATGGGACCAAGACATTGTCACCATTCTCCGGGAGAAAGATGGGCAATGACGCGAAATCCGGACCTTTTACGTGAACATCAGGCCGCAGAGCAAACAGCTTCTTATTGGCGTGTTTTTACGGAAAATTGCAGAAGAGATCCAAGACTATATTTTTCGACCCTTCGCAATAAACTGGCAGATTTGGCTGCTGAGGATTCAACTTACAACTTTAAAGATGGTAGGCTGAGCGAATTTACCGAGGTTCAGATTCAAGTTGCAATAAGTGCCGATCCAGTCCGTGCCAGCGAACTTTTGCATCACCAGATGGCTCTTGTGCAGCCAAACGCGGGAGATATTACACCCGAACGAAGCGCATATTTTAGATCATTTGTAGAAGCGCTTCAGCCGTTCGCGGCAGAAGCTGATCGCCAAAAAATAATTAGAGAAACACAAAAGAAGGGGAAGCAGTTATAGCAAAAAGGCCTCATCGTTATATTTCGTAAAGGACACATTCTCGGAGGTTTTGTTAAATCCAGAATGAGCAAGGTATGTGGTGCTTTTTGAGCGAGTTCGTCGCTCTTTAGTTGAACAATCTCACAT
>JBAYHN010000042.1:0-11891 GCA_041666125.1 Candidatus Altimarinota bacterium | reverse complement strand
GGCGGTTCGGACTTTTTTATTAGTGCCAACATTTCTTTTGTAAGCGCACGCGTGGCAATCATGCAAACGGCAAAAACAAGCCCTCCAATAGGCACGAGTACAAGCAGACTCTTGGAAAATAATAATTGATTAAAATAATCGGAAATTAAAAATAAAACACCGCCCATCACGACTGAAGAGAAAACAGTTTTTAATAAAAACGGAAAATCAAAAATATTTTTAATGCGAGGAACCACGCGAGAAAGAAGCAAAATAAGCATAACAACTTCCGAAGATACCGCCGCAACCGCAGCGCCAATAAATCCATATCTCGGCACAAGAAATAAATTCATGGAAACATTTAAAATCACAATAAATCCATTTATCCAAAACAGCTCAGCTTGGCGGCCCATAGCCACAATCGCGTAATTTAAAACAACGTGAATATATGTAAAAACCATCGCGGCAAGAAGGATTTTTAAGGCCATATCGGAACCATAAAAAACACTATCGCCAACGCGATGCGTTAAAAAATCAGGGCTGCTAACTGCCGCAGTTAACGGCCACGCTAAAATATAACCACCGACAAAAATTGGAAAAGCCAACGCAGCCAAAGAATTAATTGAATATTTTAAAATGCGAGAAGTTCGCTCGGAACCTTCACGCAAACTAACTGTCAAAATAGGCAAAACGGAATTCATAAAATAATGCGGCACAATTTGTAGAATTTCCAGAAATCGCAGCGGCACGCCATAATAACCCGCATCGGTTTTTAAATTAAACAGTGAAAGCATAACCGTTCCCATGCGGAAATAAATGGTGCCAAGCACAAGTGCGAGTCCATATGGCAGAGCTTTCAAAAGCACGGTTTTCCAAAAAGAAAAATCAAATTCAAAAGCAATTTTTATATTTCTGCTCGATGCAATATATGTAATTAAAATTGTCACAAGTCCGCCAACGATCCACGCAAAAAGCAGATGAGGAAATCCGGCATTTGGATCCTTTGGGAAAATATAAATAATAACCACAAGAATATAGGCGACAGTTACTATTTTTCCGATTGTTAAAGCCACCGAAGCCCACACCATTTTTAAATAATATTGAAGGACAGAAGACATGGTGCCCGCAATAAGCGTAATTATTGTCGCGATAGAAACAATCAAAACACCAAATGGAATATGACTGCCTTTATAAGCGGGAATAAGCGCCGCGGCCAAAGTGCCAAGCCCAAGAGCCGAAACCGCCAAAACCAAACGCAACGACAAAACATTATTCACGATTTTTTTAACAATCCCCTTCTCGCCACCAAGCGCCATCTCGCGCACGGCAATTGTAAAAAGCCCAAAGTCCGCAACTATCGCAAAAAGCGCAGTGTAATCATAAATAGTCGTATATTCGCCATAGGTGGAAGGCGAAAGATAATTGGTAATGAACTTCACACTAATAATGCCAAGAACAGCGGTTACACCTTTCCCTATAACCTGCCAAGCGGTGTTCGAAAAGATTTTTCTTGCGAGAGACATAATATGTACAGGGGATAGGGTACAGAAATCGGCGACGAAGAACAATTGTCGAGCTAAGGCGAGTGCCATGCCCAAGCGGGGCTGGCCAATATCACACATTAAATGTATCCTTAAGTCCATGCAAGAACTTAAACCAAAGCTAGAAGAACTAAATCGCCTAATACTCCGCGGGCTGGACTGTTTGGATATTCCAAGATTAAAAAAGCGGATACAGGAACTGGAAGAAATCACCAGTGCGCCGGAATTTTGGAGCAATCAAAATCATGCAAAATCGATTAATCAAGAGTTAAGCCACACACAGACCTTGGTAAAAGATTGGGAAGATGCAAAACGCGACGTGGATGAACTAACTGCACTTTTGCCGACAATGAAGCCGGAAGAAGACCCAAAAGGCGCAAAGGAATTTCGCGAAATGGTGGCCTCTCTGGAAAAAAGTTTTGAAAAATTAAATCGAGAATCATTTTTCTCCGGGAAATATGATCAAAATAATGTGATTTTGGCAGTACATGCTGGAACGGGCGGCAAAGATGCACAAGACTGGGCGCAAGTTTTGCTTAGAATGTATATGAGATATGCCGAACGTCGCGGATATACCGTGGAAGTATTAGATGAATCACAGGGCGAAGAAGTTGGGCTAAAAAGCGCGACGGTTCAAATTTCCGGAATGTATGCTTATGGCTACATGAAGGGCGAAAACGGGGTTCACAGACTGGTGAGAATTTCTCCGTTTAATTCCAAGCATTCCAGAGAAACTTCCTTCGCGTTAATAGAAATTATGCCGGAAGTGCCACAAGACACGGAGGTGGAAATAAATCCCGAAGAAATAAAGATGGATACATTCCGCTCCGGCGGTGCAGGTGGTCAAAATGTAAATAAAGTTAGTTCTGCGGTTCGCCTAACTCACATTCCAACCGGAATTGTGGTGAGTTGCCAAAACGAGCGAAGCCAAATTCAAAATCGCGAACGTGCCATGAAAATTTTGCAGTCAAAACTCGCACAAATTCGCGAAGAAGAATATTCAAAAGAAATGAAAGATATAAAAGGCAAAAAAGTGGAAATGTCGTGGGGAAATCAAATCCGCTCATATGTTTTGCATCCATATACAATGGTAAAAGATCATCGAACGGACTATGAAACTTCGCAAACAGACAAAGTTTTGGATGGAGATTTGGAAGGTTTTATAGAAGCCGAAATCGAATGGATGGAAAAGAAAAAAAAGGAAAAGACGGCTTAAATGGCTGTCCTTAGACCAAAAAATCTGGTATAATTTTGATGTATGGCAACCTTAAATATTTTGACCGGCGTAGATAACGAGACTTTGCGAAAAAAATCCAAGCCGATTAAAAAAGCAAACAAGGAAATTAAAAAGTTGGCGGTGGACATGATGGATACCATGATGATTGGTGATGGGCTCGGGCTCGCTGCTCCGCAAATTGGTGTAAATTTGAGAATGATTGTAGTTAGAATGAATTTTCAGACTAAAAATGAAATGATAGTTCCAATGATAAATCCGGAAATTTTAAAGGTGTCGGAGAAAATGGTATGCGCCGAAGAAGGATGTCTGAGTATTCCAAAAAAGTTTGTGCCGGTAAAGCGCGCAGCGGAAATAACGGTAAAATATCGCAATCTGCATTTCGAAGAGCACGTTTTAAATTTGCACAGCATGAATGCGCGAGTTATTCAGCACGAAATCGACCACTTGGATGGGATTTTGATGGTGGACAGAATGGAGTCGGATTTAAGTCCGGCGGCAATAGAAAGAGAGATAAAGGGTTAATGGAGTTTCTTTATCGAACTTAAGATTTTGTACCACGTCGGCCTAAATACCAGGTCAAAGGCTTCGGGATATGCCACTTGGCGACCGCCAAATTTCTTTTTAAATTGAGTCACGCCGGAAAGATCGTGAGGTTTCGAATCATCTGGCGCAATTCCCAAAAAATCATAATAATTCATGCCGCGCTTTTTTGCAGAAAGTATTGCGTGCCATTGCAAAAGGTAAGGCGCCATAAAATTGCGATGCGCATAATCCGAGCCGCCGTAATAATATGTGGCGAAATCTTTATAAAAAATCGCGATTAAGCCAGCGACCACTTTACCTTTATAGTAAGCCAAAAACAGAGAGGAGCTTTGTTTGCCAAAAGTTTCCAGCAAGTTTTGATAAAACATTTGAGGGTGAACGCCAAAACCATCTCGTGCGCTGGTTTCTTTTAAAATGTCATGGAACGCAGCAAAATCTTTTGCCGCCGAAGCATCCCAGCCAAAAAATTCTTTAATTTTAATGTCATGCTTTTCGGCAATTTTAATGTTGTACCTGCCTTTTGGCTTCATTTGAGCCAAAATTTCGTCCTCGGTTTTATTTAAATCCAAAATTAAAGTGTGCTGCGGGGTATAGCGTTTTTGAGTAGGGACAATATTCCAATCGCTTTTTAAACGCGTTGTAAATTCCGGAAGCCAGCCCAGGCCCGGCTCAATTCGTGCAAAAATTGCACGCGTTCCTTTGGAAATTTTTAAAAGTTCAGCAAAAATTTTCTCATTAAACTCAATTGGACCATATGGCACCCAGAGCTTGCAGAAGCCAAGCGGAAGCTTTTGGCGGATAGCCAAGCAGCTAGACTGCGCAGTCCCCTCACCTTCCAAAATCGTCCACGCTTTACCGCGATATGGAATTTTTTCCTGGAACTTAGCAAACACCAAAGACTGGAAGAAATTCCCAGCCGGGTGTGTACTAACGAATTTTTCGTAAAGACTCTCTTTTATCACGCTTTCATTTTACCCTACTTTTATCCTACTTTCTTGCGGATAAAGGCAGGAATATCAAATTCACTTTCTGTAGGCTTGTTTTGCATTGGTTGTTGAGAAGAGGACGAAGACGATGATGATTGAGAAAGTCCGGCATGTTCACGTTGGAAGAAGGAAGGTTTCTCGCGGCGGCTGTCATCAAAACCAGTTGCAATAACAGTAACCTTGATTTCACCTGTATAAGAATCATTAACTACAGCGCCAAAGATAATAGTTGCATCCGGATCGGCAGCTTCTGTAATAATTCTTGCAGCTTCATCAACTTCGAACATAGAAAGGTCATTTCCACCTGTAACATTGAACAAAATACCTTTTGCTCCACCAATATCCATTTCCAAAAGTGGGCTTTCGATTGCAGCATGAGCGGCATCCGAAGCGCGGTTTTCGCCTGCACCATAACCAATTCCCATAAGTGCGGAACCAGCATTTTGCATAACAGTGCGTACATCGGCAAAGTCTACGTTGATCATTCCATGAACCGTGATTATGTCGGCAATGCCCTGAACACCTTGTCTTAGAACATCATCAACGACGGCGAATGCTTCAACTAGTGGAGTCTTTTTATCAATAATGGAAAGAATTCTGTCGTTTGGAATTGTAATAAGTGTATCAACTTTTCCGCGTAGATTTTCCAAGCCATCTTCTCCTTGTTGTTTTCGTTTCATTCCCTCGAAAGAGAATGGTTTTGTAACAACGGCGACTGTCAAAATACCAAGTTCTTTTGCAATTTCTGCAACGATTGGAGCTCCACCAGTTCCAGTTCCTCCACCAAGTCCGCATGTAATGAAAACCATGTCGGAACCTTGTATTGCGGCCTTGATTTCCTCAGAACTCTCTTCTGCGGATTGTCTGCCGATATCCGGGTTTGCACCTGCGCCAAGTCCGCGAGTTGTAGCCTTTCCGACGTTAATTTTGAGCGGAGCCTCACAGTGATAAAGAGATTGAGCATCCGTATTCATCGCGATGAATTCAATTCCCTTAACTCCGGATTTCATCATGCGAGATACAGCATTGCAACCACCACCACCAACACCGATAACTTTCAATGCAGCTACTGGGCTTACCTCAGGGGTAATCATTTCCACAGAAGCCAATGGTCTTTTTTTGAAAGTAGAAGTTTTGCCAGCAAACAAACTTCGAAGGGATCCTTGTCCCGATCCGAACGATCCCTGACCCGAAGAATGTGTGCCCTGATTTGATTGGTCCATAAAAGATGTAGAAAATTAGAAAATAGAATTTAATAAAAGAACTACGGAAGTAGCTGCTTGGCCCAGTTCTTGATTCCCGAAAAGGTTTTCTTAAGATTTAAACCTTTCAGGCCCAGGCTAAACGGACGTCCTTCAAAGCGGCTGCCCCAAATGAGCAAGCCGATCGCAGTTGCATAAGCAGGATCTTCGATCTTGTCCACAACTCCCTCGAAATTCTGAGGGAAACCAATTTGGACAGGAAGATTCAGGGTTTCACGCGCCAAATCAATAATGCCAGGAATTTTTACAGCAGCACCAGTTAGCACAACGCCAGCCGGTAACATGCCATCCCTGTGAATTTTTGAAAGCTCTTCTTTAACGAGCATAAAAATCTCGCTATATCGAGCCTCAATAATTTCAACAAGATTTCTCTTGGAAATCTTTTGCATATCAATTTTGCTGAAACTGCTTAAATCGATAGTCTCTCTGTCATTCACCTCGTTTGGAATGCAGGAACCATATTCAATTTTAATTTTCTCGGCAGTATCTACAGAAGTTCTAAGTCCAATTGCAATGTCGTTTGTAACATTTTCTCCACCAACCGGGATTACGGCTGTGTGCAAAATAGTACCTTCTTCAAACACAGAAACAGAAGTTCCGCCGGAACCAATATCAACAACAACAACGCCCAATTCTTTTTGTCTCTTAGAAAGCACAGCCTCGCAAGAAGCGAGAGCGCTTGGAATAACATCTTGAATATCCACGCCAGCTTGCAATACGCATTTTTCGATATTGCGAACGGCCGGAACCATGCCTGTAACAATGTGAGCATCAACTTCCAGGCGAATGCCTGTCATGCCAACCGGGTATTTAATTCCTTTTTGTTCATCAACCGTGAAAGACTTTGGAATGATACGTAAAATTCTGCGGTTATTTGGAATTGCAACGGCCTGCGCAGCCTCCAACACGCGATCGATGTCATCTTCTGCGATTTCGCTGCCAGGACTTGAAATAGCGATAACGCCTTTGCTATTAAACGATTCTATGTGGTTCCCCGAAATGCCAAGAAGCACATGATTGACCGGCTCCCCTGCCATGCGTTCAGCATCTTCCAGCGAAGCGGTAATATTATTAATTGTTTCTTCAACGTCTATAACTTGTCCTTTTCGAAGACCCATAGACGGAGCGAGACCAACACCAATTACATTTGGCATTTGGGACTTTTCATCAATGGTTCCAACAACCGTACGGATTTTTGATGAGCCGATGTCTAATCCAGCAATAAGTTTAAATTTTGCCATAGAAAAATGATGTTATATCTCAGTAGCTTTCAGAACTATCGCGCAAAACATAGTACATAAAATTAACCAATGCAAATTTCTTAACCCATTTTTTGGCTTTTTAAAGCCCTTTGTTTCAATTTTGTATTCAGGTTTTTTGTTTGATTTGCGCGGAAAACCCAAATTTTGACACATGAGTTTTTTGGTATTGCTTTGGTCTATTTTTTGGCTTTTTAAAGCGCAAAAAACGACATCTTGATGTTCAAAAATATTGCACAGTGGATTTTTCGGGTCAATTTTGTATTCAGGGTGCTTTTGTATTGCTTAAGCTAACACAAAAAACGCCATTTCTTTTTCGGTAGTTTCTGGCTTTCGTAAAACAAAATCGCAGCAAAAATATAAAAATCCAAATTCGACTAATCGGAGCTGGTTTAGCTCTTACCTAAGCCAAGAATCGCCTATCCAGGCCATGTCGAAAAGCGGAAGTGTTATTACAATATAATTCGTCGCGGAAGGGCAAGTCTATTTTTCATTTTTGGGCACATTTAAAAAAACGGGCATTTTCTAAAGCACATTTTTTAAAACAAACTACTCTGTGCAGACATGCTTTCTGTGCCGTAAATATCGTCCAATCTTTTTATCAAACTTTTAAATCCATACTCTGCAAAAAGTTCTTTGAGCGCCTTTACATTTAGGTCTTTAACTTTGCACTGCATCAAATCAAAATCTACCGGCATGTCGGAACATAAGGTCGCCAAATGTTTGCTCATAAAGGCGGATTCTTTGCCGGCCTCAAGTTTCTTTTTCATAGCTCCGGTTATCTCGCCAATATGCTCATAAATGTTCTCCAAAGTTTTGTACTTAGATAGCAGATCTTTTGCACCTTTCTCTCCGATGCCCATCACGCCGGGAATGTTGTCAGAGTGATCCCCCGCCAGCCCTTTATAGTCCGGAATTTGTTCCGGAGTTAGGCTGTATTTCTTTATTACATCCTCCAAATGCATGGTTTCCGCGAGCTTAAAGCCCTTGGCTGGGTAAAGAATGGCGGTATTTTTGTTTACGAGCTGAAATAGGTCAAAATCACCGGTAGCAATAAGCGTTTGAAAGTTATTCCTAGAAGAAAGCCCCTTCGATATGGCTGCAATTATGTCGTCGGCCTCAAATCCGGCGGTTTCGAAAAGGGGGATGCCCAAAGTTTGAACCAAAGTCTTTACCAGCGGAATTTGGTCATATAGTTCCTGTGGAGCCTTCACTCGAGTGGCCTTATACTCGGCAAATTCCTTATGGCGGAAGGTGGGACCCTTTTTATCGAAGGCGACGGCTATGTATTGCGGTTTTTGTGTGGTGAGAAGTGAGAGAAGTATGTTCGCAAAGCCAAAAACCGCATTCGTCTGCACTCCTTTTGGGCTCTTAAAAAACGGAGGCACAGCATAAAACCCCCTATAGACAAGACCCGAGCCGTCAATCAATATAAACTTTTCTTTATCTTCCACTTTTGCATTCTAACTTATTAGATAAGTGAAGTCCTGTGAAATATGATTTTCGCCGCTACTTCCCCTGGTGTAGAGACCTGAAAAATGATATAATTTTTAGATGGACAGTTTCCAAAAACTTCTGTGCGAAAAGGCAAAGTACAAACGCGAGCTAATGGGAAAGAATTTTTTCCCACGCGTTCCTGTCCTTCTAATAGATCTTTCAAAGCAAAAAGAAAGTAAAATTTTAAAAGATTTGGTAGAAGCGGTAGACGCTTTAAACCTAGCCACAGTTGTTATTTCGGAAGATGGCGAAGGATTAAAATCCAGCAAAAATATTCACGTGATGAAGCCTGAAGAAAAAAAGCAGGCTTTTTATTTGGCCGATTTTGCAGTTATTCCAGAAAACGAAATCAAAACCGCATGGGGCTTTGGTTGCGCCCCGATTGCACAAATGGATGGTAAGTTAACGGTCAATTACAGCCCGCTTCAAGAAAAAGGAAACGGGTTTTATTTTGCCAATCCAACAAAGTGGGAAATCTTTGCGGGGATTGTACGCGCAGTAGAAACCTACCAATTTCCATATGACTGGGAGAACTTGGTACGCGAAATGATAAAGGTGAACTAACGTAAAGTAGCCGGCCCGGTACCTCCCCCGCCCGTAGTTGTGGAGTTTTTAATGCTCTGTGAGATTTCTTGAATCAGTCTGACTATTTCTGCAAAACTCAGATATTCAGTGGTGTTGACGCCAATAATCTGCCCAAGTGCATTAACTATAATTACAGCCAAAATGGTTACAACAAGGCCAATAATTGCATAACGAATGGTAGAAACGGCCTGTTTGATTTTTTCTTCTTGTCCGCCGGAGAGAATAAAAGAAATGCCGCCAATAAAAATAAATACAACGGAAAGAAAACCGGCAACGATTATGGCGTACGCAATGCCCTTGTTGATCAAGTCTGGAAGGCTAACGTTTTGTGTGTCCGAAATTAAAGAGCCCGAAGAAGCCATATAGCAGAACAATTATACACACAACTATTAGTCTAGGGAAACTGTATCCGAAACCGGGACTTCTCTTCCATCCGGTTCAATAATTTTCAAATTAACGCGAGCATTGTTTTTTGAGCCAACAACACGCAAAAGAACACGCATTGCCTTTGCAGTCTGTCCGGCTTTTCCAATAATTCTGCCCATGTCATCTTTTGCAACTTTTAGAGTAATCAAAACTCCCATCTCATCAACAGACCTCGTAACTTCTACTTCTTCCGGTTTAGATACGAGCTGCTTAACCAAATATTCGACAAAATTCTTGTCCGGACCTTGCGTTGGATCGTGTGGCATCATATGTGTGGAGCCTTAAAGGGTATTAAGCTGGTGTAGGTTCTGCAGGTTTTGCCGCGGCGGCTGGCTGCTTTTTGGCCTCCTCAGCTTTTTTCGCTTCCTCTCCTTTTCCTTTTCTTTGGCGATTTCTTGGTCGAAGATACTTATCCATTTCAGTCATGCCTTCTTTTTTCAAAAGAGCAGCAACGCTGTCTGTTGGAATAGCTCCTTTGCTCACCCAATACAAAACACGCTCCTTGTTAAAAGTCGTAATTTTTGGCTTGCGGGCACACAGGTAATTGCCAACAAGTTCAATGTAACGCCCTTTTACCGGCGCAGAGTGTTCTGCTACTACAATGCGGAAACTTGGTTGACCCACTTTTCCGGTTCGAGAAAATCTGATTCGCAACATAAATAAGCTAGTGTGAGTTTAGAGGAAAACAAAGCCCAAAGTCAACATTATTTTTTATCGGCTATTCTGGTGAGAATCCTGGTAACGGCATTTTGACCCAAAGATTCATTAATTAACCTGATAAGTTCGTTTTGATTGGCCGCAATTTGGGATGCCCAAGCAGAATTTTCGGCCCCTACTGTCAAGACTTTATTTTTATAATGTTTGGGAAAAGTGTGATCCAAAGCCCGTTCGTGAATTAGTCCCGGTGCGATTTTTCGGTACTTTTCACATATCAAAGCGGCCTCGACTTCCAGCTTCACGCCCAACTTTGTGTATGCGCTTGGTAATAATTTTTGGATTGAAATAAACATAAGAGATTGATAAGTCCGCACCATATACCTCAACGAAGGCCCGCGTACAACTTACTAAATGTTGTTTTGCTGTTTTTTTATATAGCACACTCGCTATGCTCGTGTGTGGCATTATAAACTTCCAAAGTCTCCTGCGCCATTTTTTCCCAAGAGAAATCTTTTAGTCGAGCATAGCCTTTTTGCACCAATTCTTCCGCCTTTTTCGGATTTAAAATTACGGATGAAATTTTATCCGCCATGTCATGTGGACTGGTTGGATCGAAAAACACCGCAGCATTACCGCAAATTTCCGGCAAGCTTGAAGAGTGGGAGGCACAGACGGGAATACCACAGGCAAAAGCCTCCAGCGCCGGCAATCCAAATCCTTCATAAAAAGATGGGAATACATATAAAAGAGCGCCATTATAAAGGAGCACAAGATCTTCTTCCGGGACTAATCCGGTAAATCTTACATCCCCTTCCAAGTGCTCCGCCCGCACAGTTTGTTTAACTTCCGGGTACCACGGATCTTCTTTGCCGGTAATTACCAAGATGCCTGGGAATTTATATTTATGTTTTAAAATTGCAAAAGCTTTAATGAGATTAACCAAGTTTTTGTGGCTGCGCCAGACGCCGGTATATAGAATATATGGCTTAATAAAGCCGTAATTCGCCTTAAATTGCTCAACCTGGTTCCCATCTTTTAGCCGATGAAATTGATGATTTACTCCTTCGTGAATTACTTTTATTTTCTCTGGATTTACATTCAAAAGTTTAACAATGTCGGTTTTTGTATTTTTAGAAACGGCAACAACTTTTTTAGCTCGCTTTATTATTGAGCGAATTGTTAAGTTGTACCCCATGCGCGAAATCCATCCGGCCATTTTTCTTCCGGGATAAAAATGCAAAGTTAAATCGTGAATGGTCACAATGCACGGCTTCCTATATAAAATTGGAGCATTAAAATGAGTGAAGTGCATTAAATCCAGCTTGTGCGCCCGCAGAATTTTTAAAAACTTCCACTGTTCATCAAAAGAATAATGCTTTGCATTCACCAAAACTTTCTCAACTCCCCCTCTTGGCGGAATAAATTTTTCAAAATTAGGATCATTAAAAAACAGAACATAATGATTTTTATGGTCGATTTTTAGCAGATGTTCGATGAGTTCATAAACATATCTGCCTATTCCAGTGAAGGCAGAACTGTAAAACCTAGCATCTATGCCGATCCGCATGCGAGTATTTTACTCTTTTTCCAGATTTTCCAGAAATCGTGCCAACATGCGCAGCCCAAAGCCGGTTGCGCCCTTCTGTTCGTACTTTTTAGGATCAATTGTGAATGCCGGCCCCGCAATATCTATATGTGCCCATTTGGTTTTGCCAACAAACGCCTGCAAAAATGCAGCGCCTTTTGATGTTCCTGCGCCACGATCGCCACCGGAATTTCGCAAATCGGCATATTGGCCTTTTAGAATTTCACTATGATCTTTGTGAATAGGGAGAGGCCATAGCAATTCATCAACTTCGTCGCCCGCTTTGCGAAGTCCATTAATTAAATTTTCATCATTTCCCAAAAGGCCGGAATAG
>JBAYHN010000041.1:0-11892 GCA_041666125.1 Candidatus Altimarinota bacterium | reverse complement strand
TTCGTTTAAAATCAGCCCAAAGTTTATGCAGGCCGGCGATGACAAAAAAGTGGCAAAGCATTTGGAAGATTGCAAGAAATTCTATGAAACTCATTATGTGAAGATTGAAACTCTTGCAGGAACGACACAGCTCCCAACCTCCAGCGAACAGGAAGAAGACGTCGCTGATGACGAGGCATAGTATCAAAACTCCGTCGTGCTATTATTAATGGCGTGATTACACTCGCAGGGATTTCGAAGTATTACACGATTGGCAAAAAGAAAACTCATGCGCTTGAAGATGTGTCGCTTAAAATTGAAAATGGCGAATTTGTTGCGCTAATCGGGCCTTCGGGCTCGGGCAAAACGACTCTTTTGCATATAATGGGCGGGCTGGACAGGCCAAGTGCGGGGGAAGTTTTATTTAAAAATAAAAACCTCAATAAACTAAGTGATGGCGAGCTGAGCAAATTCAGAAATCAAAACATTGGATTTGTTTTTCAGGATCCCCTGCTACTCCCTCACCTCACACTTTATGAAAATGTGATTGTGCCGTTTTTGTTTGCAGGAGAGTTGCCGAGCGAATCGGAAGTACATTCAATTCTGCATGAAGTTGGATTGTCACATTTAACCCATCACAAGCCTCACCAGCTTTCCGGTGGGCAAAAACAGAGGGCATGCGTAGCAAGGGCGTTGGTCATGAATCCGGCTCTAGTTTTGGCAGACGAACCAACGGGAAATCTAGACGCAAAAACCGGTAAAGAAATTATTGAACTTTTTAAGGGGCTGCATAAAAATCATGGCACGGCTTTTGTGGTTGCCACTCATGATATGGAAATCGCAGCGAGTGCGGAACGGGTTATAAATATAGTTAATGGAGTCATGACAAAATAATTTATTAAATTAACTTTAATTATGGAAAATCCAAAACACAGCGGTTTATTTAAATTCATTGGAATTATTTCTATTATTTTTGGCGCAATCTTCATTCTTTACGGGGGAGGAACACTTTTTTCTTTAATCCAGAAAGGATTTTCTGACGGTCAATTAATCCTAATAGGCATTTTTCTTTTGGCTGCCGGCATTTTAAAAATCCTTGCTGTAAAAAAACTCTGGCAATACAAAAAAGTTGGAATAACGCTTTATGCAATAAATGAAATTTTTCTTATCTGTGCGCTTGGAACTTTTTATAGCAAGATGGAAGAAAATTGGATTTTGATTACGATGGGCGTTTTTGCGGCGTTTGGCATTGGCTTTATGATTTATTTTAAAAAGGCTATTTCAAATTTAACCAAATAACAGATGAAAATTTTGCCGTTTGTTTTTAAGGATTTGATGCGGCGGCCGGGGCAACTTTTTGTTCTGCTTGCAGGGATCGCTTTTGCGGCCGCCGCAGCATTTATATTATTTTCCCTGCGCTTTGGAATAGAGCAAAGCCTTTATGAATCCGCTGCGCGCAAAAACCCCCTTTCCGAAATTACGGTTTATGGAAAATCTTCACCACTATTTAATATTTTTGGGCAATCGCAGAAAGTCTTAAACGACGAAGTGATGGCGGAAATCTCAAAAATGCCGGAAGTGACACAGGTTTCAAAACACATGATTTATTCCAACCTGGCGAGCATACAAATAGAAATTGCTGGCCAGCCACTACAGACAGATAGTTTAATCTTCGGAACCGAAAGAAAGGCCATTACAAGCGATTTGCCACGCGATGCAACTTGGACCGCAGACTTAGAAAAAAACTCCGTAGACTCCCCCATTCCGGTTTTAATTTCACGCAAACTTATAGATTTATATAATCTTTCACTCGCACCTTCTGCGGGTTTGCCCGAACTTAGCGAAGATACATTCCGCGGAAAAAGCATAAAAATTCTACCGGGCTATTCCTCCTTTTTCCCAACTCTGGGCAAACCCGCAAAAACTTGGGAAGGAAAAATAGTCGGTTTTTCCGACAGAGTTGACTTGGTCGGCATAACAATCCCTCTACAAACCGTAGAAGCCCTAAGCGCAGCCGACGGCAACACAACAAGAACCTACAACAAACTCTTCGTCACATTAAATTCCGCCCAAAACGTGGAAAAAGTTTCCGCACAACTGGAATCCCAAGGCATGCACGTCACCTCCCTTCAAAAAGAATTCAAAGAAATCGGAAAAAGCCTTCAACTCATACAAATAATTGTCTTTATATTAAGCAGCATTATTTTGGCCGGCGCAGTAATCCTTATCGGCAACAGTTTTTGGGCAATCCTATCTGTTCGCTCAAAAGAAATCGGCATTATGCGCGCAATTGGCGCATCCAGAAAGACTCTTTCATTAATTTATTTTATAGAAGTCGGAATTATGGGATTTGCAGGAGGAATACTCGGAACTTTAATCGGCCTGGTCTCAAACGCAATTTTCCAAAAATTAATCGCAAAACAAATTTCGCTCTACTCAATTTCTGTCGAATCGATTTTCAAACCGGAAATTCCTTTTATATTCATACTTCTCATCGGCTCCGTTTTACTTTCTTTAGTTGCAGCCGCAATTCCAATATTTAGAATACTAAAGAAAGAGCCTAAAACGCTATTCGCAAAATAATCTCAGCTACCCGTCAAGCTAAAAAGTGAAACAAATGGCTTTAAATTTGACGCCACCAGTTTTATAGATAGAATGTGCTTTGCACCGTAATCTGATTGTGTTGTGGCCGTACGCGCGTGCTCTAAAGTAATTTTTACCATAACACATCTTTATTTATGGCCAAAAAAACCGCGAAAAAGTCTAAGCCTTCAAAGGCCCCTAAAAAAGCCCAGAAGGTTATTTCAAAAAAACCGGTAAAAAAACAACCTCTCCCACCAAAAAAGGTGGTGGCAGATCAAGGTGAATTCGAAGAGGTAAAGGTTAAAAGCATAAAGAACTTAAAAGCTTTTAAACCTGCAAAGCTCAAAAAAACCGACATAGACACTTACCTCCCGGAAATTAGGGAGCCTGTTTTAACAGGAGCAAAAAGAGTGTTTTTGAATAGCGAGTTGGAAGCATGCAAGCTCCCGGCACTTATCGAAATTCAAATCAACTCATATAAATGGTTCTTAAAAGACGGTGTACGCGAACTTTTGGATGAAATCTCCCCTATTGCAGACTTTTCCGGAAAAAAACTTGAACTTCACTTTTTAGAACATTCAATAGGTGAACCAAAATATGACCCAGAAACAGCAAAGAATAAGAATTTATCTTATGAAGCTCCTTTAAAAGTACACGTTCAACTTATTAACAAGGAGAGCGGAGAAATTAAAGAGCAGGATGTTTTCCTTGGTGCAGTTCCTCTTATGACAGAGAAAGGAACATTCATCATTAATGGTATCGAAAGAATCGTAGTTAGCCAGATCGTACGTTCACCGGGCGTTTTCTTCTCAAGAAACACACTTTACCCAAACTGCCACAACGCAAAGATCATTCCAAAACGTGGTGCTTGGCTAGAAATTGAAACAGACAAAAAAGGTGTAATTACAGTAAAAATCGACCGCAAGAGAAAAATCCCAATCACAAGCTTACTAAGAGTATTCGGTTACGAAACAGATAAAGATATTTTGGATTTGTTCGGTGGAATTAATACAAATCCGGAAATGGATTCACTATTAAATACACTGGAAAAAGATCCTGCAAAAACTGTCGACGAAGCTTACCAACAGATTTATCGCAAAATCAGACCAGGCGATCTTGCCACTCCGGAAAATGCAAAATCTCTCATTACAAGCATGTTTTTTGATTACAGAAAATATGACATGGGAGCTGTTGCGAGATACAAATTAAATCGCAGATTTGCCATAAGCACTCCAAATACAAAAGAATTCCACACTTTCCAGGTACCGGATTTGGTGGAAATTTTAAAGTATTTGATCAGATTAAATAATGGCGAACTTAAACCGGACGATATTGATCATCTTTCAAATCGCCGTGTTCGTGCAGTTGGAGAATTGGTACAAAATAAATTCCGCGTTGGTTTGCTAAGAACAGACCGTATTGCAAAAGACCGCATGACAGTTATGGATATCGACACCGTAACTCCAACTCAACTAATCAACTCAAGACCTATTACAGCAGCGCTTCGTGAATTCTTTGCAAGCTCACAGCTTTCACAGTTCATGGATCAAACAAACCCACTTGCAGAACTTGCTCACAAACGCAGACTTTCTGCCATGGGCCCAGGTGGACTTAGCCGTGAACGCGCCAGCTTTGATGTCCGCGACGTACATACTTCCCATTATGGAAGAATTTGTCCTATTGCGACACCAGAAGGACCGAACATCGGACTTGTGGTCCATCTTGCTGCATACGCAAAAGTAAATGCATATGGATTTATAGAAACTCCTTTCCGCGAAGTTGCAAACACTGCAAAAAATAATGTTAAAGATTTATTGGATCGCAGATTGAATGAAGAATTATATGATGGCAAAAGGCTTATTGCAAAAATAGATACTGTAATAACAGAAAAAATTGCAAAAGAAGCCGGAAAAATTAAAGATAAACCTGTTATAAAAGTAAGACCTTATTTAACAAGCAAGATTGCTTACTTTGATGCGGATGCGGAAAAACCTCTAATTATTGCTCAGGCAAACTCCGAAGTAAACGAGCTTAACGAATTCGTACAAACAAGAATTCCTGCCCGTCATAGTGGTGAACCTCAACTCGCACACGTAAATGAAATCACTCACATTGATGTATCTCCAAAACAGATTATTTCCGAGACTACAGCCTTGATTCCATTCCTTGAACATGATGACAACACTCGTGCATCGATGGGTTCAAACATGCAACGTCAAGCTGTATCACTTCTTCGTCCTCAAGCTCCTATAGTTGGAACAGGTATGGAAGAAATGGTAGCAAAAAGTTCCGGCCAGGTACTTATGGCAGAAGAAAGCGGAACTGTTTCTTATGTGGATGCTCGTGAAATTTCTGTCATTTACGAAAGTGGACGAAAGAAGACTTATAAATTACAAAATTACACACGTTCCAATCAGGCCACGTGTATGCATCAAATGGCTCGCACAAAAACCGGCCAAAAAGTAAAACGCGGAGATGTGCTTGCAGACGGTGCCGCTACAGATGGAGGAGAATTGGCTCTCGGCGCAAACTTGCTGGTGGCTTACATGTCATGGCAAGGTTACAACTACGAAGATGCAGTTATTATTTCCGACAAACTTGTTAGAAATGGAGTTTTCGATTCAATTCATATTGAGAATTACACACTTGATGTGCGCGACACAAAGTTGGGACCGGAAATTATTACTCGCGACATACCAAACGTTGGCGAAAACAGATTAAAAGATCTCGATGAAGAAGGCATTGTTCGCGTAGGTGCAAAAGTAAAAGAAGGCGACATTCTAGTTGGTAAAATCACTCCGAAAGGTGAAACTGAATTAACGGCAGAAGAACGTTTGCTTCGCGCAATTTTCGGAGACAAAGCTCGCGATGTAAAAGATACTTCTCTGCGTATGCCGGGTGGCGCATCTGGAACTGTTGTAGATGTGCAAATTTTCACACGAAAAGACGGAGATGAATTGGCAACTGGAGTAAACAAACAAATCCGCGTGAGCGTTGCTCAAACAAGAAAGATTTCAATCGGAGACAAGATCGCAGGACGCCACGGAAACAAAGGTATTATTTCCCTCATTGTTCCGGAAGAAAACATGCCATATTTACCGGATGGAACACCTGTGGACATCATCTTGAATCCTCTTGGTGTAACCAGCCGTATGAATATTGGTCAGATTTTAGAGACTCACTTGGGTTGGGCCGCTTCCAAAGAAGGAGTAACGGTCGCATCCCCTGCTCTAAATGGTGTTCATACCGACAAGATTATTGCGATGCTCAAGAAGAATAATCTTCCTGAAGATGGCAAAATCCAGCTTTATGATGGACTAAGTGGCGACCCATTTGATCACAAAACAACAGTTGGTATCGCTTACATAATGAAACTGAGCCATCTTATCGAAGATAAGATTCACGCTCGTTCTGTAGGTCCATACTCTCTTGTTACGCAACAACCTTTGGGAGGAAAAGCTCAGCACGGAGGTCAGCGTTTCGGAGAAATGGAAGTGTGGGCACTCGAAGCTTATGGTGCAGCACATACGTTACAAGAAATGCTCACGATCAAGTCCGACGACGTTTACGGAAGAGCAAAATCTTATGAATCAATCGTAAAAGGCGAACCTATTAGAAAACCACGCACTCCGGAAAGCTTTAACGTTTTGGTTAAAGAATTACAGAGTCTTGGACTCTCGGTTAACCTATTAAAACTCAAACCGGATGCAGTTTTGCCTGGAGACGAAGAATACGTTGCAATTGAAGACGAATCGGTTGAAGGAAAATTGGACAAAGAGATACAGGGAAAAATAGAACATGAAATGGTTGCAACTGTTCCAGAAAAAGCCTCTCTTGCAGGATTCGAATCCGAAGAGGAAATGGCTGCAAGCGAAGTTAAAGAACTTGAAGAAGAGAAACAGGCCGAATCCGGCGCAGATATTTCCTAACCTTAGATAACCATGAGATGTGTTAACAAAGTAATTTTGATAGGCAACCTCACTCGCGACCCGGATATGCGCAAAACTCCGAACGAACAACTTGTTACAGGTTTCGGAATTGCAACCAATCGCGAATGGGTTACAAAAGATGGCCGCAAGCAACAATCAAGTGAATTCAATGAAATTGTGTGCTGGGGTCGTCTCGCAGAAATTGCAAATCAACTTTTAAAAAAAGGTCGCCTGGTCTACATAGAAGGCTACTTAAAAACAAGGAGCTGGGATGACGCCGCCGGCGTCAAAAAATTCAGAACGGAAATTGTTGCGGAAGACCTAATTTTGCTCGAGAAAAGAGCACAATCTGGAACGACTTCAGCAACAGGTACAGACGCTGCAACCGGAACGGTAGCAGCAGAAGAACAGCCAATCGCTGATCTTGGACAGGATGATCAATCTCAACCATCCGTCACAATAGATTTCTAGGTCGCATAACTAACAATCAACAACTAACAACCTAATAATATGCCACTCCCTCCTCCGCCAACAACAAAGCCAAACGAAGCGGGCCTCAATAATTTTGATGCCATTTCCGTGGGAATTGCTTCGCCGGAAGAAATTTTGTCGTGGTCACACGGCGAAGTTAAAAAACCGGAAACAATTAATTACCGCACTCAGAAACCTGAGCGTGACGGTCTTTTTTGTGAACGCATATTTGGTCCATCAAAAAACTGGGAATGTTATTGCGGCAAATACAAACGTATTCGCTACAAGGGCGTGATTTGCGAAAAGTGTGGAGTGGAAGTTACAAGATCTTCTGTTCGTCGTGAAAGAATGGGCCACATTAAACTTGCGGTTCCAGTCACTCACATTTGGTTTTTAAGATCAACTCCAAGCCGTATTGGCTTGTTGCTGGATCTTCCAATTAAGACGATGGAACAGGTTGTTTATTTTGCGGCATACATCATTACTTCGATGGACGAGAAAATAAAGGGAGAAGCTCAAGAACAACTAACTATTGAATTCAAGAATTATAAAAAGAAAATTCAGGAGGATTTTCAGGAAAAAATGAAAAAGGGCAAAGGCAAAGAAGGAGAACAATCAAAGGCAGAAATGGAATCTGAACTTGCACATCGCATTGAAGAATTGACGGATCAACACAATCAAGCTCGTGAAGAACTCGAAGAATTACACATAAACAAAGTACTTTCCGAGTTGGAATATCGCGATATGTCCATGAAATTTGGACATGTATTTAAGGCTGGAACGGGAGCCGAAGCAATTCGTGAAATTATCGGAAAATTGGATCTCAAAAAATTAATTGAAGAATTGCAAGGTGACCTCAAGAAAACTTCCGGTCAAAAGCAGAAAAAACTAATCAAGAGAATCAAACTCGCAGGTTCACTTTTAAAGGCAAATATGAAGGCGGAATGGATGGTTATGACAGTATTGCCGGTTATTCCTCCGGATCTTCGTCCTATGGTTCAGCTCGATGGTGGACGTTTTGCCGCATCAGACTTGAACGATTTATATAGAAGAGTAATTAATCGCAACAATCGTCTTAAAAAACTTATGACGATTGGTGCTCCGGAAGTTATCTGCAGAAATGAGAAACGTATGTTGCAAGAAGCGGTAGACACACTTTTGAACAACAGCGCACGAAGCGGAAAAACAGTCTTTAATACAGGAGACAAGCGCAAGCTTCGCTCTCTTTCCGACATGTTAAAAGGTAAACAGGGTCGTTTCCGTCAGAATCTTCTTGGTAAACGTGTGGACTACTCCGGCCGTTCCGTAATCGTCGTTGGCCCACGTCTACGCCTTCACCAATGTGGTCTTCCAAAAACAATGGCGCTTGAACTTTTCAAGCCATTCGTTATCGGCAGGCTCATTCGCGACGGTTTTGCTCACAACATTAAAAACGCAGAAAAATTGATGATCGCCGGCCGCAAAGAAGTTTGGGATATTTTGGAAGAAGTAACAAAGGGTCATTATGTACTTTTAAATCGTGCTCCAACTCTACACAGACTTGGTATTCAGGCTTTCCAGCCAATTCTAGTGGAAGGTAAAGCTATTCAGGTTCATCCCCTAGTTTGCGCCGCATTTAATGCAGACTTTGATGGTGACCAAATGGCCGTTCACGTACCACTTTCCGCACAAGCTCAGCGTGAAGCAAAAGAATTAATTTGCTCAGCAAGAAACCTATTAAAACCATCTGCTGGTGAACCAATTGTTGCCCCAACGCAGGATATGATTTTGGGCTGTTACTATCTAACAAAGATGGTAAAAGGCAAGAAAGGAGAAGGTATGACATTTGTGGATTTAATCGAAGCAATGGCCGCATATAGCCTTGGCAATGTACACATTCAATCTCCAGTTAAAGCCCGCATAACCTTGGCTGACGGCAAAATGGAAATTGTAGAAACTACGGTTGGCCGTCTTATTTTCAACAGCTTACTTCCAAAAGAAATTGGATTCCTAAATAAGGCGATGGACAAGAAAGAACTTAATAAATTGGTAGCTACTTCTTTCGATTTATGTGGAGAACAAGTAACGGCAGATATGGCAGATGAAATTAAACGCGTAGGTTTTGAATTTGCCACCAAGTCCGGACTAACAATTTCTGCAATGGACATGGTTGTTCCGGTAGAAAAGACAAAAATCATAGAAGAAGCTTCCGAAGTGGTAAAGAAAATCAACAATCAATACTGGAAAGGTCTTGTAACGGACGACGAACGTTATGTTCACACAATTAAGGTTTGGACTAATGCAAAATCGCTTGTTGCAGACGCAACGGTTCATGCAATGGAAGAAGAAAACGACATTCATTACATGATCAACTCCGGGGCTCGTGGAAACTGGGGACAGGTTACTCAGCTCTGTGGTATGAAAGGTCTCGTTGCAAATCCTGCAGGCCGCACAATCGAACTTCCAATTAAATCAAACTTAAAAGAAGGATTTACGGTTTTGGAATACTTCATTGCTACTCACGGAGGACGTAAAGGTAAATCCGATACGGCTCTAAAGACTGCAGAAGCAGGTTACTTAACACGTCGTTTGGTTGATGCAGTTCAAGACATCATTATTAAAGAAATTGATTGTCACGCAAAAGAACATGTAGTGCTTACTCGCAAAGACACTCAATATTTTGGAAGCGCCCCATACGATAAACGTTTATATGGACGCGTTCTTGCAAAAGATTTGGTTGATCCAAAAACAGGCGAAGTCTATGCAAAGGAAAATTCCATGATAGACAAAGCCGTTTCCAAATTAATAAAAGATCTAAATCTAGACAATATTCCGATTCGTTCAGTTGTAACATGTAAAACAGAAAACGGCATTTGCCAAAAATGTTATGGTCGCGATTTGGGTACAAATAAAATCGTGGACATTGGAACTGCAATTGGAATTATCGCCGCTCAGTCCATCGGTGAACCTGGTACTCAGCTGACTATGAGAACGTTCCACATGGGTGGAGTTGCTGAAGGACAAGATATTACACAGGGTCTTACTCGAGTTGAAGAACTTTTCGAAGCTCGCACACCAAAATCTCCTGCAATTCTTTCGGAAATAGACGGTAGCGTAAAAATCCACAGAAAAGGCATGCTCACGGAACTTACAGTCACTTCCGATGGTCCGGTTGAACGCATTTATATCATGGACACAACGGACCTAGTGGCTTGCGAAGTTGGAGAAAAAGTTAAAGAAAAACAGATCATTGCCAAATCTTCTCAATTCAAAAATGTGCTCCGAGTGGAAGAAAGCGGAGTCATTAAAGAAATTGCAAACGGCAAAATTTCCGTCATGACACTCGGTTCTGTAGAAAAAACTTACAAAGTTGCCTTTGGAAAAACTCTAAAAGTTACAAATGGCAAAAAAGTTAAGAAAGGAGAACCTCTTACAAGCGGCCACTTAAATCTTCGTGAACTTCTTTACCTCACAGATATTCAGACTGTTCAGCGCTACATTGTTAGCGAAGTTCAGGGAATTTACGCATCACAGGGTCAAAACATCAACGACAAGCATATTGAAATTATTGCCCGTCAGATGTTAAGCAAGGGTCGAATTATTGACTCCGGAGAAACGAATTTCTTACCTGGAGAAGTTGCAAACGTAATTTCTGCGGAAAGAATGAATGTAAAACTTGTATCTCAAGATAAGAAACCTTCACAATTTGAGCGTTTGTTACTTGGACTTACTCGTATTTCTCTTTACACCGACAGCTGGCTTTCTGCGGCAAGCTTCCAGGAAACAATTCGCGTATTGGTGGAAGCCTCAACAACCCGCAAGATCGACAACCTGGTTGGTCTAAAAGAAAATGTGATCATCGGCAAGCTAATTCCAGCCGGAGAAACCTTCAAGAGAATGCATCCGGACGCCCTTATCCCTGATAAAAAATAAAAACTATTGACTCCCTAATTTACTAAGCTACACTAATCAAGCTCTATGCCTACAATAAATCAATTAGTAAGACACCCAAGAAGATCTCCAAAAAAGAAGTCAAAAGCACCTGTTCTGCAATATGCATGGAACTCGCTTAAGAGGAAACTTACTCATCTCCCCTCTCCAATTAAGAGAGGCGTATGCATCAAAGTTTCCACAATGACTCCAAAGAAACCTAACTCCGCTTTGCGAAAAATCGCAAAAGTAAGACTTACAAACGGAATGGAAGTAATTGCATATATTCCAGGTGAGGGTCACAACTTACAAGAACACTCCGTTGTAATGATCAGAGGAGGTAGAGTAAAGGACCTTCCTGGTGTCCGCTACCACATTATCCGCGGCCTTTTGGATACACAGGGAATAGCTGCCAGAAGACGTGGAAGATCATGCTATGGAGCCAAAAGACCTAAATAATCACACCCCGCCAAGGCGGGGCTTATAAAAACCCCGTAAGCACTTAACTAACTTATGAAAAAAGCAAACTACACTCCGGAAGGCTACACTCCACTACAGGAGAAATTCATCAATTCAATGATGGAACGTGGCAAGAAATCAACTGCACGCAGAATCTTAAAAGAAGCTTTCTTGGCATTATCCGAACAAAAACAAGATCCTGAACGCATTTTCGAAAAAGCCATTGAAAATGTAAAACCTACAATGGAAGTCCGTCCTAAACGTATTGGTGGAGCTGTTTATCAGATTCCAGTTGAAGTTAAACCAAATCGCCAACTTGCCCTTACTTTTAGATGGATTATTAATGCCGCTAGAGCATTAAAAGGAAAAGCAATGGCGCTAAAACTATCTTCAGTTCTTATCGAAGCTTCAAATGGCGCCGGGCCAGCTGTGAAGAAGAAAGAAGATGTACATAAGATGGCTCAGGCAAATAAGGCTTTTGCTCATTTTGCCAAGTACTAGAAGCAAGGCATGTGATACTTTTTGAGACTCGACGTACAGCAATATGTACTTATGATTTTGC
>JBAYHN010000040.1:0-12306 GCA_041666125.1 Candidatus Altimarinota bacterium | reverse complement strand
TTCGGAATAAGTTTTTCCCTTTGATCGTAAAAGCCGAGCTTTGTGCATTATTTTCGAGCTGTATTTCTTCATCAAACAAACCCTACCTCAAATGAGCGGAATGTGTAATCAGATACCCGTTAAACGTCGATTACAACGCTATATTTCTCGTCGTTAATTTTTGACGGCACGCCCTTTTCTTCGAAGAATTTTATCCAGTCCTGTGCGCTGTAATCTTTCAAGAATGGCATGCACATTGTGGTGAGATATAGGACATTTTTCGGAAAAAAGCCGCCGGTTGTGGTGGAAATTAATTCCGCATCGAGTGCTCGCTTTTCCGGATACATAAAATTAAAAGGCATAAGTTTTGGAATCAAATTTGTGAGTGCGTTAAATCTGCGGCAACCAACGATTACGTTTTGCGATTTGTCGAATGAAAGTCCCATTGTTCGGCAGTCCAAGTTGCGCGCATAGTAAATGCTGCATGCGCCGTTTTTGTCTTCTGTAAGAGCGGGACAGTCAATTTGAAGCTCGTGAAGGAAGCGCGCAAATTCGGCGTGAGTATCCAGCGCCGGCTTTTTATCAAGATTGTGTTTCTCGAATTTTAGCGGATTCTCTTTTAAGATTTTTTCATTGATTTTCTTTGCGAGTTTTTCTTTTTCGCGGCGTACATTTTTATCCAATTTTTTTATGGCTTCACTTAAATAAAAAGCTTCAACAAAAGTTATAGGGAACATCTGTTTGCAGCATTCGGTGCATTTGTTTTTACATGGAATGTCCGGTGCGGACTCCATCACCTTTTCGCCTTTGCGATCTACTTCGCCAAGTAAATATATATATTTTTCTAGGATTTTTTCGATTACAGGCGACATAGAAATTAAACTTTTGCCTCTTTTAACATGATATAAAACTTCAAATATTTCCCCTCCGGGAAATGCACATTAAAAGGATGATCGATCGGCTGGTGTTTTATTTCTAGGGCTTTTAGGGTACATCCGCTGCGTGAAGCAGCCATGGAAAGCGTTTTTTGGAACATCTCGTCGCTAACATGAGCGGAGCAAGAGCTGGAAACCAAAATGCCGGATTCTGGTAAAAGTTTTAGCGCTTTTTCATTTATAAAAAGGTATCCGCTGAGCCCTTTATTTAAACTTTTTTGATTTTTTACGAATGCCGGCGGATCCAGAATTATCACGTCTAATTTCTTTTTTTCTTTTTCAAATCTATCTAAAACTTCAAAAACATCTTCGTCGATGAATTGGTGTTTTTTTGAGGAAATTCCATTGGCTTCAAAGTTGCGTTTTGCCGTTTCTAGAGCATCTCCGGAGACATCCACATTTATAGTCTCCTTGGCGCCGGCAAGCGCGGAATAAATGGAAAAACCGGCTGTATAGCAAAAACAATTTAATACCGTTTTTCCGGTAACATATTTTTGCAGAGCTTTGCGATTTTCGCGCTGGTCCAAAAAGAATCCTGTCTTCTGTCCCTTTTCTACATTTACTAAAAGTTTTATTCCATTTTCCATAATCTCCACTTCGCCATTTAATTTTTTACCGTGAAGAAGTCCGGTAGGCATGTCTTTTAATCCTTCTCTTTGGCGTACGCCAACGTCGCTTCTTTCATAAATCGTTGCAGGATTAAATGCAGATTTCGTGGCTTCAATTACATCTTTGCGCATTGCCTCCATTCCAAGTGTGTGAATTTGAATGACAAAAACATCGGCATATTTGTCGATAATTAATCCCGGTATTCCGTCGCTTTCGCCAAATACAACTCTAAATGCATTTGTTTTCTTTGTGTCGATAAATCTTTCGCGCACCGCCATTAACGCCTTAAATCTTTTTACCAAAAAATCTGCATTTATTTCTTCGTTTTGATTGCGAGTTAAAATTCTAACGGCGATTTGCGAATTTGCATTGTAATACCCGCGGGATAAAAATTTATTGCCATCCTCCGTATATACATCAACAATGTCTCCGTTTTTAATAACCGCAGGCGCAGCCTGCAGTGCCTGCGAAAAAATCCACGGATGATTGTGGCCCACAATGTGTTCTTTGCCCCTCCTAATTAGAATTTTTGGATAAATCACGGA
The DNA here is from genome assembly GCA_041666125.1 of Candidatus Altimarinota bacterium. Taxonomy (GTDB): domain Bacteria; phylum Patescibacteriota; class Gracilibacteria; order UBA1369; family UM-FILTER-53-11; genus JBAYHN01. The sequence continues at coordinate 10,238 of JBAYHN010000040.1, read as the reverse complement.
AGCATTATACCTCCATTTCTTCCGGAATGTTTTCTTTGGCCACTTCTTCGGATATAAAACCCTGTTCCAGGAGCGAAGTTACAGATCGTTTCATGGTCTGCATGCCTTCCCCGACGCCTGTTTCCAAAGCAGAAGAAATCTGATAAGTCTTACTTTTTCGGATCATATTTGCAATTGCGTGGTTGTTGAACAAAATTTCATATGCGCCAACGCGTCCGCTGCCATCTTTTTTCTTTAAAAGATTTTGCCATACAATGCATTTTAAACTTTCAGAAAACTGGGTTCTTATTTGATTTTGTTGTCCAGGTGGAAAGGCGTCAATTATACGATCAACCGTTTTTGCAGCTCCGCTGGTATGTAATGTTGCAAATACCAAGTGGCCCGTTTCTGCAGCTGTAATCGCAAGAGAAATTGTTTCCAAGTCACGCATTTCACCAACCAAAATTACATCCGGGTCTTCACGCAAACTTGCGCGAAGTGCATTTGAAAAAGAGCCCGTGTGAGCCCCAACTTCACGCTGGTCAATAACGCTCTGTTTGTTTTCATGCACAAATTCGATAGGATCTTCGATTGTAATAATATGTTGTTTTTGAGTTGAATTTATCTCATTAACAAGCGCAGAAAGGGTTGTTGATTTACCCGATCCGGTAGGGCCGGTTACAAGAACTATTCCATTTTCAAAATTTGGAATTTTTTTAAGCTGAGCTGGCAAATCCAATTCGGCCATTGTTTTTATTACTTCCGGAATAAATCTAAAAATTGCTCCAATACCTTTGCGCTGATAAAAAACATTAACTCTAAAACGCGCCACTTTCGGAATTTCCAAGGCGAAGTCAAAATCCATTTTTTCCAAAAAAATCTTTTGTTGAGCCTCTGTCATTGCATCAAAAATATATTCTTGCGCCATTTCCTTTGTCATAACCTCGTGTTCATCCACAGTTATAAGCTCGCCATTTATGCGAATAACGGGTTTTGAACCGCTGGTCATGTATAGGTCGGAAGCTTTGTATTCCACAGCTGTCCTGAGCAATTTATCTAATTTCATATTTATTGGTTCTTACTATTCTAACATAAAAAAGCACGCTTGTGAACCCGTTAATTGAAAGTGTCTTTATCAGATAGGGCTTTGACTAATCCTTAAAATGTGCTAGAATATATACAGGTTAAAGTAAATCTAAAAACAAATATCTTCTAACAAAAATATATATGAACAAGGGAAAAATACTTGCTTTTATAGGCATGGCAATAATCGGCACATCTACCTTTGTGATGCTAAGTTTTTCACGAACGGAGGCTCAATCGGCAGTTCGTCCGCTTACGCTTGCTTCCATAACTACAGTTTCTTCTTCAAATCCTGCGGGAAATTATTCTCGCAATGCGTCGAATGAAATAGTGAACGATAATAATGGAATATCTGTTTGGACCGGTAATTTCCCGACGCCATATACCGAATGTGGTCATCTTGGTATGGCGGCGAATCTTGCGAGAACCGCAGATGCGCAGCAAGCAAACGTTTGGGAAAATCGAGCTAATTGTAATGGCTCAATAGCAATTGGTATTGCAGATAGTGTGCAAGAGCAGATTTTGACGATAAGCGGCACTTCTACCGAAGGTAGAAATGTGACAGTTCAAGTAAATGTTCCTGCAATGATTGGTGTGGGCGGCAACTGGAGGCTTTATGTGGATGATAACGGCTCAACTTATCATTGCCGTGCAGATCATTCATATGTTTCCAATCGCTATCCAAATGATTGTGATTTAACTTCTTCTCAGGCTCTAACATCTACGAATCTTGCACGTACTGGCTCTGCAATTTGCGGAAATAATTTGTGCCAGGGCGGCGAGTCATATTCTTCTTGTTCTCAAGATTGCCAGGCACCAACTTGTACGCTTAGTCTAAATGGTGGCGTAACTTCTTATCCTACAGATTCAACTACGTTTGTTAATTATAGTTACACTTGTTCGGCGCCAACGTCTGTTGCCGTGCAAGTTGTAAAACCGGATGGAACTGCAACTACATATAACAGTGCTACTAATATCACAACGTCCCAAATGGGTTTTGGAACGTCGAATTTAACGCCTGGAAATTACACTCTAAGAATTTGCGTAAATGATATAACTTGTCCTTCGAGTTCGCTTGTGTCTGTGCCATTTACAATTACATCCGCAACTTCCGCCGTTCCTGCAGCTCCAACTAATCTGACTGCTGTATATTCAACGGCAAATCTTGGACAACGTGAAGTTGTACTAACCGTAACAGACAATGCCGCAAATGAAACTTATCACCAATTGTATTGGCGTTTATATGGAACTTCTTGGCCGAGCACTGCACCAAGAGATACATATAACTCTTATACATGGACTCAGCCGTCCAATGTCGGACGCATGCAAATGGGAGCACCTACTGCGGCTGGAACTTATGAATATAAACTTCAAGCGTGTAATGCTGCGGGATGTTCCACTTCAAACGTTGCGTCTGTGGTTGTGCCGGGAACAAGCTCAACAAATAATAACAATAACACCACAACAACTACGGCTCCAGCGGCTCCAACGAATCTAACCGCTGTATATTCAACGGCAAATCTTGGCCAACGTGAAGTTGTATTAACCGTAACAGACAATGCAAATAATGAAACGGAATATAGATTATATTGGCGTCTATATGGTACTTCTTGGGCAAGCACATTCAATGCTACTGGAACTGCCACATGGAGTTTTCCTGCCAATACTGGAGGCATGCAAATTGCTGCACCTACCACCGCCGGAACATATGAATATAAAGTAATGGCTTGTAATTCCGTTGGATGTTCAACTTCAAATGTTGTTTCTGTAGTTGTGCCGGTCGCAACAAGTACTACTAATACAAATACGAATACAACTCCAACTTCAACTACAAATAATACTAACACTTCCACAGGTTCAAACACTTCTGGAACTTCTGGATTCTCATCTGGAAATTGCACGAAATTAAATCTTAATTTGGATAAAACAACTTACATAAAAGGGGATAGTGTTAATTACACTTATTCATGTTCAACTCCGGCTATTGGTTCATTAATTCAAACTGCAATTGTTCAGCTTGTTAAACCGGATGGAACTGCAACAACTTATGTAACTGGTAGCAATATTTCTACTGCAACTTCTGCGATGGGTTTTGATACTTCCAATTTAAATGCGGGAGCATACACTCTTCGCGTTTGTATGGAGATTTCATGCCCTGCCGCTTCTACAACTTCGGTTAATTTTACAATTACTGGAAACGGCACGGTTGCAACTGCTCCAACTGCCTGCGCAAATGGCCAAAAATGTTCGGCCGGCTCATGGTGCCAAAGTGGAATGCAATGTTATTACCCTGACAGCCAAATTAATTGTGTGGCATGGCCTACTGCAACCGCAGGAACGACTGCAATGCCGTATGCCAACGCTGCAGTTACCAGCCCTGTTTGTCCTGCAGGAACATCCGTTTGTAATCCAACGGATGCCAATTGTGTGGCTCCAGGCCAAACGCTGCCTTATAGCAGCGCAAAATGGTGCGCTCAAGGCTCAATGTATTATTCAAAAGACGGTAGAAACATGACTTGTGTAAAATATCCGGTAACAACTCCGGCGGGCTACAGCGCTTGCAAACCTGACGATTCAAATTGTATTGCAGAAGAATCCTATGGTGCTTCTGCTGGTTGGTGTGCAAATTCAATGAAGTGTTACCAAAAGGCTATTGATACAAATTCACAGAATGACGTTTATTGTACGAAATATAGCGCTACTCCAAATGAGTCGCCAATTTGTCCTTTGGGATATTCGGTTTGTTCCCCAACAGACACTTTGTGCAAACAAAAAGGTGAAAGATGGGCCGATGCAAATTCCGGTTATTACTGTATGAATGCGCAAAAATGTGGCGGAGCCACCGGTGGTGGTTCATGTGTGGGCTGGAATGAAGATTGTCCTTCCGGCACTAAATATTGCAGCGAAAATGATAATAATTGTATAGAACCGGGCGACTATAAAACAATTTCAAGCGCAACATCAAATTATTATTGGTGTGGTGGTGGAGGAATGGTTTTTTATTCACAATCAAAAGCTTATTGCGAAAAGAAATCGCGAACTGCTGCAGCCGGTTCAGTTGCCGATATGTGGACTGCCGCTGAATTAAAAACAATTTTAGGCAGACTTGGAACTGGATGGGGACTTTGCAGACCTGGTGAATCAAATTGTATTGAGCCAGGGAAATCAGGTTCTTCTACGGGCTGGTGTGCATGGATGCCTCCTGGTTATTATGGGGCACTTTCCAGCTCGGCAGCTGCCAGCACAAGATCATGTCCGGGATTTGATGAAAAAGTAGCGGTGCAAAATGTAGATCCAAATATTATTACTCCGCCTGTTACAACGGAACAAATTAGAAATGTGGCAGAAAAAACTCCGGAAATGCGCGAATGCAGCCCGGATGAATTGCCATTTAATTGTCGCATGCCAATGTATCGCTGGAATATAAAAGACAAGACTTGGGAGAAATGTGACGTAAATAATATTCCTGCATATGTTGATGTAAAGGGCACTACTGGCGTTAAATACACAAATTGCGAGGCTATGAATTTTAATGTTGAACGCGAATGGCGCACAGAAAGAAATAAAGTTCACCCGCCGGAAATTGTTGGAGAGTGGTATATGCCACCGTGGGATGCCGCTTCGAAGCAAGTTCAATATAATCCAAAAACGGATCAACTTGTGGAATGTAGCACTGCTGCAATGCCAGCATATACGGCCGGTACAACTGCCGAATACATTGCTCCATGTTCACCGGTTCCGGAAATTGATCGCTCTTGGATGCTCAAGAAATTCCGAGCTGAATATAAAATGTATCAACTTTGGAATGTTCAGCAAAAAGCTATGCCAACCATACCGGGCAAGCCTATAACTGCCGAAACTTTGGATGCAATGATTAAACCTGTTCAAACAACGGAAATTCCGGTGGCTCAATGTAAACCTTATCTTGCCGGCATTAAACAAGGTTTGCTTGGCGATAAACAATTCTGGAAAGATACTAATGTTCAATTTAAGCAGGTTAAAGCTGAATATGAGGATGCAGATGCCGTAAACGAGCTTTTGCAAAAAACAAAAACTTTAATTCTCGAAATTGATAAATTGGTAAAAGCCGGAACGTGTGAGCAGGAAGATGTTCAGTTAATTCAAGTTAAGTTGGATCAATTGCATACGGATTTGTATCCGCAATTGGTGGCTTATACTCCTGCATTGAACGATTATCTTGCATATAAACAGTGCAGACGTGATCTAAATAATTTGCTAACACGTTTTGAAAAACTTCTGAATAATAAGAAAATAAGTGAGAAGAATCGTGTGGAAGCAACTGCTCGAACAAAGAGCATTAAAGACAAATTGCAAGAATTTGATAGCGCCGGACAAGATGATTTTGAATACGACAAAACATTTGAATGTACCGATTTTAAACGCACATTCCAAGAAGAGACTGCGGCTTTTGTGAAAGGTGGTGACAAGGAAATTACAAGGATTATTGATGATGTTGTTGCCGCAAAAATGAAAGCAAATGTGGCAGAGCTTCAGGCGCAACTGGAAGAGCGCGGTCAGAAAATTGATTTGCTAATGCTTCAGGTCGCTGAACTTCATCAGTCAATCGAGGCAATGAGTCAGCAGGCAACTTTTATTTCTGAGCAAATTGCTGTTAGTTATTCGGCGCTTACTCGCATTAACGACAGATTTGAACAACAGAAAGCTCAAATGCAAATTGCCAAAGGGGAAATTATTCCTCTCGTTGAGCAGGCTACAAAAACAATTCAAGAAACATCTTGTGTTAGCTCTGCAGATAGAGAAGTTTTAATTAAAGAATTTGGACAAATTGCAGCCATTAACTGGCTTGGAGACAAGGCGGATGAAATTCAAAAGAGATTAAATTTATTTGTAACTTCTTGTCAGGCCAAGGAAGTTGTGCCGGGAGATGTGGCTGCTTTGACTGCTGCCGTTATGTCTGCAGATGAGCAGAATTTGCAGAATTCATATGCTCAAGGATTAACTCCGTTTGCCGATGTGCCGACACACGAATGGTATTACGGCGCAATGGTTACGGCTAGCGATTCCGGAGCAATGACTCAGGGTCGTCCTGCGGAAAATGTGCTCCGCCAAGATGCGCTTTTGATGGTTTTGCGCGCAGCTGGTGCAACGGATGCGGAATTGGTTGGAGAGTGTGATGTTACCGGAGTGCCGGTGATTGCAGTTTCTCCATATGCCAAATGCGCAGCTAAACTGGCTTACGAAAAGGGTCTTAACTTGCGTGGCCCAATGAACGCACCGGTTTCTAGAGTCGAAATTGCACAATGGCTGGAAAAATTGATGAGCCTTACTACGAGTGCAGATGATTCAATTTTGGATAAATATGTTGATTTGAAGGGTCTTAGTGCTGCGGAAAAAGGTCCGGTAAAAGCCGTTATTGCCAGTGAAATAATGATTGGTAATGTAAGCGGCGAAACTGCAAATTTCACTCCACGTGATCCACTTACACGTGCTGCACTTGCGGTTATTATTGAGAAGATTTTATCTTTAAAAGGAACTCTTCCAAAATAGAAAAAACTTCGTCGCGACTTAAAGCTGTAACGAGCTTCTGGCGCACTGCCGAAGCACCGGGGACTCCTCGAATGTAGCAAACCAATTGCTTGCGCATCTCGAGGATTCCCCATTTTTCGTCTTTAAATTGGCATGATAAATCGATGTGCCTTTTTATTAGTGCGAGTTTTTCTTCAAGTGTTGGTGGTTCTGTGTGTTTTTTATCTAATGCGGCGGCGATTTCTGTAAATATCCAAGGGTTTCCCATTGAGCCGCGGCCAACCATAACGCCATCAAGATTTTTTAATTTTTCCACTGCGTCTGCGCCGGATTTTATGTCGCCATTTCCAATTACCGGAATTTTTAGGATTTTTTTAAGTTCGTAAATTGGTTGCCAGTCTGCGCTGCCGCTATACATTTGTTTGGCGGTTCGGCCGTGAACTGTTAAAAGTTTTGCGCCGGCTTTTTGCAATGTTTCTCCAAATTTTAAAAAATAATCACGGTCGTATGAATTTATCCCAATGCGCATTTTTACAGAGACGGGGAGGGGAGTTGCCTTCACGGTGGCTTCTACAATTTCCGCCGCGAGTGTTGGATTTTTTAAAAGTGCGGATCCGTGGTCAGAGCTGATTATTTTTCGAGCCGGGCATCCCATATTTATGTCTATTCCATCAGCTCCAAGCTCTGTAACTATTTTTGCGGCCTTTTGAAAACTTGCCGGATTTTTGCCGAAAATTTGAACTACAATCGGGCGCTCTTTTTCTGCATTCAAGGAAATTTGCCGCATGGTTGTGCGGTTGCCGTGCAATATTCCGTCGACGTTTGTGAATTCGGTAAAGCAAACTACGCTAGGGCAAATTTCCTTAATAATAAGGCGAAAAGCACTGTCGCTATAGCCTGCCATAGGCGCCAAAGCTAAAATAGGCCGCGGTAATTTGTCCCAATCTAACATAGCCGAATTGTAGCATAGAACACAAACGAGTCCTGATTTTAATGGTGAGCACTCCCTGTCAGGAAGCGAGCTATATAAAATCAGTGGCGAGTGAAGTGTTCCTTTGTTTTTTAATTTACTGAACCGGTGTGGCTGCAGGTGTCGAAGCTGGTGTCGTTGTATCCGCCGGAACAGTAGCCGGAGCCGGTTTCTTGCGCGGAACTTTTACTCCTGTAGCGGCAGGTGTGGTTGTATCTGGCGCAGTAATATCAACTGGCGCTGTGTCCGTTGTAATATTCTTTAAATCTTCCTGCTTCTTCGTGTCGGCAGCCTGCAAATTATCACGAGCTTGAATTAGCTTTTGAGTAAGGCCAATAAAATCCTTTATCTCTATATTTACTGTGATGTTTTTTGCTTCAGCAAAAGAGTTGAATACAAAAAACGATTTAAAATCTTCTGGCATAAACGATTGAAATTGCATCAGTTGTGGCTGTAATATTTTTGTTAAAACATCGCTTGCAGTTGAATCATCCGCAAAAGAAGAAATTGCATTAACTTTAAACGAATATTGATCATTGGCGTATTCAAAATTTGCTGTAATTATTGCGCTTTCGATTTTTGCCAAATCTTCAAATGGATTTTGCCCCGACATTTTTAATGTTGCAACGCCGGTTGTGTCTGTACTGGCTGCGGCCTCTGTTGCAGGTGCTTCTGTTTTTACCAATGATTTTACGTTTACTCCAAGAGCAAAATTCACATCCTTTGTTTCCAAAAGTGATTTTGCCAAAGTGCTTTCGCTTGCTTTGCCTGTTAATTTATCAGCATTGTTTTTTACCAAAATAATGCCGTTTTCGTTTCCCTCAAAAGTTACAGCTACCAACTCCGCTTGTGAATTCGGAGCAGTTTTTAGTGAATTTAATTTTTCCAATAATTTAGCTTCATTCTCTTTTGAAACTTTAATCGCAACTGCAACCGGAGGAGTTGATGTACTCAAAGCAGATGGACTTTTTGTTATATCTCCCGGTTCAAGTTTTGTAACCAAAACAAATGCTTCCACTTGAGAAAGTGCATTTGCCAATTCATCTTCTGCCGGAGCAGTTTCTGCTGTTTCGGTTTTTGGTGCAGGTACAAAATATTTTTCCAATTCCAGAGTCAATTTTTTAATTCCGTCTTTGGAAACTTGAGTCGCATTAAAATAAGCCACCAAATTGGCATCTGCGCCTGGAAGTGATTCAAGTAACGCATTTAAATCAACAACTTCCGGTGCGCTGGCCTTTTGAGCTTCGGTATTTTCCGGAGCCACTACGTCCACGGCAACATTTTCTTCTACTCCTGCCGGGGCCGGAAGTCCTATGAATTTACCGAAATTATTATAAAAAGTTTCCGGAAAAACGCTATATCCGAGTCCAACGGCTCCTCCAAAAACAACAACTATAGTTAGTGCCAAAGCCACTTTTTTAAAAAGTGAACCGGCACCCGCTGCAGCTTGTTTTATAATTTGTCCATTCTGTGGAGCTGGCATCGCTGTAGGCGTAGGTGCTGGAACATTTGCTACCGGTTTTGGTTGTGAAGGCAGCTGAAATGTTGTTGGTTTTGCCGCCACTGGTGCAGAACTTACCGGCATTGTAGCTGGAGCTGTTGGCGTAACCGAGGCTGCGATTGGCGCAGCAACTGGCTTTGGAACGCTTATAGCTGCAACTGGGGCCGCTTGCGCTACCACAGGAGGCATTGTAGGCGCAGGTACCGCCGGTGCAACTGGCTTTGGAGCAGGAGTTACTGGTGCCAAAACTGGCGCAGCACTAACTTGTAATGGCTTGGCCGGCGTCATTGGAGTTGCTACAGCCGGACTTGGTGAAATAGGCTGCAGAGCAGGTGTTTGTGGATTCAAAGGGTTTGTAGGTTCCATATTTTTTTGTTTTTATTTAGTATTATTATTTTTGAAATTTTATTTTCGCCCATTTTTATTTATTGAACATTTTTAGCTTTCAAATTTTGGAAGTACATTGTCTATTGTTCCCCATTCACAATCTTCAAGTGCAGGAACAATCAAAGTTACGTTGTCGCCAACTTCTGCTCTGTAATAAGTAACGGAAGCCAAAAGCACTTTATATGCCTTTCCGCTGGCCAGAACTTTATATTGTCCATCTTCATAAACAACTGGGCCAACCACACGCTTTCTTTCCACAGGTCCAATTTGTTTATATAAAAATGAGCCGTCGTCACTTATCGTAAGTTTTAATACATCGCCTGCGACAAGTTTTGATTTGCTGGCATAATTTGCCGGCACAGGATAAGACTTCCCGTCCGGTCCAATCATATTTTGTCCATCAAAAACGCCTTCCACAATTTGGCCGGCTTCTGATGTTGATTTTAAGCTTCCTGCTTTTTTGGAATATTGGCCTTTCAAATCTCCGGTTCCGGCAAGTTCACTAATTATTTGACGCGCCGAACGCAAATTAGATTCAGCAGAGTCTAACATCTCTTTTAACAAAGCAAGTTTATCTGTGAGAGCCATAATTTATATTTTTGTTATAATTTATTTTATTTAATGGATAGATTATACCAAATTTTTTGGTTTTTTACCAGCCAAAGCTAAGGCTGGGTGCCATGCCCAAGCGGGGCTGGCCAAGGCTCTTAACATATTCCTATTTTGTTTCCTCGATCTTCAGGTAGTGCGATTTCTTGAGATATATATCAAAAAGAGCTCTGCGTGCAATTCCTACGTTGCTAAATATGC
>JBAYHN010000039.1:0-12376 GCA_041666125.1 Candidatus Altimarinota bacterium | reverse complement strand
CGCATATCACGAAGTTGGACATGCAATTGTTGGCCAGATGATGCCGGAATGTGACCCTGTTCATAAAGTTTCGATTATTTCCCGCGGAATGGCTCTTGGAGTCACTTGGTTCATGCCGGAGGAAGATAAACATTTATATTCCAAATCTAAATTTGAATCCGAACTTGCTTCACTTTTGGGCGGTTATGTTTCGGAAGAATTAACTTTTGGTGCCGAGCACATTACAACCGGTGCTTCCAATGATTTGGAAAGAGCCACGGAGATTGCACGCAAGATGGTAACTCAATATGGCATGAGTGCTCTTGGGCCGGTGATTTATGGGGATCACAATCGAGAAGTTTTCCTTGGTCGCGATTTTGGCCACGTCCGCAATTATTCCGAAGAGATTTCTTCTCAAATTGATGCGGAAATAAGGAGAATAATTGGTGACGCATACAATAAAGCAAAAGAAATTTTAACAAAGATGAAGTCTAAACTTTCCGAAGTTGCTGGAGTGTTGCTTGAAAAAGAAACCATCACGCGTGAAGAATTTATGGATTTTTTTAAGGACGAAAAGGCTGCACATCGCAACATGGAAAATATTAAAAAATCTTAATCCCAAAATTTATGGGAATTTTTAGAAAATCCACGCCGCGAAAATCAGAAAGCAAAATTGTACCGGACGAAAAAGACGGGACAATTCCTTACATAGAAGAATCCAGGCACGAAGATGCTCTTTTTGCCTCACAGATCCCGGAAGAGGAGGTAGAGAGCACGGAGCTTGGCGAGGATAATGAAGGTCAGCTCGCGCTGGATGTTTTTCAAACAGAAGATGAAATTGTGGTTGTTGCACCTGTTGCCGGCGTTAAAAAAGAAAATCTTTCGATTAGCATAAATAGGACAGATGACCGCGATGAGGTTTTGACAATAAAAGGTCGTCGCGATTTCCAGTTCAAGGCGGGAACTGCGGATTATTTTACGCAGGAATGTTTTTGGGGAAGTTTTTCTCGTTCTGTGATTTTGCCGGATTATGTGGATACAAGCGCAATAAAAGCATCTTTTAAAAATGGCATAGCCACGATTCGCATTCCAAAGACCGAGAATATTAAAATGCGAAACATTACAATTAAGGAAGAATAATTTTTATTTATGAAAATACGCAAAGCAGTTTTTCCGGCCGCGGGATTTGGAACCAGGTTTTTGCCGGTTACAAAGGCGCAGCCAAAAGAAATGTTACCGATTGTGGATAAACCGGTAATTCAATATTTAGTTGAGGAAGCGGTGGCTGCCGGAATTGAAGAAATAATAATCGTTACGGGTCGGGGAAAGCGCTCTATAGAAGATCATTTTGATTATTCCTATGAACTCGAGCAAACCCTTGTGGAACGCGGCAAACGCCAGCTTTTAAAGGAAGTTCGCGGCATTGCAGAGATGGCCAAATTTATTTATGTGCGTCAGCCGCGCCCGCTTGGTGATGGCCACGCAATTTTGTGCGCCAAAGAGGTGATTGGCAATGAGCCTTTTGTGGTTCTGTTTGGCGACGATCTTGTGGACTCAAAAGTGCCTGCAATAAAGCAATTAATGAATGTTTATGAAGAAAAAAATGCGCCAGTAATTGCGCTCGAAAAAATCAATAAAAAAGATTCTAGAAAATATGGAATTATTGAGCCTATAAAAGGAAAAGATGATGGTCGTTTGCATGAAATAAAAAGCCTTATAGAAAAGCCGGATCCAAAATCCGCGCCATCCGATTTGGCGATTGTTGGTAAATATGTGCTAACTCCGGAAATTTGGGATGCGCTTGAGAAAGCAAAATGTGGCCCAGATGGCGAAATTCGTTTAATAAATGCATTCCAGCTAATGCTCGGGAAAACTCCACTTTATGGCTACGAATTGGAAGGTAAACGCTACGACACCGGCGACAAACTTGGCTTTTTGCAGGCCACAATCGATTATGCACTAAAGCGCGAAGACATTGGTCCGGCCCTCAAAAAATACATTCAAGGGCTTAAATAGTTCTATGGATTTCTTCGAAGAATTTAAACAGCTAAAACTTTCAGCTCCGCGCTGTGCGCTCTTTAATATTGCCGGTCAAAATAGCGATTATTGCGCATATGCTCGCTATAACAAAAACTGTTACCTTTGCGTGGGCAATGATTATGACGAGGATTGCTATTACGGTTATTGGCTTTACCATAATAAAGATTGCACGGATTGCTCATATATATATGAGTCGGAGCTTTTGTATGACTGCGTGGATTGTCGTAAATGTTATGGTTTGGATTTTTGCCAAGATTGCCAGGGCTGCAATGATTCCTGGTTTTTATATAACTGTCATGGATGTAAAAATTGTTATGGTTGTGTGAATTTAAAACAGGGGGAATTTTTTATTTTCAATAAAAAATTCCCACGCGAAGAGTATTTAGAAGAGGTCAAGAAATATAAAGCGCGCCCAATTACTGAGCAAAAAGCAGCGTTCGCGGAGTTTTTACAAAAGCATCCGCGCGTTTTTATGCACCAACTTCAAAATGCAGATTGTGCCGGAGATTACGTTTATAATTCCAAGAATTCATATGCCTGTTACGACGCGCAAAGTGCGCAGGATTGCATTTATGCGGCCAATACAATAAAGACAAAAGACTGCACGGACGTAAATTTTATGTATCAAGCCGAACTTTGTTACGAATGTGTTAGCACCGAAGGTTTTAACTGTAATTTTACTTATGTTTGCTGGGAGTGTTCTGACCTGGAGTTTTGCGAGCTTTGTTTTAATTCCAAAAACTGTTTTGGTTGCATTGGCCTAAAACATAAGGAGTTCCATATTTTAAATAAACCGTATACTCCGGAGGAATATCACAAAAAAGTTGCAGAAATTAAAGCCGATTTGCGCTCAAAAGGGCAATATAATGGCACTTTGCCGGAGGTGTTTTTTGAGGGTTAATGTGTCATTGATCACGTATTTTAGTTGTAGCTCGCGTTTTAGTGCTTAACGCGTGTTTTTAAGATATAGCGGGGCTTGATTTTCGAGTAAATTTAGCGTACAATTAACTGTTAAATAAATAAAAAATAAAAACAAAAAATTATGGATGATTTTACAGAAGCTCTCATTAATGAGGCAGACCAGTTGAAATTATCGGGACGTCACCAAGAGGCAATTAAAATTTGCGAAAAGCTTTTGATGGCCGACCTAACCTGCACAGAGGCTTTTGAAGAAATCGGAGATAATTATTTGTCTTTAAAAGAGTTCGAAAAGGCCGAAAAGGCTCTCACTCGAGCTGTGAAAGTTAATCCTGATTCCGCAAATGCAAATTATTTGCTTGGTTTTACTTATTCTGCGATGGGAGCATGGGAAAAATCAATTTCTTATTTGGAAAATGCAGACAAGTCTCAAATGAACCACCCAGAAATTTTGAGATGCCTTGGTTGGTCATATTTTCATTATGGCCAGAAGAAAAAGGGAATTATTGTATTGGAACGTTCGCTAAATTTGGCCTGGGATGATTGTTTGATTTTGTGTGATTTGGGGGTTTGTTATTTGAATGAAAAGAATTTCTCGCGTGCGATAGATCTTTTTGAAAAAGTTTTAAAGCTTGAGCCGGAAAATGAAAAAGCCCGCGAATGCCTAAAAGCATGCAGATTTTTTCAGAGGGAGTATGACAAGTTGAAAAAGAAGCAGTTTTAAGCCTAATTTTATGCCCCCGGTAAGGTGTTATTGGCTTATTTTTGCTGTTTCTAGGCAGCTTGACTAAGATGTAAAAATAGGGTACTTTAATAAGCTATGGTTAATAGAGTTACAGGTGGGGAGCAGGAAGACGTAGTTATCGAACCTGAACATCAGGAGGGATTGGCTCGGCCTGTTTTGGGGCAGGGTGGCACCAATGTAAGCGAAGCTATAAAGGAAATGCTTGAAGGTGCGGCAAATACAGATAAAGGGCCCGATGATTTGCCTAAAGTTGTAGAGGTTCAGCCAGCTCTTGGTAAAAATGCTGCGGATGTTGGAGCTGAGCAAATTACTGCCCTGGCAAAAAGTGATCAGCCGGAAGAAGTTGCTGTGCCAAGTGGCAGTCGCGCTTCCAGAGTTTTACATAAACTCAAGAAGTTATTTATCAATGATGTAATTGATGTATATGCCACGATAATAAAGAACCCAAAACTTTTAATAACCGGAACTCTAAAAGTGCTAAAAGACACATTTTGGGAATTACCAAAGTCTTTGATAAAAGGAACCGGCACTTTGCCACTAAAAGAGAGGTGTGAAATGAAGGCCTCTCAAGCGTTGGCACTAAGTGAGGTTGCGACGTTCCCGGGAACTATTTTAGCTATAAAACTTTTTAGAATGATTGGAGCTGGCGAATTTGCAAATGGCATAGTCGGTGCTTCAATTGGAAATTATATTTCTGGAGCTGTAACTTATATTGCAGTATATTTGGCTTTGACGGCTGTGTGTAAGCAATATGGTTTTTTGAATGGAATAAAAGATGCGGCTAGAGTAATTAAAAATGTTGCTCCAACGGCATTGGTTACGTACATAGCAGATGCGCCAGCAACGGCAGCTCTTATGGGATTAGGATTAAGCGCAGAGTGGGCCGCAATAGTTAATTTTCTTTGGGGAACTATACTTTTTACCGGAGTTGCAAGTGCCGCCGCAAATCAGGAAGTAGCTAAAAAGAAGTAAATTTAATCTCTTCTTATATCTAAGGCTTGCGGCTTACCGCAGCATTTTTTATTTTGTAAATAATCGTTTGTAAGTTACAATTGCTCCTTAAGTTTTAATCATATCCAAAAATATATGGCTATTAAATCAACAGGACCAGAAGGGGGAGAATCTCGAGAAGTAGTTGCTCAGGTAGTGGGGCAGGAAGGCATGCATGAATCACAGCCGGTTCAAGCTGATGCAGCAACCGCGGCGGCTGTTGGTACTGTGATGGCTGCGACGGAAGGAAGAGAATCAACTGAGGAACAAATAGCACATGCATTATTTGCGGAAATGCAAAGGCTCAGAGATATAACAAATGGTGAATCTTATAGTCAGGCTTTGCCAACCGAAAGATTTCCCGGGGCAAAAATAAGTTTGAGTCTAGATCCGCGCGGTGATGATGACTATGCAAAATTTCATCTGTTTTTTGGAAATGTTCCTCAGCCGTTTTCTACTTTGAAGCTTGGGGCTGATGCAAAAAATAAAATGGTTACTTTTCCAAAGAAAAAAGGAGGAGAGTTGAATTGGCAAACGCTGGCGGAGGAGATGGCAAGCATCACGAGGATCGTAATAGATTGGCCTCGTTCTCGTTCGTTGCCAACCGCAGAAGAATCGGAACGTGAAAAGGAATTTAAAAAACCGTTTAGTACTGAACAGCTGGCTTATTTGAAGGAATTAACGCCAGCAAAGTTGCTTGAATTGGTGCAGAATCTTCGGGGGGGAAATAGAGAGCTTGGAAACCCCGGAGGAAGCGGAGGCATGTAGAGAATTGTATGTTCAACTTATGGAGTTTGCGCGAAGAGATAAAGTTGATGGTGGGCATCATGAATTAAAATTACCCGATGAGCTTTTGCAAATTTCCCCTAATGCTAGGTTGAAATTGGGA
This sequence comes from Candidatus Altimarinota bacterium, assembly GCA_041666125.1. Taxonomy (GTDB): domain Bacteria; phylum Patescibacteriota; class Gracilibacteria; order UBA1369; family UM-FILTER-53-11; genus JBAYHN01. Next base: position 6,815 of record JBAYHN010000039.1, on the reverse strand, counting down.
ACGGATTTTTTTTATGTTAAAGGTAGAAATGATCGTGGAAGCGTTACTGTGAATGTAGATTTTGCAGGAGAGAAAGAGTTTGCTGACAGCGCAGATTTGTGGCTCGCAATCGATCATAAACAGAAAAGAATTATTGTCCCAAGATGGTCAAATACAAGAACGCCACAGTGGAAAGGTATAAAAGATTATATCGGAAGGACTGGTGAAGGAAAGCCATTCAGTGATGCCCAGTTGGCTTTTTTGAATAATCAGGTTACGCCCGCAGTGATTTTAAGGGGATTAAGAGAATTGAGGGCGGATCCGGCAAGGGTTCAGGAAGCCAGATATGAAGCTGCATCTGGTGACGACGGAGATTGATCGTGGTATAATACACTCCCAGGTCTTTAAAAACTGAGCGATCGCTCTGATCTGAGCAATCAGATTGGGGAGGAAAGTCCGAGCTGCAAATAAGCAGGAAAGTTGCTAACGGCAACCGCTTGTCCAAGTCCTTAAAAAATTTGGGTGAGTAGGGAAAGTGCCACAGAGACAATACTAGGCCGCGATTGCCAGCCTAAAGCTTGCAATCACGCCCAAAGGTGAAAAGTCCCGCTTAGCGGGAGAGCTCATCGCAAGGTGAGAAATCCGGTAAACCCTTTCCGCAGCAAGGCAGGATGGGAGTTGTGGAGTCATCGTGTTTATTCGATCCACACTGCCTGCCGCACGAGTTCGTCAGCAATGGCGAACCTAGAGAGATGATCGTACTTCTTCTCTGCAAAGAGAGGATGACAAAACTCGGCTTATGACGTTTTTAAGGCCTGGGACTTTAAAAACGTGGAACTTGTTATTTTCGCTTCAGTTAACTATTCTTTATCTCGTGAAACGTTCAGAAATCTTTTTTGGTCTGCTTAGAATCCCCGTGGATTTGCTGGCTGCAATTGCGGCGCTGTTTGCGGCGTATTATTTGCGTGCGCAAGCTGGCCTTATTCCAACTTTTTTAAAAGAGCCTGATTTATCTTCTTTTCCTGATTTTGATATTTATTTAAAAACCGCACTTGTTGGTTCGTTTGTGTTTTTGATTTTGCTTGGTTTTTTTGGACTTTATTCTTTGAAAGTTTCGGATTCGCTGGTTGCGGAAATTCGCAAGATTTTTTTGGCCTCGCTTATTTGGCTTATGGTAGCCATTACTTATTATTTTATTATTCGTGAATTTCCGTTTTCTCGTCTTGTTCTATTTTATGCAGCCGCATTTCTTTTTGTTTTTGCGAGTGCCGGCAGAATAATCATTAAAAATATTCAGAATTATTTGTTGATTAAAAAGGGGATTGGTCGTAGGAAAATAATTTTTATTGGAAATGGTGAAATTACCGAAGAATTAAAAGCTTATTTTGAGAATTCTCATAGTGCGTCAATTGTTGCGATTGTGAAAAATCTGGAAGAGTTGGAGTTGGCTTACAGGAGCCATCCAAAGATAGAGGAGGTTATTCAGACAAAAGATGAAAACAGGCAGGCGCAGGACATTATTGATTTTTGCCGAGAGAATCATCTGCAATATAATTTTGTGCCGGATTTGCTGGAAATGTATCGCAGCAATGTGGAAATTCGCGCGATTGGTTGTTTCCCTCTTATTTCTCTTAGGCCAACGCCGCTGGATGGCTGGGGCAAAGTTATAAAGCGCATGTTTGATTTTGTTCTCTCCGGAATTTCTCTAATTATTCTTTCGCCTTTTTTTATAATTATTGCGATTGCTATTAAACTTGATTCGCGAGGAAGTGTGTTTTTTAGATTTTTGGAAAATGGCGAAGAAGTAAAGCGAAGTGGGGAGCACGGAAAACCTTTTCATTGTTGGAAATTTAGGACAATGAAAGTTGGCACTCACCAATTGAGATACACGGAATTAGCAGATCAAAATCTGCGAAAAGACTCGCCGCTGGTAAAAATAAAAGATGATCCGCGGGTTACGTTTGTTGGAAAGTTTTTGCGCAGATTTTCGATTGATGAGCTACCACAATTGTGGAATGTTTTTACCGGGAATATGAGCTTGGTTGGGCCGCGTCCGCATTTGCTGGAAGAAGTTGAGAAATACAAACAACATCACAAATTTGTTTTGACGATTAAGCCGGGACTCACCGGTCTTCCGCAAATTAGCGGCCGCAGCGATTTGCCGTTTGAAGAAGAGGTGAATTTGGATACTTATTATATCGAAAACTGGTCGCTTTGGCTTGATTTAAAAATCGTGCTAAAGACAATTTTTGTGGTGCTTAGACCGTATAAGGAATAGGAATTTATTTTGGCTGTGCCGCTGCTTCCATCAGTTTCTTTCTTTTCTCTGTAGCTATTTCGGTCGCCACGCGCACGAGAATTTCCCAAATTTTTGGCGGGTAGCTCTTTTCGTATAAACATATTGAAACCTCTTCGATTGATTCTCCTTCACGAAGATGTGGGGCAATGTCACTTGGAATAAGAATATTTGCATATTCGCTTTCATCTAATTTGTTCGTAGACCTATGGTATTCAGCTATGTCAGGTATGCTTCCCCTAAAGATATCTCCATCGCCAGAAGCTGGAAGTAGTACAAGATGAGGGTAAAGTTCACGTAATATTGGGAATATGTCTTCTATAAGTGGGCCATAACCCGAATGCACAACGCACAAGCTTGCATTATCTAGAATTTCTTTTGATTCCTCAAATATTTTGCGAAGCCAAGCCAAGTCACGTGTGTATTGAATGTTGTGGTAGTTGGTGCCATCAATTTTGTTATCCTGTACGCCCTTAAATGTCATCTCCGGATATCCGCCGCGGCAAACGAAAGCTATATTACTTAATGGAGGAAGGACTTCTTTAGACTCTGCTGCCGGTGCCGGTTTGCCATCGCTTGCGCCAGGTTCCGCAGGTGTTTGCTCCGCATCTTGTACCGTAGCTGCAGCTTTGACGCCCGAATAATCAATTTCTGTAACAACGCAATCTCCTTCTTGGCGCATATTAACTTTAATGCCAAGTCGTTTTGCGGTTTCTATTATCATTCTCAATCCTTTGCCTGATCCACTTGGTGAAGATTCAGGCGCATTGCCATTCATTTCATTATCAATAATTTCAAATCCCAAAGCTTGCAGAGCATTATTTCTAATTGTTAACTTGCCGTCTGCGTTCATGTGTACCTTAACTTTTCCTTCTCCTGAATTTGATAATGCGTTTTGCAAAGCCTCCACTGTAATAAAAAAGCCGTCAACTGTTCCAACTGCTGCATCTAATTTTTCTACGTCGGATGAAAATTCAATTCTTCCTGGTCTAAACGTGCCAAAATTGCGGCAAACGCCAAGTGTCCCGCTTACAGCGTCCATTTGTTTATCTTCTCCTGCACGGCTCCATACTTGGTTTATATAAACCTGTAAACCGGTTAATTCGTCTAAAAGTTCCGGTGGAGTTCCTTCGGTCCTATAAAGTACATCAATAAAAGTTGCCAATGTATTTTTGAAAGTATGTAATTTTCTTGGATCCACTCCTGTGCCATACAAATCAGGTGTTTTTAAAAAGTCGACAGCAAGGCCCTTTGATTTGAAGAATTCACCATATTTCCCCCAAATTGTTCCAATTCGCGCTTTAATTTTATCTATAAATATATCCAATCCTGCCACATTCAAAAGTTCATCCTTCATTTTTTGCAACATATCCAAATAAACTTGGTCATGTGGAATATTAGAATTTCCTTGTGCCAAAAGTTGGCCCAAAGTTTTATTTAAAGCTTCTCTATCTAAAGTTCCGGCTTTCATTGGCAAGAACGCATCTTTATCCAAAAATATTATGCCGGGTATTCTGCTGGCCAATTCTCTTTGATATCTTGCAACCAGTGTGCCGGAAACAAAAGCAAATGGGGGAGTTGGCTCTTTTCTCTGCATTAAATTGGAGAGCAATGCGTCGCCGTTATCTCCACTTTGCGCCGACTGTGACATGTGAATATCGCTCAGCACCAAAATAAGTTTTTGCCTGGTTTGGTCTATTGTGGAAATTAAAGCAGCAGCTTCGGTGGCATTTTTAGCAAATTGTATTTCTGTATCTGCTCCAACGATTTCCCTAACAACTGTCGCTACATGCTGACGCCATTCCTCGACGTCCTCGACTATAAGTACCACTTCTTGTTGTGATTCTTGTGTCATATTAAGAGAATACTTTACTATATAGCCTTTTATGGTGTCAATTGCTTTGCTACGCTCCTTGCTTGCGCACCCCGCAAAAGGTATCCTGTAACCCGTATTTATGCTTGAAAAACTAATCCATACAATCTTCGGGGATCCAAACGAGAAAGAGATCAAAAAGCTCTGGCCAATTGTAAAAAAGATCAACGAAATTGAAAAGAAATATCAGGAAACACTGAAGGATGAATATTTTCCTGCGAAAACTCAGGAATTTAAGCAGCGCCTTTTAAACGGCGAGACTCTTGATGATTTATTGCCGGAAGCTTTTGCGCTTGTTAAAAATGCGTGCCGCAGGCTTGTTGGCAAAAAGTGGCCTGTGCGCAATCGTGACGTTACTTGGGAAATGGTTCCTTATGATGTTCAGCTAATGGGAGGCATTGTACTGCATCAGGGCAAGATTTCCGAAATGAAAACGGGTGAAGGTAAAACTCTAGTTTGTACCATGCCAATTTATTTGAATGCGCTTGCCGGTAAGGGCGTTTTTCTTGTTACTGTAAACGATTATTTGGCACAGCGTGACTCGGAATGGATGGGTGGATTATATAAATTTCTGGGCATGTCGGTTGGTGTGATTTTGCATGGGCAAAGTCATGAACAAAAGCGTGAGGCTTACAACTGCGACATTACTTATGGCACCAATAATGAATTTGGATTTGATTATTTGCGTGACAATATGGCCACGGAAGTTGATCAAATCGTTCAGCGCGCACTTAATTATGCAATCGTCGATGAGGTTGACTCCATTTTGATTGATGAGGCCCGCACGCCGCTTATTATTTCCACTCCTGCGGAAGAGTCTACGGAGAAATATTTTAAATACAGCCGCTTGATTCCTCAATTAAAAGATAAGGAAGATTATGAAATTGATGAAAAAATGCGCAGTGCAACGCTCACGGAGGCCGGCATTGCCAAGATGGAAAAGTTGCTTGGAATGGATAATATTTATACCGATGGTGGATTTTCGGAAGTGCATCATATTGAACAGGCGTTAAAGGCACACACGCTTTTTAAATTGGATACGGATTATGTAGTTAAAGATAACGAAGTAATTATTGTGGATGAATTTACAGGCCGTCTTATGCCGGGTCGCAGATATTCGGATGGCTTGCATCAGGCAATTGAGGCCAAGGAAAATGTTGAGGTTCAGCGCGAAAGCAGAACTCTCGCAACGGTTTCTTTCCAGAATTATTTCCGTCTTTTTACAAAGTTGGCGGGTATGACGGGTACGGCTCTCACGGAAGCGGAAGAATTTTTGCGCATTTATAAATTGGACACGCTTGTAATTCCTACGAACAGTAAAATGGTTAGAGATGATCGCCCTGATGCGGTTTATAAAAATCAGCGTGGAAAATTTATTGCTGCAATGAACATGGTTAAAGAAATTCACAAGACTGGTCAGCCTGTTTTGATTGGTACTGTGTCGATTGAGAAATCAGAAATGCTTTCTAAACTTTTGGCTGCAAATGGAATTAATCACACTGTTTTGAATGCCAAATTCCATGAGAAGGAAGCGGAAATTGTGGCTAATGCAGGCCAAAAAGGCGTCGTTACTATTGCAACCAACATGGCCGGTCGTGGTACGGATATTAAACTTGGCGAAGGTGTAAAAGAACTTGGTGGGCTTGTTATTCTCGGTACGGAGCGCCACGAATCTCGCCGTATAGATAATCAGCTTAGAGGTCGTAGCGGACGTCAGGGCGACAATGGTATGAGCCAATTCTTGGTTTCGCTTGATGATGAATTGATGCGACTTTTTGGTGGAGATCGCGTGCAGCGAATGATGGAGTTTTTAAAAGTTCCGGACGACATGCCAATCGAAAATCGCATGATTAGCAATTCAATAGAAAGTGCACAGAAGAAAGTGGAAGGCCGCAACTTTGAAATCAGAAAGCACCTTGTTGAATATGATGATGTGATGAATAAGCAGCGTGAAATTATTTATTCTCGTCGTCGCAAAATGCTTTTTTCTACCGATATTAAAAATGACATTTTGCTGCTTATTGAGGGTGAGGCCGAGGCAATTGTTTTAAATCACACCGGTGGGCGCAACAAAGATGAGTGGGACACTGCAAAAATAGTAGAGGCCGTTAAAACGCTTCACAAAGACCAAAAGAAGCCTCTGGGAGTTGCTGATATTCAGCATTTTGGTGATGAAGAACGTTTAATTGATTATATAAAACATTATTTGTGGGACGAATATGCAGAGAAAGAAAAACAGGTGCCAGATTATTCCGAAGTCAAGGGTTCGGAAGTTCTGCGAAATTTTGAGCGTGCAATTTATCTGCATGCGCTGGATGCTCTTTGGATGGAGCATATAGATAGCATGTCTCACTTGCGCGAGGGTGTTGCTATGCGTGGTTATGCCCAGAAAGATCCATTGATTGAATATAAACAAGAAGGCTACAAGATGTTTATGGATTTGGTTGCAAGCATACGCAGCAATACAGTAAATGCGTTGTTTAAAGCCCAAATTGAAAAGCCACAGCAAGCAGCGCCACGTCGCAAAACTCCGGTGAATTTGATTACAAATGAAGATCAGATAGAAAAAGTTCTAGGTGGAGAGGCTGATTTAAAAGGAGAAATGCCAAAATCAAAAACTCAGCAACCTGCCAAACCGGCAGTGGGTCGCAACGACGATTGCCCTTG
>JBAYHN010000038.1:0-12739 GCA_041666125.1 Candidatus Altimarinota bacterium | reverse complement strand
AATCTTTTTCACCCAAACTGCGCGCCACTTTAATTATTTTTTCTGTATTTCTAACGCCAAGTTCCGTAGGCAACGGATGCCCTTCATTCGCCAATAAAATTTGATAGTTTGTGCCTTTTAGCTCCGGCTCAATTGCTCTCGCCATGCCATTTGCGGCTTTGCCAATGCTAAAAACTGCGATGCGCTCAAACTCCCCAAGCATCTTTTTATTCAATTGCCCTTTTAACAGCTTTTCCGGCGTGCAATTTTCCAGAACATGTTTGGCAATGCCAAGTAGAATTTCTTTATTATTCATCCTACCTAAAATCTACCAGATTAAAGCCTTATTTTCTACTGATCTATGAATGCGAAACTATCTGACATTTTATCGTCCACATATTCACCATTCACCTCAAAGTTTGGAGCTTGGCCAATATCCCAGGTGGCAACGCGCTGCAACTTTGGATAATACTTCATAAATGTTATGAAATTCATCGGGCATCTTGTTTCTCCCAAATCCTTACCATCGCCAAGAATTTCTATATCAAATACTCCTTCCTGCGAAGATTTCGTCTTTTTACCAAGCTTGCAGCTGCTGCCATATTTCTGCTTAATTAGACTCTTTAACTGGCTGTCATTCTTTATTTTTTTGATCAATATTGCCCACGAAACGCCTTGCACACGTTTGGCTTCGGTTTTTCTGCTTTTAATGCTTTTTTGAATGCTGCTGTTTTGATATTCATCTCCGGATGAAATGTAAACTATATTACCTTTCTCTATAGCCTTAATTTCATTATATGCAAAATATTCTATATTGCCCTGCAGATGGCCTTCCAGCTTGCCTTTATGTGGCACTTCAACAGAAAATCCCAACTTATAATTTGTATACAAATCCCAGTTATCATCAATTGGTTCAAGCGAGGAAACAGGTGGTTCATTTGATGTAGCTGCCATAAGCGCATTTACGCCCGCTAATATTCCTTCCGGCATCTTGCCTTCTTTAAAAAGCGGCAAGACTTCATTATCCAAAATGCTGCCGGCCAAACTATCTGTGATGGTTCCTTCCAGGCCTAGACCAACATTTATAACAGTCTCGCCTTTTTCCGGAAAAGGTTCACCTTCTTTTGGCCCAATAAGAAACAAAATGCCATTATTTTTATTTTTTTTGCCTATCTTCCATGACGCAAAAAGTTTCTGCGAATAATCAAACTTCTCCAGTCCATCGAAAGAATTCACGATGGCAACGGCAATTTCATTACTGGTCTTCGCTTCAAAATTTTTAAGAATCTTCTCCAGGTTTTTATTTTCACTTGAACTTAAAATTCCAGCATAATCATTCACGAAACCTGTTGCTTTGGGCAAATTTACCGCAAAAGCAGCGCTCGGCAATAATAAGCTAGAAATAATAGCAACGATTAAAAGTATTTTTTTCATACCCTCATTTTATCCGAAAATTCCCGCGCTGTCATTTTTTGAGCTGATCCTTATTTACGCAGAACTCCGGCATTTTGCCTTCCATCGCTGCAATAAGGTTTAGGGCCGCCATTTCTGCCATTTTGCCGCGCGTCCAAAAGGTAGCGGAAGCAACGTGTGGAGGAATGACAACATTTGAAAGCTCAGAAAGTCCAGGCGCAAGAGCAGGCTCATTTTCATAAACATCAAGTCCTGCTGCAAATATTTTCTTTTCTTTAAGGGCTTTAACAAGCGCATTCTCATCCACAACCGGGCCTCTGGCAGTATTTACAAATACGCACGTCGGCTTCATCATTCCAAATTCTTTTTCGCCGATTAAATGCGTAGTTTCTGGCGTCAAATTCACATGCACGGAAATAAAATCACTCTCTTTTAGAAGAGTCTCCATATCAACCTGTTTTGCCCCAGTAGCCGCTTCCATTTCTTTATTTTGGAATTTATCCACATACAAAATCTTCATTCCAAATCCTTTTGCCATTTTGATTGCAACGTTTGCGCCAATTCTACCGGCGCCGACAATTCCAAGCGTTTTGCCTGTAATGTCCTGCCCGATCAAAAGCATTGGACCCCAGCCTTTAAATTTTCCGGCTCGCATATAAGTATCCGCCTCAACAATTCTGCGTGCTGCGGAAAACAGAAGAGTTATTGCCAAATCAGCAGTTGAATCATTCAAAACTCCAGGAGTATTTGTAACCATAATTCCACGCTTGGAAGCCTCTTCCACGTCAATATTGTTAAATCCAACAGCATAATTGGAAAAAATCTTGCACTGCGGACCAGCGGCATCATAAACTTCTTTATCTATTTTATCCGTCAAAAGACACAAAACTCCGTCTCGGCCTTTTACTTTTTCCAAAAGTTCCGCTCGCGTTAAAACGCGATCCTCTGTATTCATATCAAACTTCCCAAATTTATCACGCAAAAGTTTAAGTCCAACTTCTGGAATTTCACGGGTCACATAAATATTAGGCATAAGGAGTGTTTAAAATTTAGAATATTAATATTCCTAAAACAATTATGCTTGGTAGATTTTTGCCAGATACTCTTTCATGCGGCGCATGCCTTCGCGGATATCTGCTTCGGATGAAACATAAGAGAAGCGAATATATCCTTCACCATAATTTCCAAATGCAGTTCCAGGCAAAATAACAACATGTCCTTCACGCATGATTTTATCTGCTAATTCTGAAGAAGTTAAACCAAGTTTCTTCATAATTGGCTTAACATTAACAAACAAGTAGAAAGCTCCTTTTGGAACTTTGCAGCTCATTCCAGGAACTTCGCGAACAAGAGAAACGAGTAAATCTCTGCGTTTTTGATATTCCTGTTTCATGTGCTCTACCGAATCCTGTGGGCCTTTTAGCGCTTCCATTCCGGCGAATTGCACCATAGTAGGAGTACAAGAAACATCATTAATTACCAATTGTTCGAGTTTTGCAGTCATTTCGCGATTCTTCGTAACGCCCCAACCAAGTCTCCAGCCAGTCATGGCATAAGCTTTGGAACAGCCATTAAGAATAACTGTTCTCTCCGGCATTCCCGGGAATGCGGTAATAGAGACATGCTCTCCTTCGTAAACAATTCGATCATAAATTTCATCGCAAAGAACCCACAAGTCGTGCTTAACTGCCAATTTTGCAACGCCTTCCAAAGTTTCACGAGTCAAAACGCCACCTGTTGGATTTTGTGGAGTGTTGATTACAAGTAACTTTGTTTTTGGTGTGATTAGTTTTTCGAAATCTGCTACGGAAAAATTAAAATCTTTTTCTTCCAAAAGTGGAAGCGAAACGGATACACCACCAAGATAATTGGTAATTGATCCATAAATAGGATAACCGGGATCTGGAATAATTACTTCGTCACCCGGGTCAATCAATGCGTTAATCATGTGGAACATGATTGGCTTGCCTCCAGGAACGACGATTACATCTTCAGCCTCATATTTTTCACATGAGACTTTAGAAGTGTGATCCGCAATTATTTGGCGGAACTGGTAAATACCAGGTGATGGCGTGTAATGTGTCTGATTTTCCTGTATTGCCTTTATACCGGCCTGTTTGATGTTTTCCGGTGTGTCAAAACCAGGCTCGCCGATTTGTAAATAAACGAGATTCTCTCCCTTTGGGGTAAGCTCGTCTCGTTCATATTTTTTTGCCTTAGTGATGACGGAAAAGGCATTTTCCGTGCCCAGGTGGGCTAGACGTAAAGAAAATGGTTTCATATCTTTTATTTACCTGTTTTAACCTTTTTTTGCAAACCGATTTCTTTATTATTTATGTCCATCAGCACTGACAAAGCCAAGAATATCCAGAAAAGCATAGAGAATTCCTCGAGGCCATAAGGCACATCTATGAGTCCATGCCCCAGCGGATATAGCATGACAAAATAGAAAACATTCGGACTGAAAATGATTTTATAAATCACAAAGCCATAAATCAGCAAGATTGCCAAAAGCCCAAAGATCCCGATTTCGCTCCAAAAAAATGTTATTAGGTTATGTGGATGTGGCGGAATTTCTTCTTCCGGAATATTTATTCCATATTTGTTCTGATTTGCTCGGAAATAGCTTTGGTAATTGCCCGGGCCAATTCCGGTTACAGGTTTTGCCAAGAAAGATTTGGCATTGAATGTATAAATTTGCGCACGACGCTCAATTGAATTCTCCTTTTTGTAATTGCCAAGAAGAATTTGAAACTTTTGCGTTTTGTATTGGCTGCCAATTCCCGCGGCCATAAGCACAATTAATCCAGCCACCAAGTAAAGCCTATGCTTGCCGTGCAGATTTTTGAAAAGCCATATAAATAGGATGAATGCGGTTATTAGGATTCCTGTGTATGATTTTGTTAATAAAAGAGCCACTCCGCAGATAACCAGGGCCAAAATTTCCAGCCAAAGATTTTTTATATTTATGATTTTGTTTTTAACGTTCTCTGCAAGGCTTACTGCTGCCAAAATTACAGCGGGTCCAAAAATATAGGCCAGCCAATTTGCGCTTTCCGGCTTCATTTTTACAAATGGATCGATATATGGCCAAACTTCGCGACCAAGAAAATCCCTGTTTGCGCCGGGTAAAATATCTGTGAAAAATTCAAAAATGCAAAGTGCCCCCAAAGCGGTAATCGTTAGTAAGAAAGATTTAATAAAACGCTTTTGCCACACAGGTTCTTTTAGGTTTGAAAATAAAATCCAAAAAACCAATAGGGGACTAACAAAATTAATAAGGACTTGCCAATATGCGGATTTTATTTGTGGCGCATAAGGGGCAAAATTAATAAGTGCGATTATATATCCGCCAATAATCAGAAAAACGGTCCAATGAGCCCATGTTAATTTTGATTTTTCATTGCGCCTTGCAACCGCATAAATCAAATAAACTATAAAAAGGATTACGACGAAAAATGTGAGCACGCTGAAGAAATCAAACATAAACCCTGTGCGTGGACGCAGTGCATTTATGCTCGGCCAAAAATAATTATGAAAGCGATAGTCAATAATCCCGGCGATAATTGCGGGCGGCAAAAGAAGGGTGAGGATTTTTAGGAAATTTTTTGCAATCCAGTTCAATGCGACCATCGAATTCATTCTATATAAAAGTATGGAAAAATAAACTGTTATTGCTTTAAAGCGGTTTTTTTTATATATTTCAGTAGCCTTTGATTTTCAAGGGTCATGTGGGGGTGTAGCTCAGTTGGTTAGAGCGCCTGCTTTGCAAGCAGGAGGTCGTGGGTTCGACTCCCATCACCTCCACCATATTTTTTTATGCCGCACCCGCTTTTCGGCCAATTTGTGGACGACGCAGTAGCAAGTCTGCCAAAAAAACTTCGCGATGCCATGGACAACGTGGCGATTGTTGTTGAACAGTACCCTCGCATCAAAAAAGTCGGTGAGCGCGAAATTTTGCGCGGCACGATTTTACTTGGCCTTTACGAAGGCGTTCCGCAAATTCAATGGGGCAGGAGACAGAGCGGACTTCCACCGGACAAGATCACAATCTTTCAAAGTACGATAGAAAGCTTGGTTGCCGACGAAGCTAACCTAAAAGAGCTTATTAAAGAAGTGGTTTGGCATGAAATCGGGCACCATTTTGGGTTTAATGAAGAGGAAATTCGCAAGATTGAGGCTAGGCGGCGCAATAAGGAGGGGTAATTGACGAGACGTCAATCGGTGATACAATAAGCTCTTACTTTTTAAATACTGATATATGTTTACGTCAGGAGGAGAACCTGTAGATATAGACGGGGCTTTAGCTCACGAAGATGGTGAATGCATGGAGGAGCCAGCAAATGCCCCAGAGGACTCCGATTCACGAGCAATTGCTAGAGAATTGCGAAGATTTTTCAAACTAGATGAAACGGAATTAGAATGTGAGGCTCTTGAATGTTTTGCAGATGCGCATAGTGCTTTGTGTAATGGAGATATTGCAACTGCACAGAGTACATTAGATTATGCTAAGAAACTGTTGGGAATGGTTGATGTTGCTTTACCGCCTGCGTATATAGCTCTTCAGACTAGAATTAGTGCCGCGCAAGTATAATTAGGCCTTGCTGAATTAGAGCCCAAATGAAAAAATGTGAATTGATATGAAGGTATCGCAATACATACCGCAGGCACTTACATTTCTTGGCTTAACGGAAGGCGAAGCGGCTCTTTATGTAAAGATTCTAAATAATCCTGGCATCAGCATTTCTGAATTAAAAAAACTCACCGATTACAGCACAGCTGGAGTTTATAAAATTGTGAATGCGCTGAGTGATCGCGGTTTTGTTCATGCTTCGGAAAGCACGCCATCCGTTTTTACAGCAACTCCGCTTGGCACAATCGCGCACAAATTTGCCGCGCAGGGAAGAAAGCTCGAACGCGTTGCCAGCAAACTCGCCGACATTTCCAAACTCACAAAAATTCCGCTAGAAACCGACATTTACGAAAGCGATGACCTTACAAATTATTATTTGAACATTCCTTATAAAATAGATGATTTTATTTGGTGCGTTGGTTCGTTTGATGCGGTAATGGCTTTTCTTGGCCAAGACACAGAAAAAGAATTCATAAAAAATCGAGTTAAGCGTGGCATGCGCGCGGATGCAATTATTTTTGATAAATCGGATAAATCAAAGGATTTGGCTCAGCGCGACATTTTGGAAAAGCGCGAAACCAAATTTATTCAATGTGGTGAGTATCCGCTCGAATTCAGCTATTTGTTCGGCAATACGCATTTGAATTTTTATCGCGACTCCGAAGGAAAATTAAAAGTTCTGCGCACAGACTCCCCGGAATTTGCCCGAGCCAAATTAATGCAATATCAAGCCATGTGGAATTCCACTGCGCAGTAGAAAGTTTTTAAGGAAGAAATGAATAAAAATATATTAAAAATAAACGTTTCCGCTCTTTTGGGGTACAATTTTATATATGCTAAAAACCTGCGGCAAATGCGAGAATAGTTTCGAAATCACGGATGCCGATTTGCAGTTTTATGCCAAAATCGGACCAGTTTGCGGTGGTAAAAAATATTCAATTGATCCGCCAAAATTGTGTCCGCTTTGCCGCGATCAGCGAAGGCTTGCTATGCGAAATGAACGATCTTTGTATACTCGCACATCTTCACTCTCCGGCAAAAAATTAATTTCAATGTACTCGCCCGACAAACCATTTAAGATTTTTTCTTTTGAAGAATGGTTCTCGGATAAATGGGATGCAATGAATTTTGGGCGCGATTTTGATTTTTCCAGATCCTTTTTTGATCAGTTTAAAGAATTGAGAGAAGCGGTTCCGCGCAACAGCTCAAACGTTTGGCAGTCACAGAATTGTGATTTTTGCACCTACACAGATTTTTCCAAAAACTGTTATTTGGTTTTTGCAGGCAGTAATTGCAAAGATACTTATTATTCAAAATTGGTAGAAGGCGTGAGTGATTGCATTGACCTAACCGGCTGCAACGCCTGCGAGCTTTGCTATGACTGCATAGACTGTGTTAAATGCAATAACGTAAACGCCTGCCAAAAATGCGAAAATAGCCACGACATATCATTTTGCTTTGAATGTAAAAATTGTAATGAGTGCCTGTTTAGCTTTAATTTGAGGCACAAAGAATATTGCATTGCCAATAAACAATATTCCAAAGAAGAATATTTAAAGAAAAAAGCTGAATTTAAATTTTCGGATGCGGCCGCTTATAAAAAATATAAAAATCAATTTGTTGAACTTTGTTTGGCTCATTCAATTCATCCATACGCAAAAATAGTTAATTGCGAAAATTCCACTGGCGACAATTTAAAGAACTGTAAAAACGCGCAAACCTGTTTTGATTCAAACAATTTAAATGATTGCAGCTATGTGAATTTTTCCTCAAACAGCCGCGATGCGTACGATGTCATTGGCTCTTCCAACAAAGGCTGCGAGCTCACATGCGAGGCAATGTCGATTGAGGGTCAAAATATTTTCGCCGGCTATTATATTGCGGGAACGACGGATGTTTATTATTGCGACACGGTGATTTCTTGCAAAAATGTTTTTGGTTGCGTTGGCACAAAACATAAAGAGTACTGCATTCTAAATAAACAATATTCGCGCGAAGAATACGAAAAGCTTTTGCCAAAAATTATTGAGCACATGAATCAGACAGGGGAATGGGGCGAGTTTTTCCCAATTCGCATTTCGCCGTTTGATTACAATGAAACCGTTGCGCAGGATTATTATCCGATTATTTGATGTTGAGCTTTTACCTGTAAACTGCTAGGTTTTAGTGTGATTATGATTACACACATTAAAGATTTCAAAAATCACGTCGGCCAGGAGGTAACAATTAACGCTTGGATGTTTAACAAGCGCTCCAGCGGCAAAATTATGTTTCTGGAAATGCGCGACGGTAGCGGCGAAACGCAGGGCATTATTATGGAAAAAGAATCGCCGGAAGCTTTTGCGACAGCCCACACATTAAATCTAGAAGCTTCGGTGCAAGTTACCGGCAAAGTTAGCCAGCACCCAAAATTCAAAGAAAAATTTGAACTTCAAGTTACGGCAATAAAGATTGTTCAAAATCCGACGGAAGAATATCCGATTGGCAAAAAAGAACACGGTCCGGAATTTTTGCTTGATCATCGCCATTTGTGGCTCCGTTCGCCACGTCAGGCGGCAATTTTGCGAATTCGTCATACTATTATGTATGCGATAATGGAATTTTTGGATAAAGATGGCTTTACTCGCATCGACGCGCCGATTTTTACGCCAAATGCATGCGAAGGCACCACAACTCTTTTTAGTGTGGATTATTTTGATGAAGGAAAAGCTTATTTGACTCAGTCCGGCCAACTATATATAGAGGCCGCAATGTTTAGCCTTGGAAAAGTTTATGATTTTGGTCCGGTGTTCCGCGCTGAGAAATCCAAAACCCGCAGACACTTAACGGAATTTTGGATGATGGATGCAGAAATGTCTTTCTGTGATCAGAAAATGAATATGGATGAGCAGGAGCGCATGTTTGTTTTTATTGTTGAGCGCGTGCTGGAACGTCACGAAGCGGATTTAAAATTGCTCGAACGAGATATTGAAGAATTAAAAAAAGTAAAAGGACCATTCCATCACATTTTGCATAAAGAGGCGTGGAAAAAACTTGCAGACGCAGGATTTGCTCCGCGTTACGACGACGATTTTGGCGCAGAAGAAGAAATTGCTCTCGCAAATATGTTTGATCGTCCGCTATTCGTAGAAAATTATCCGGCATCTGTAAAAGCTTTTTACATGAAACGCGACCCAAGCGACGCTTCTCGCGTGCTTTGTTCAGACTTAATTGTTCCGGGCTATGGCGAAGTAATTGGCGGAAGCCAGCGCGAGGACGATTATGAAATTTTACTTGGCCGCATTCGCGAACAAAAATTAAACGAAGCGGATTTTTCTTGGTATTTGGATCTCCGAAAGTACGGTTCTGTGCCTCACAGCGGTTTTGGAATAGGCCTAGAAAGAACAATCACTTGGATTTGTGGTTTGCAACACGTTCGTGAATCAATTCCATTCCCACGTCTTATAAATAGAGTTAAGCCTTAATAAAATCATATGAGATATTTAGTTGGCATAATTGGTTTTCCTCTTGGCATGGTTATTGTTGTTTACCGCGAACGCATAAAACGTTTCACGGGCGACATGGCATTTGCCGAAAAATGGTTTGGGATTGGCGGGACATATACGGCCATTTTGATATTTGGAATCTTGGTTTCCATGGGGTCTTTGATGTATATGTTCGGAACGCTACAAAGTCTGACTTCTTCCATGTTTGGACCGCTTTTTGGCAAATAAATTGAGTTTTTCGAGCGTAATTTGTCAATCTAAGTTAAACTCAAAAAATGGCTTCTAATCAACAAAAAATGACAAGTAGGATTTATTCCTTAAAAATAGTAAAAAATCACATTGACTTCCATAAAATGATTACTATAATAAGTAGGCTTTTATAGCACTATGAAATTCTTCTTCATACCCCTTAGCCCACAACTTAAGTTCGGGTGATTACCGGAACTACTAGTTTAGGTTAAGGGGTGTGCAGAAAGGCACACCCCTTTTATTTTGTTCTTTGAAAACTGAGAATCTACAATAAATTCAAATATAAGAAATTTAAAAAATTTAAACATTTAATATTCTTTTTCTAGCAATTGCTAGTTAAAGGCGTTTTAAACACTGTGTAGCAGGAATGCAACACAGTGCTGGGATAAGTTACAAAGGGAAGAGAGTGAATGCCTAGACTTCTGTTTCCGATGAAGGACGCGGCAGGCTGCGATAAGCCTCGGTTTGCGAGCCAAGCACGCTTTAAACCGGGGATTTCCGAATGGGGAAACCCTCCTGACTTAATAGTCAGGAATCTAGACTTCGTGTCTAGAAGGTCACACAGCGAACTGAAACATCTTAGTAGCTGTGGAAAATAAATCAAAAGAGATTCCCAAAGTAGTGGCGAGCGAAATGGGAAAAGCCTAAACCACGCTTCGGCGTGGGGTTGCAGGACTCCGTTTAAGATTCACAACGCTTAGTCAAAAGAACCTGGAAAGGACTGCCAAAGAGGGTAACAGCCCCGTAGACGAAAAGCAGAGTGACTGAGGAGTATCCTAAGTAAGGTCGGACACGTGAAATCCGGCCCGAATCCGGGAAGACCACTTTCCAAGGCTAAATAGAACAGAAGATCGATAGTGAACTAGTACCGTGAGGGAAAGGTGAAAAGTACCCCATACAGGGGGATGAAATAGTATCTGAAACTCTCTTCTTATAAAGAGTCACGGTCCTGCTTCGGCGGGATTGTGGCGTACTTTTTGTAGAACGGACCAACGAGTTAGTTATATGAGGCGTTAGGTTAAGCCATTTTCAGGCGAAGCCATAGCGAAAGCGAGTACTAATAGTGCGACTTAGTCTCATATACTAGACCCGAAACGGGGTGAGCTACCCATGGCCAGGTTGAACCCGTCTTAACCGACGGGGGAGGACCGAACACACTTGTATTGCAAGACCGGGTGATGAGCTGTGGGTAGAGGTGAAATGCCTATCGAACCCCGAGATAGCTGGTTCTCCTCGATATAGTTTTAGGACTAGCCTCGATTGTTTAGTTCGTGGGGGTAGAGCTCTTTTTCGGCTAGGGGGTGAAATACACCTACCAAACCGAGAAAAACTTCGAATACCACAACACAAGATCGGGAGTCAGACCGTGACAGCGAAGTGCCATTGGTCGTAAGGGGAACAGCCCAGACCGCCTGCTAAGGTCCCTAATAAGGTTTTAGTGGTAAAGGATGTGAAATGGCGTAAACAGCCAGGAAGTTGGCTTAGAAGCAGCCATCTTTTAAAGAAAGCGTAACAGCTCACTGGTCGATGCTATTTTGCGCCGAAAATATAACGGGGCTTAAATCCTTAACCGAAGCAGCGGGTCCTTCTTGACTTTTATTAGTCGAGATTGGGCGGTAGAGGAGCGTTCTCATTGCAGCGAAGCTAGATTGCGAAGTCTGGTGGAGCGATGAGAAGTGAAGATGTTGGTATAAGTAACTTAAACCAGATGAAAACTCTGGTCACCGAAAGTCCAAGGTTTCCCAAGCAACGTCGATCGACTTGGGGTTAGTCGGTCCTAAGGTCTATGGCTGAAAAGCCTGACTGATGGACAATCCGTTAATATTCGGATACAACCATTATTTCGTCAAAGCAAAATCGGAGATCTTTCGTGATGAAACTCAGCGCAAGCTGAGCGGATTCACGAATATTCGAAGGTGGCGCTAGTCAAGGATTGACGCAGATGGATCCGCGGAGCGTGCAATTGAATGTACGTGCAAGCACTAAGCTTATGACCTGATAGGCAAATCCGTCAGGTGTCGTGAGGTGTGATGCAAAATGTCTTGGCCTCGTGCCGGGACGATTCCGTCTGATTCGGCTGCCGAGAAAATATTCGTGGCGAGAAATAGTGGTTACCGTACCGCAAACCAACTCCGGTGGACGGGTTGAGAATACTAAGGTGCTCGGGTGATACTCTCTTAAGGAACTCGGCAATACAGCAGGTGTAACTTCGGGATAAACCTTGCTTAGATCCTATTATGGCTTTACCGTCGTAATGGGTGAAAAGCCGCAGTTAAAGATGCCAGGCGACTGTTTATCAAAAACACAGCTCTCTGCAAAACCGTAAGGTGATGTATAGGGGGCGACGCTTGCCCAGTGCCAGAAGGTCACGAGGAGAGCTTAACGGCTTGAATCTAAGCCCTGGTGAACGGCGGCCGTAACTATAACGGTCCTAAGGTAGCGAAATTCCTTGTCGGGTAAGTTCCGACCCGCACGAAAAGCGGAACGGTCCGGCAACTGTCTCGAGAGAGTGCCCGGTGAAATTACAGAGTCGGTAAAAACGCCGATTAATCATGGAAGGACGAAAAGACCCTGTGCAGCTTTACTGTATCCTGACATTGATTCGAAGAATGCTTTGCGCAGAATAGGTGGGAGCCTACGATCCGTTGCTTTTGGGCGGCGGTGAGGCAACTTTGAGATACCACCCTTAGCATTTTTTGACTCTAACCCCGCGACGCAACGTCGTGGGAGACAGTGTTTGGTGGGCAGTTTAACTGGGGCGGTTTCCTCCTAAAGAGTAACGGAGGAGCGCGATGGTTGGCTTAGCCTGGATGGAAATCAGGCTGAACGTGTATTCGCACAAGCCAGCTTGACTGCGAGACTTACAAGTCGAGCAGGTGCGAAAGCAGGCGAAAGTGATCCGATGCCACTACGTGGGTAGGGTATCGCTCAACGGATAAAAGTTACGCCGGGGATAACAGGCTGATTTTGCCCAAGAGTT
>JBAYHN010000037.1:0-12841 GCA_041666125.1 Candidatus Altimarinota bacterium | reverse complement strand
ACCAGTGGCGCAAATGGGAGCGTTTTACTTGCGACGCGGATGGTAAGAATTGCAAAAAAACGCATGTTGATCAAATTCAAACTGCAATCGATACGATAAAGAAAAATCCGATGTCACGCAGAATAATTGTTAGCGCGTGGAATGTTGCGGATTTGGACCGCATGGCGCTGCCACCTTGCCATCTGCTTTTCCAGTTTTATGTGGTGAATGGCCGTTTGGATTGCCAGCTTTACCAGCGCAGTGCGGATATTGCCCTGGGTGTGCCTTTTAATATAGCGAGTTATTCTATTTTGATGCACATGATGGCACAGGAATGTGGCCTTACTCCGGGCGTTTTTACTCACACAATTGGAGATGCTCACGTTTATTTGAATCATGTTGATGGACTGCGCGAGCAATTAAAGCGTGAACCACTGGCGCTGCCAAAATTAAATATGGCAAAAAAACCTTTCTGGGATTTGAAGTTTGAAGATTTTAGCCTGGAAAATTACAACCACCTTCCATTTATAAAATTTCCAATAGCAGTATGATTTTCGCATTAATTGCAGCCGCAGATAAAAATTTAGGAATAGGCATAAAGGGGCGTTTGCCGTGGAAATTAAGGAAAGACATGCAGTTTTTCCAAAAGACTACTATTGGCGAAGGTGCCAATGCCGTTGTGATGGGCAGAGCAACGTGGGAATCGCTACCACAAGCCCACAAGCCGCTAAAGAGCAGATTAAATATAATACTCACCAGAGATGAGATAGCTGCCACTCCGGAAGGAGCTTTTATGGCCAGGTCAATTGATGAGGCTCTAAAAATTGCAGAGAGAAATAATTGCGAAAGAGTTTTTATAATCGGCGGGGCAAAAACTTATGAACAGGCAATAAATCATCCTGAATGCAGAGAAATATTTTTAACGGAGATTGATGCACAGGTTGAATGCGACACTTTCTTCCCGAAAATTGACACAACAAAATTCAAAAAAATCTCAGAATCGGAAGTTGAAGAAGAAAATGGTTTGCGCTTTAGCTTTGTTAGGTATGGAAAAATTTAAGGACATGCATTTAATTGTTTGGAAAGACAAAAACGGAAACAAATACACGGCAAAAATGTAGGGAGTTGGTAGATATAAAATCACTTTATAATTAACCTTTAACGTCTAAATATTTATGAAAAACATCAGAAAAATATTCGCAACCTCAGCATTATTTCTGGCGGGCTTGGCTGCGTTTTATGCCTTTGCTATGCCAAAAAATGCAAATGCTGAAGTATGCCCGGCTTTAAGCGCGGGTACTACTGTGCAAGTTGCGGGCACAACCGGTTATTATCTTGTAAATAAGGATTTAAAATTAATGTATTTTACCGACACCACTGTTTACCGAACGTGGGAAGCCGATTATACCGATGTCGTTGTAATTTCCAGTGATTGTTTTGATTCTCTTGGACTACCTTCTTCTTATCCGGGAGGAGTGAGTGTGAGGCCGGGAACATTATTGATTAAACGCAAGAATTCCAGCCAGTGGTATGCGGTTGAGCCTAAAAATACAATTGCGAGAATAACTCAGGCGGCTGCAAAAGGGCTTTATGGAAGTCGCGTTACGCCGCGCACTATAAGTGACGGTGATTTTTTGAATTTTACAAAGCGCGGCGCAGACGTGAGTGAGGCAAAAGCTCATCCGGGAATGTTGGTTAAATATAACAACGAAACTTTTTACGTTAATGAATTAAATCAATTGCGAAAAGTTATGCCGGCAGGAATGACGGCAAATGAATTTCAATCCAGATTCGTAAGGGTTGTGACTGCAAGTGCAATTGCGGGAATGCAAACTGGTTCACCAATACTAATACGGGAGCCGGCGCTGGTAGATAAAACCCAAAACGAAGCAGTAGACGCGCCGGCTCCGACTCCAGATCCAACACCAACCCCAGACCCTACCCCAAATCCAACTCCCGGCGACGATAATTCCGTTAGCACCGGCGCAGTTTATTACGCCGGCCCTTCTGGCAGCAACTCCAACCCGGGAACCCGCGCCTTGCCTTTTGCAAGCCCGGCATACGTCACACGAAACGTCATGCACGGCGGTGACACACTCATAATTCTTCCAGGCCGCTACAGCGAAAAAACATACGATATCGACATCATGTCCCCTCCTTCCGGCACTGCCGCAAGCTGGACAATCATAAAAGGCGAAGACACGGCAAACAAACCCGTAATTGTGGGCAGCGAAAACCTTTTGAGCATGATCGACATGTCCGGAAAATCATACATAAAACTTGAAAATATAGAGTTAACCAGCGACAACGGCGCACAAGTTCGCGAAGGAATAAACGGAATCTACGGCGCATCAAGCAATTTAATCTTCAAAAATTTATACATTCACCACGTCGATCAATTCTGCGTGGATATGAAAGATATAAACGGACTAAAAATCTTGAGCAGCAAATTCACTTATTGCGGATTTGGCTCAGTTGGTGGGCCTGCAGCCACAAGCAGCACTACCGGATGGCGCAATGTTTTAATTAAAAATACAGAACTTTCCTTTTCCGGCCGCTATTACCAAGGCGTTGCCAATAATTCAAACAATCCATACGACAGACCGGACGGATTTGGGATTGAGCCTTCTGCCGGGCCAATTGAGCTCGATCATGTAATTGCAGAAGGAAACCGCGGAGACGGATTGGATTCCAAAGCCGCAAACACATATATTCACCATTCAATCGTGCGTAATAACCGCGGCGATGGCGTAAAAATGTGGGGAGAAAACAGCAAACTGGAAAATTCACTAATTTATGGATTTGGATTGGAAGATGATGGCGTTACTCCAAGCGGATCTTGGTCCGGAATCGTTATAGATAGCGTGGAAAAAGCAGATGCATCTTTCGAAATTACAAATGTTACGGTGCATGGCAGCTCATATCACGCCGGATATCCAATGTACGTGCAGTACAACAAAACAACGCCTGTAAGAATTTTGATGAGGAATACAATTTTTGATGGCGATAGCGGTGGTGTGTACTTTGGCGACGTGGTAAATGTAACGCTTTCGAATAATCTTTTCCGCAGGTCGGGAAGCGGTGCGGACACGGTTCAAGTTTATGCAAATGGCACGAGCTACACAGGATCTCAATTGGAAAGTGGCGCAGCCGGAGTAGGAAACAAATCTCAAGATCCAAAATTTGTTGCGCCAACTCATAACTCAAGCGCGGATTTTCACCTTCAACCTGGCAGCCCTGCAATCGATAGCGGAGTAGCAGTTCCGCTAACTACAGATTTGGAAGACAAAGCTCGCTCGGTTGGTGCGGGATTCGATATGGGAGCGTACGAAAGATAGAAATTATGCCGCGGCGCAGCTCCCGGCGAGCGCGCCTGTGGCCCACGAAGCTTGTAAATTAAATCCGCCGGTAAAGGCGTCAATATCCAAAATCTCTCCTGCAAAATAAAGGCCGGGGCAGATTTTGGATTCCATGGTATTTGTATTTACCTCGGCAAGATTTACTCCTCCGGCAGTTACAAATTCTTCTCCGGCGCTGCGGCCTGTTACGGTTAATTTAAATTCTTTTAAGATGCGCACGAGTTTTTGGCGACCTTCTTTTGTAAAATTCCCGACAATTTCGCCTGTCGCGGTGCAATCGCCCGATTCACCAGACTTGGCTTCCACAAGCGGCGCAATCGCTTCGCACAACGACCTCGGCAAAAGTATATCTAAAAAACCTACCAAATGTTTTTTTGGATTTTTATTAATTAGCGCTGCGATTCTTTCGCCAAACGCGGTCAAATTTTCATCCGGGAAAAAATCAATAATAAGATTTAACGGATTGGCTGGAGTTATTTCTTCATGCGCGGCATAACTGGAAAGAGCAAAAACGGCGGGCCCGCTAACTCCGCGATGAGTAAACAAAAACGGCCCAACCCTTTCAAAAAGCTTTTTATTTTCGCGAAGCAGCGTGAGTTTTGCTTTATCAAAAGAAACTCCTGCGCTTTCATATTGCTCGCCGATTAAAAATGAACTAAGCGACGGTGCAAGTGGCGTAATCGTGTGTCCAAGGCCGGTAGCAAAGGCATATCCATCGCCGGTTGAGCCAGTGTGCCTGTAGGCATTGCCGCCAGTAGTCAAAATCACAGCGTCGGCATCGAGTTTTTGGCCGTCCTTAAGCTCAATTTGGGATTTTTCGCCAACTTTTGCAACGCTAGTAACGGCCGAATTAAATAAAACCTTAACTCCGGCATCTCTCATTTCCTTTTCCAGCGCGGCAACAATGTCCCTGCTCTCATTCGACTTAGGGAAAACTCTTTTATCTTTTTCTATTTTTAGCGCAACGCCATGCGACTCAAACCATTCCATAACTTTTTCCGGCGAAAAGCGAAACATGGCAGTCATCAAAAATTTTGCCCCGCGCGGATAATTTTTCAACAGTTCCTTTACATCAAAAATCCCAGAAGTCAGATTGCATCGCCCTCCGCCACTAATCAAAACCTTTGCGCCAAGGCTTTCATTTTTCTCCAGCAGCAAAACTTCGCACGGCTCCCCTGCTTCACGCGCCGCGCTTTTCGCCCCAATTGCCGCCATCATTCCGGCAGGTCCGCCTCCTATTATCGCAATCTTTCTCATGCTCATATAATTATTCTAAACTATTTCTAAAGTTTTTGAGTAGTCTCCAAAGCCAATTTTTGCCTTTTCCAATCAGATCCCCATCTCGTGGAACCCTCCACTTCAATGTACGCAATATTGTGCATGTCGCACCATTCTTTCATGGTTCCTGTCTGCTTCAACTGCGCCCAATCGTCATTGCTCACGTAAGAAAATCCCGTTTTCTCGCAATAAATTTTAGTTAGTTTCTGTGAAAGCGCATTTTCATTTCCCATCACTTCCCTACCGGCATTGTGAAACATAAAAATTATCTTAATGCCTTGTTTATCAACAAAAGTCGTAAGCGCTTTTATTTCCGGCTCAGAATTCCCATGTGAGCCACAATAAACCTCCACACTCTCGGAATAATTCTTACCAAAATGCCATTCAGATTTTGATTTAAAGCTTGGCGTATCCAAATTCCTATTCAAATCCACCTCGTTTGCATTAAATCTGCCAATTTTACCGCCATTCATATAATCAGGATTTTTGCATGCTAATTTAAAACCATCCGGATTAAGACATGGAATAACAAAAAGCGAAAAATCCTTTAGTTTATCGCAATTCTCGTGCATCCAATTTATAATATGATGTGCAAGTTTGACAGTCCCGACCTCGTTCCCGTGAATTCCAGAAACATACAAAACCTTTGTCTTCCCCTCTCCAAGTTGAAAGCATTTAATAGGTTCTTTATTTACCGATTCGCCAATTGTAAAATTTTTAATTTCCGCGGGAATTTTCGGCACGCTCTCGAGATTATTTTGAGCCATTCCGTGGAGCCCACGTTTTATGTACCCTAACTTTTTCTTAAATTTATTAATCATTTATGTGGGCGATAACTCTCACCGGCGCAGCCTCTGCATCGAACTTTGCCGGCAACGCAACAACGCCAAATTGCGCGTGTTTTAATAATTCCTCCAGATTTGTAATATTCTCAATAATTAAAATTTCATTTTCAAGCAGCATTTTATGGATTTTGAATGGCGGGCGATCTGGACTTGGCGTGTCCATGCCAACTATTTTCACCCCAAGTTCAATTAATTTTAAGGCAAAACCCTCGGTAATTTCCGGATATTTCTCGTAATAATCCGGACTGTTAAATTTTTTATAAAAACCCGTCACAATGAGCACAATATCTCCTTTCGAGATTTTGTGGCCTTCCAGCAAATCAACATCAATAGAGTCTTTTTCTCGCGCATCAATTAAATGACCTTCACCAAAAAAACGATCCGCAGAATACTCCGAAAGCCGCTTCCCGTGAGCAATCATGTGCAGCGGCGAATCCATGTGAGTACCAACGTGCATGCCACTTTTGATCTGGAACTCGTTGTATCCGGCTTCATTTATAAAGGCAGTTTGAACCAGTTCCGGCATTGGATCCCCGGGATAAACGGGCATTTTTTTCGTGAATGTGTGCGTAAGATCTATGTATTTCATACGCATTAAGTTATCGGCGTTCCGGCATCGATATCTTTTTGAACCGTAAGCAAAACACATGCGCTTTCGTCTTCTTTTTCAGCACAAAGCAGCATTCCTTCAGAAACTTCTCCTGCAAATTTTGTTGGCACAAGATTTACAAGCACAACAATTTTCTTATCTTTCATTTCTTCCTCGGAATAATAAGGCACCAAGCTCGTTACAATTTGGACAGGTTTTTCCGCCCCAATATCAACCTGTAATTTATAAAGTTTATCGGTTTTTGGAATTCGTTCAACTGTTAAAACCTTGCCTACTTTTAGTTGTAGTTTTTTCCATTCATCAAAAGTGATTTGTTCCATGAGGCTATTTTAGGGATAATACAGAAAAATGAAAGATCTTTCTCTCTACATTCACATCCCCTTCTGCAAAAGTCGTTGTTTATATTGTGCTTTTTTAACGTTTGCGGGCAAAAGTGATTGGGTTCCGGCGTACGTAGATGCATTGCTAAAAGAAATTAGAAATCGCGCGAAAGATTATAAAAATTCACAAGTTGAGACCATCTATTTTGGAGGCGGGACTCCAAGCTTTATAGACCCCCTGTTGATCAAAAAAATTGTTCGGCATATTGTGGCTTACTTTAAAGTAAAACCCGGCGCGGAGGTAACCATAGAATGTAACCCGGAAAGCGTCAGCAAAAGTGGGCTAAAGATTTATACAACCGCCGGAATAAATCGTTTTTCCATGGGTGTTCAAACACTTAATAAAAAAACTCTGGCGCGCATTGCCAGGCCGCATGACAGCGAAACAATCTTCAAAGCACTCGACGCTTTTAAAAAATCCAAAATAAAAGATTTTGGCGTGGATTTTATTATGGGTCTTCCAGGCCAAACGCTTAAATCATTCAAAAAAGAAATCGAAACGATTTTAAAATTTAAGCCCGTGCATCTTTCTGTTTATTTTCTTTCTTATGACACGAAGAAAATTGATACGTTTATAAAAGAATGCCCCGGCGAAGACGAGCAATTGCGAATGTATGAATGGCTATGTGTGCGCTTAAAGAAAGCAAAATTCGCCCATTATGAAATTTCCAATTGGGCGCAGCGCACTTTTGAATGCCGCCACAATAAACGCTATTGGGAGCAAAAAGATTATTTGGGGCTCGGCCTTGGCGCACATTCGATTGTGAACGGCAAAATGTGGGAAAATCAAAGTGATTTGGAAAAATATATTAAAAATCCAATGGTGGTTTGTGAGGAAATGGAAATTGATGCGGATTTGAAGCTCATGGAATATATAATGCTTCGGCTGCGGACTAATACAGGAATTGATTTAAAAACTTATGCGGCGCTTGGTGGAAATATAAAAAAACTTTTAGAAAGCGCGGAGCCATATATAAAAACTCGCGACCTAAAAAAAAGCGCAGACAGGCTTTTTGCCACCGAAAAAGGCTTTCTAATTACAGAGCGGATTATTGAGAGGCTCATCTGATTGGCCGCATCCGCTTGATGATGGCACCAGGCCGCATGTGCTTCATGCGGCACTCGCCTTGGCTCGCCCTTAGGCTTGACGAAACTGCGATGTCTTGCAATAATCTGGCATCGATATGACTCCTCTACAAGAAAACACTGCAGAAGCTCCTTGTAACGACAGCAAGAGGCAAGAATTAGAAGCAGCAGTAAGTGCACATTACGACAGGCTTCTTCAATACGCACTAAAATTAACCAGAAACGTTGCAGATGCAGAGGATTTGGTCCAAGACACAATGATTCATGCAATGAGTGGATTACACTCTTACAAAGCAAACACACAAATGAAGCAATGGCTATTTAGAATCGCTTTAAATACATTCATTAACGGATATAGAAGGCAGCAAAGATTTGCGGAAATAAGGGGCGCACTAAACAATATGGTTGAGAGCGGCTTGAATTTTACCAGTGGGCAAATGCAAACAGATAGAAGCAACGAAGAAATATCACCTTTAGTAGAACAGGCGCTTGAAGCGATGCCTGATCAGTTTAGGCTGGTTCTTGCACTGCGTGCAATTCATGATATGACGTACAAAGAAATAGCTCAAATAGTTGAAGTTCCCATGGGAACAGTTATGTCCCAACTATTCAGGGGTAGAAATGCGATGCAAACGGATGAAGTGCGTAATTATGCGAGAAGTGAGTATGGAATGGAGGCCGAGTAATTTTTGACGAAACCCGGTTTTGCCCATACAATGGCCTCTTAACTTTGATTAACATTACTTTTTATGCCTCAACTTTCCGAAAAACTCGCGCAAACAAATCCAGGCCTTGAAGGGCTTGATGTAGATTTCTTGTATCACTTAGGTTTATCTACAGACGATGATTTAAAAGGCATGTTTGGTGATACCAAGCACGTCGCGATGATGGGAAGCGGAATGCGCGCATGGGATTTTGCCAGAAAACTTCACGAAGAAACCGGAATGCCAATTCAAAGACTTTCAAAACTTACGGAAGAAGGCACTTGCGACCCTGGTCAATTATATGATTTAGAACAAGCTCAAGATGAATTGAGTGTAGCCAGCCGTGGATTTCCCGATGTACGAAAACGTGCAGATAGATTAAGAGATTTCATTTACACAGAAAGCGACCTCCCTACTCCAATTGGAAAAACCGAACGTTTTGAAATGTATAAAGTTGGCGACACAATTGCTGTTTCTCACGGAATGGGAGAACCTTCACATTCCATACTGCTGCACGAAATAACAAAAATGCTCGAGTATGCAGGCGCAACAGGATACCAATATTACAGACTTGGAACTTCGGGTGGAATTGGCGTTGAAGGTGGCACAGTTGTTGTGGCCGACCAAGGTTATAACCCGACGGGTAATCCAACATATAAACTGCATGTTCTTGGCGAAGAAATTGAACTTCCATCTGAATTTGATCCTACCCTGGCTCAAGAAATACTTGATTGCCGCGATGAAATCGAAGCTGTAATGGGAGGAATATTGTCTTCTGAAGATTTTTATACTGTACAGGCTCGATTGGATGGAGCGTTTTGTATGATCACAGAGGATCAGAAAATGGAATATTTAAATCGCATGCATGGCAAAGGCATTAGAGCATTTGAAATGGAAGCAGCCGGTTTTGGAGCATTCTGCCAAAAAATGGGCATTCCTGCAGCTTGTGTTTGTGTTGCACTTTTAAATCGATTAAATGGCGATCAGGTCACATCAACCTCTGAACAACTGGCCGCCTTTTCCGATAATCCACAGCAGATGTTGATAAGGTATATTCAAAAAAAGGCTGCGGCTCGTGCGGAACAAACGACTGAGCAATACTAATACGTGAGCACACACTCACAGTCAAGCTGATTTAACCGGCGCACATTGCTATTACCCGCAAAACGGGTAATTTTGTCCGTGTGACTCAATCAAAATTCCCCAAAAATCTGGAGATCAACGACCAGTTTAAACAGGCGCTGGATTTGATGAATCACACGCAGGAGAATCTTTTTGTGACAGGTAAGGCCGGCACGGGCAAATCCACACTGCTTTCTTTTTTTATTGCGCAGACACTTAAGCCGATTGCGGTTTTGGCGCCCACCGGTGTTGCCGCGCTAAATGTAACCGGCGAAACGATTCATTCTTTTTTTAAATTTCTGCCAAATACCACGCCGGAGGTTGCCGCAAAAAAGGGCAAGGCAAAGCGCAAAAGCAAACTTTATAAAAATCTAAAAACAATAATAATTGATGAGGTTTCCATGGTGCGCGCCGACCTGATGGACTGTGTGGATTTATTTTTGCGAGAGGCGCGCAATATAGCCAAGCCATTTGGCGGAGTTCAAATGATTTTTATTGGAGATCTTTACCAGTTGCCGCCCGTTATAACCAATCACGAGCGTCCGCACTTCGATAAAGTTTATAAAAGTCCTTGGTTTTTTGATTCTGAGGCTTTTAAAAGCAAAAATTTCAACATGAAGTTTATTGAACTGGAAAAAATCTACCGCCAAAAGGACGCGGATTTCATTCATTTATTAAATGCGATTCGCACAAACAGCGTGGAGGCGCATCACATCAAATCTATAAATCGCCGAATAGAGGCCGAGGCAAGCGAAGACACAATAAACCTCACAAGCACCAACGACCGCGCCAACGAGATCAATCAAACGCGCCTGGCAGGCCTAAAATCCAATCTGCATTCTTTTGAGGGCATGATAGATGGCTCTTTTGATTCCAAGCATTTGCCAACCGACGAGGCGCTAAATTTAAAAGTCGGGGCGCAGGTGATGTTTGTGAACAATGATTCGAGCGGCAGATGGGTAAATGGCACAATTGGGCACGTTACAAAGCTTGTGGATGGGGCGATTACGGTAAAAATCAGCAATGGCAAAGAGGTGGAAGTTACGCCGCACACTTGGGATTTGTTTAAATATTTTTTTGATGATAAATCGCGCAGTCTTAGCCAAAAAACGGCCGGTTCGTTTACGCAAATTCCGCTGCGCTTGGCTTGGGCGATCACAATTCACAAAAGCCAGGGCAAGACTTTTGATAAAGTTAAAATTGATTTGGGGCGCGGGAGTTTTGCCTCCGGGCAGACCTATGTGGCGCTTAGCCGCTGCAGGACTTTTGAGGGAATTTCGCTGGAGCATCCCATCAAGCCTTCGGATATTCGGTTGGACTGGCGCGTGCAAAAGTTTTTGACCGGTTTTCAATATGCGATTTCGGAAATGGCGATGCCGCTGGAAGAAAAAATCAAGATGATTCAAGACGCCGTAGATTTTGAGCTTGAGCTGGAAATCCTTTATTTAAAAGCAAAAGACATCAAGTCGCGCCGAATAATTAGGCCGCGCAGCGTGGGGCAGTTTGATTACAACGGAAAGTCTTTTTTGGGAATGGAAGCCTACTGCTGCATGCGCCAAGGCGAGAGAATTTTCCGCGTGGATAGGATTTTGGAGATTAGGAAGGTGGGGTAAATAATTTATTTTGACTTTACATAAAACAAATAAACGGAGGTATGCACTAGACTTGGCGAGTTTGTGAATTATACTTGCAGCAGATTGAAAAAATCACAAAACATTCTTTTGTCGGCTGCCCTGCTAATCTCATCCTTTGCAATAGGTGTGTTTTTAACGCAGCACATCCAAATTTCCAGAGCATATTCCACGCAAACATTAAGCAAAACATCCACATGCAAACCGGTCTGGAAGTGCTCTACTTGGTCTTTTTGCAGTCAAGATGGCAAACAAAGCAAGATATGTGTAGATAAAAATAATTGCGCGGTAACCGCAAAAAGACCTACTCAAGAAAAATCATGTAAACCAAAAATAAAAATAACCGGCTTGGAAGGTTGTGTTGTTAAAACAAATCTGGCTCTCGATCTTTTAAGGAGCAAGGCAAAAAGCAATTATAATAATGTTATTAAATATGTTGGGGCTATAGAATGCACGGAGTCCCAATCCGGAATGCATGTTGAGGAAAAGCCACCAAGGTATCAAGTTGGCAAAGCAACGGTTGATGCAGGAACTATTTGGTATGCCGGAACCATAGTGCACGACGCCTGCCATTCCAAGCAGTATAGTGATTACTTAGCCAAAAATCCGTCAGCCAATGTTCCTGCGGATGTATATACCGGTAAAAATGCCGAAGCTCAATGCGTCAAAATTCAGCATGCCGCTCTTGGCAAAATCGGAGCAACTCAAGCAACCTTGGATTACGTTGATAAAGTACTGGATTCCGAATATTGGAATATTGAGTACGACAAGAGGTGGTGGTAGCGTTATGCTGGGATATTAAAATGAATCCGCAAATACTCAATTATTTTAGCCATGGTTTCTTCCGGAATATTGCCAATCCTTTTTAGAAATCTCTTTCTATCAAAACTGTGAACACAACCAACCTTCACCAATGAATCCGAATATAAGCCATTTATCGCACTTTTCTTTATATTAATATCTTCTTTTCGGCAATTTGAAAGCTGTGATGTAATGGGCATAATTGTAATCAAGGCGCTGTTTTTGATCGTTTTTTCCGATTGAATCACAATAGCCGGACGGATTTTTTTATATTCGTGCCCGATTGAAGGATCAAAATTTACCAGAAAAATATCTCCTGTTTTAAAATCAATCATTTGTTTAAAAGTTTGAGATAATATTTGTGTTCGTCATCACTCATTTCTCCAAGCTGATCCAATATGTCATTCGCTGATGCCTGTTCCCACATCGCGTCATAATCTCTGTTTGCAAATTCTCCGCTTCTAAAAAACACACTACCGTAATCTATTTCCTCGTTATCTTTGTGAGCCTGCCATGGATAATCTCGATGAGAGTGATCTTCTATTTGCCTCGCACTCATTCCCGAAAGGCGCGCAATAACCGAATCTGCAACTTTGATCATTTCGTTAATATCCGTGCCAAACACCGACAAATCCGCTTCTGCAAAGTTAATGTAACGTGTCTGTATGGTGTCTTTTAAATATGGACGCGACACCTTTTCTATCATTCCACTACTGCGCATTTCCGAAATCACTTTGCTGAATAAAGTTTGGTCCGGTATTGGGCCAAACTGCATCCTTTTATATTTCATTCCTGTTAATGGCCTTTCATAGAGCTCAAAAAAATTAAAATCACAAAAATAAAGTAATTTATACAAAACCGTTTCTCCAACATTTGGCTTGCTGCCGCACTTCTCAAGGATATACAGGAGCAACTGCTTGAATTTTTCAGCGTCAAACTTAATCTTCTTGTTAATATTCTTTTTATTTTCAGGTGCCGCCTCCTTTGAGGGCTTGCCATGCGCAGTGAATTCATCAAAGGATACTTCAAAAATTAAGAGAATTTTT
>JBAYHN010000036.1:0-13225 GCA_041666125.1 Candidatus Altimarinota bacterium | reverse complement strand
TCCGGATAGCCAACCATGCCCGTGTTGAAAACGACTTCTCCCTGGGTATCCGTGTTGGCTCCGAACGGTTTCCCTTCAAAGGAGATGCCATCTGCAAGTATTAGTCTCGCCATGTTTGGTACATCTATACCATAGATTTGCAGAAATCCAAAGGCATACCAAACGGCGAGCAGAAGCGAGGCACGCCTCATACATGATTCGGCATGCCTCTTTCTATAAATGCTCGCCTTATTGGCATACCATTTGGATTTCTGCTAGAATTATTACTGATGAACTTCAAAGGAGCCGATATCTTAAGCTCAAAACAGTTTAACCGCGGAGACATTGAAGCAGTTTTAAAAATGGCCGGCAAAGCACTTCCATATGCTTCCAAAAAGAAATTTGGCGATTTGTTGAAGGGTAAACTACTGGCAACGCTTTTTTATGAACCTTCCACCCGCACGCGACTTTCTTTCGAAACCGCAATGATTCGGCTTGGCGGAAGTGTTGTTTCTTCCGTTGGCACACAAGGATCTTCTGTCGCAAAAGGCGAAACTTTATATGACACGGGAAAAATGATTTCCACTTACGCGGACGTTATTGCCATTCGTCACAACGAAGATAATTCCGCGGACGAAATGGCGCACGGTTCAAGCGTGCCGGTAATAAATGCCGGAGACGGTTGCCGCGAACATCCAACTCAAGCTCTTTTGGATATTTTTACAATTCAGCAAGAACTCGGCAAAGTTGATGGTCTAAAAGTGGCTATGGTAGGGGATTTAAAATATGGGCGCACGGTTCATTCACTTTCCGAAATGCTCTCTCATTTTAATGTAAAGTTAACATTTGTTTCTCCGCCCGAACTAAAAATGCCGGAGGGAGTTTGCAGATTTTTAAAAGAAAAAAATGTTCCTTTTACCGAAACTGTGGAATTTGCAGACTCAATAAAAGACGCGGACGTTGTATATATGACGCGCATTCAGCAAGAAAGGTTTGCCAAGAAAAAAGACTATGAAAAACACAGAAACGTTTATGTTTTAACTAGCGAGTTAATAAAGGAAAAAAATCCAAAAATGCTAATTCTGCATCCGCTTCCTCGAGTTTGGGAAATTACAAAAGATGTTGATGAATTGCCCGGCGCAGCCTATTTTAGGCAGGCAAAAAGCGGGCTTGCGGTTCGCATGGCTCTGCTTATGATGGTTCTTGGAAAGAGTTTTTAAAGGTAATCTTCCGCCATGATATTTGATTTAATTCTCAGAAATGCAAAAATTGTCACGCCTTCGGAAATAATAGAAGGTGATTTGGGTATTATTAAAGGGAAAATTACAAAAATCGGAAAAATTCTGGAAAAAGCGCAGATCGAAAGAAATTGCATGGGTTTACATATTTTGCCGGGTTTAATAGATATGCATGTGCATTTTCGCGATCCGGGTTTTCCCAATAAAGAAGATTTTCATAGCGGTTCAATGGCGGCCGCGGCGGGTGGAATTACTACTGTAATAGATATGCCAAACACGTTGCCCCCAACCCTTACATGTGAGGCTCTGGAGGAAAAGCGCAAAATTGCCAGCCAAAAATCGCTGGTAAATTATGGGTTTTATATTGGTTTTTCCAAAGACAATATTGATGAAATTAAAAAGGCCAAAAATATTGCCGGAGTTAAGCTATTTATGGGATCAACTACGGGAAATATGCTTGTTGAAGATTTGGATTTAATTGAAAAGCTGCTTGCGCTCAAAAAGTTTGTAATTGTGCATGCGGAAGATGACAAAATCATTCGCGAAAACATGGAGAAATATAAAGATTCGCAAGATCCGAGTGTTCATTCCACAATTAGGAGCCCAAAAGCCGCATACGAAGCCTGCAAAACCATTTTGCATTTGGCTAAGAAAATGGAAGCGCGCATTCACATAACTCACGCTTCCACGGAATTGGAAGTTGAAGAATTGCAAAAATTTAAAGGTCCGCTTGTGAGTGCGGATTGCACAACTCATCATCTTTATCTTTCGCAGTCCGCATATTCCGACCAGGCCAATTTTGTAAAAATGAATCCGCCTCTGCGCACAAATTCAGACAAGGCTGCGCTTTGGAAAGCGCTTAAAGAAGGGATAATTCAAGCCATAGCCACGGATCATGCTCCTCACGATCGCGAAGAAAAAGCTGCAAGTTATAGCTCTGCGCCTTCCGGTGTGCCCGGAGAAGAAACTCTTTTGCCTCTACTTTTAAATTCGGTAAATAATGGCGAAATAAATTTGAGCGATTTATGTAGATTTGTTTGTGAAAATCCGGCAGCGCTACTTCACATTCCATTTAAAGGCAAAATTTGTGAAGGCTACGATGCGGATTTGGCCATTGTTGATATGGAAAAGGAAATGAAGGTTGGTGCAAACGGTTATTTTACAAAGTGTGGCTGGTCACCATTTAATGGCTGGAATCTTAAAGGTTGGCCAGTTATGACGGTGGTTAATGGAGCAATTGTTTATGAGGGTGGAAAGCTTAATGAAGATTCACGTGGCAGCGAAATACATTTTATGTAGTAAATTGATCTGTTGCGGTCTAAATGCCCAGATTGACTAAAGTGCAAAAGATAGTACAATGCAGGGCATGACAGATAGGATGCCAGATTCTGGCGAATCGGTGGATGAACTCCTTGATGGTGTAGATGTTAATGCTATTGATCAGCAGGAAGTTGCACGTCGCTGTGGTATTGAGCTAACTGATCTACCTATAGCGGAAGATTTTTTAAGAGAAATCTTTGTTTATAGGAAGTACTGGTCAAATGTTGCTTTACCGGCGGTTGTTGCAGCTGTTAGAAGCGGGGAATTTGAACCTGCGGATTTGGGTAAACGGGTTAAAAAATATTTAGATGAAGTTGATGCATTATTGAGATTAACTCCTCCTCCTACTGCCTATGATGTTATGCCTGCGGCAGAGTTTAGAAAATATATAGCAGCTTTGGTGCGAATTAATGAATCTGCTGTAGATAATGGACTTGATATTGAACGTTTCCATCTTCCTCCAGAACAGAATGGGAATTTGCGCTTGTTAGATTTGGATTATTGCCAAAGCGGGTATTGTCCATTTTTAAAGGTTTTGCATGATGGCAAAGTTCCGCCCACTGCCCAGGCAACAAATAAGGATGGAGAGACTGTAAGAAATTTTACTGCGCCGGGACAAGTGCTTGATTATGCCGAAAGTACTTTGCTTGCGCGTGCACGTGAGTTTCATAGGGAAATGATGACTGGAATTATTAAGTTTGGTGAGGAGGCTGGGCCGGAATATGCCACTATCGTAAGTAAAATGTTGCATGCGGCAAACTCTGGCATTCAATTTGGCCATGAATCCGCCGAGGAATCTAGTACTATTACGCGTGAAAAAAATGAGTTTTACGAGCAATTACCGCCTGATCGAAAGATTGTTTTAGGTAGAGCACTTAAACTTGCACATAAATGGCCTCAAGATTTTTCTTCAATAAGATATTTTGATGAAATTACGGTGAAAGTGTTTGCGCTATTAATTCTATCTAACGTACAAGAGCTAAGCGTCATTACTGAACATGCGGCCAATTTTATTGGGAATATTTATTTAAATGAATTGTATTCCAATCCGTGGGGAAGAGATGATCACAGAGAAAAAAAAGTCTTAGTGAAAATTTTGGAGATAGTAGAAATGGTTGCTTCGGTACTTTCTGTAATGGAGGCACGTATAGAACTTACGGCAGGAGGCGTACGGAGAACTGAGGAGGTAAAAGCTGATTCGGTACTTAATAATGAAATGGCTTTGATGGATTGTGTAAACACATATATTGAGGTTCACGCCGGAAAGGATGTAGCAAAAAAGTGGGGCACAGAACGCAGGCGGTACATGGAAGCCGAGCGCAAATCTTTTTCCGCGGCTCACATAAATGCTGCTCGCAAGAATTCAGAAGTTGTTTTTAATTGCTTAAATAAGGTGCCTGCTCGCGAGGAAGATAGCTCACTTTTTGCCGGTAGGTATTTTATATTAATGGAAGCCATGTGTGCCGGAAAAGGAGAACGTATAGATATTAATAAAATCTGCCAATGTATTGACGAAATACGTGATGGATACGAATTTTATGAGATTTTTAATATTTTGAAACAAATAACAGGTTGCGACATAACACCAGCCTTGGATAGGTTGCGCTCTGTTGCGGCTAAGAATCCGCGTTTTTTTAACTTAGGTAGGGAAGGAGTAAGCAGAGAAACTGGCGATGAGTTTTTTGGGCACAGGCAAGTTTTTGATTTTCTTTTTGAGAATGCCGAACAAATGAAGAGCGCTCCGGCGCTTGTTACCCATTTTATGGGCATATTAAAAAATCCGCAGTATAGATCTTTTTATACGGCGTGTTGCATAGCTGGTGATGCACTTGCAAGAGAAGCCACGGCGGAGTTTTTCGCAGATCAATTAATTAAAGATTGTTTTGTTTCTGGGAATGATTTTGCGGATCCTAATCGAATAGCAATCTTGAGAAATATCACCGAAAGAATTCCGGCGCGAGCGGCCACTGCATTTTCAGAGAAAGTAGCAAAAATTATAGCACTGCGTTCTGTGGATAAAAGTAAATTTGTTCTTATGCTTGGAGAAAAGTGTGCCAGTGTTTTTATGCCAATCGTAGAAAAGGCGGAAGAGGAGGCGAAAGCCAGTGGTGTCGGCGCTGTAAAATTAACCAGAGCCCAGAGAGCTGCCGCTGAAACGGAAAAAGCAAATGCCGGAGTGAAATTGCTTGCGCAAACAGATCTAGCTTCTTTGTCGGAATCTAGTCCTGATATTGCTGCATTAATAAAAGATCTTGTAGATCATAGGACCATACAACTTGGAACCGATGGGCAACGTGTACTTTTGGAGGGACATGCTAAATCTCCGCTTGCAGCCACTTTTTCGGATATGCGAGTAAGACGACGTGCGGCAAAAGAAACAGCTCAAAATCCAAAAAGTTTGGCATGCAATATTGCACTATTGGCAAAAGACGATGTGACACTTTATGGTCAACTTGATCACGATGGTAATTTGGAGCTGCGCATTCTTAAAGGTGGAGTTGAAATAGCGGTAATATCTAGAAATAAATGTGGCGATTATGGCGTTGCCGAACGCGCTTTTGATGAAGTGCACGTTTTGATTTTGGAAGCTCTTGGATTGATTTATAAGAAAAAAGATTTTACGCCGCCACCGGTTGCAGCTAAGCCTGCTACTGTCACTCCACCGCTGGTTATTCCCTCCGGAGTGCCGCCGCCAAAAGCTCCGGAATTTACAACATTAATGCCTCCTGTTGATGAACGCGAAGAAAGCTCAATGAAAATTGATCTTACCGAAGGATCGCTAAGAATACATAGAGAGCGTGCTCAACATGAAAAGATTTTGATTGGTTCAAATAGAGACAGGGCCAGATCTTTATTCCAGCCTATTATTAATGGCGGAAATGCTAATGGAGAATTACCGGAAGATGCTTTTGATGTAGAGCTTTTTAGAATGGTGTCCGTTGGACCAAGGGGAGGCAGCAGAGTTCCTGCAAAAATAAATGATGTAAAAGCCCTTTACGAAGAGGTTGCGACGAGCGAACATCCAAAAGAATTGCTTAGCGGTATTTTAATAAGAAAAACACGCGCGCATTCGAGGGCGGTGCCATATACAAAACATAGACATACGTTTGTTGATGAAAGTAATGGTACTGAGCATGGACTTTATACGGTTTCACGCGGTAGGCGTTCCGAATTGGCAGAATTAAAACACGGTGAACATGTAAGGGAAGGTGGCGAAGGTTTGGCGCTTGGAGAATTTGATGGATTTATGTTGTTTGAAGTTGAAGATACTCCTCACACGGAAAGGCTTTACCAAAGGGTAGGAAGTGCGAGCTACATGAATGATTTTTTAAGAGCAAGACAAAAAGAAATTGTTGAGGAATTAGATTATAGAAGAGAGGAAATTCTAAGGAGAAGTCGAGAGCAAAATGAGGCTGGAAGACTCATTGGTGTTAAAAATGATCCCAGTCAGGAACTCGAATATTTACAGCAAGAAATTGCGGGTAGATTGGAAGAAACTGCAAAATCAATTGAAGGGATGAGTGCGCGCGTTTCACACGAAAGTTTTTGGATTGAAGATCCAAGCGTTCCTGAGGGTAGATCTGTAAAAACAGTAATAAATTTGCCGGAGGCGGGATATCAATTTGATCATACGTTTAATCAGGGACACCTTGAAAGTCTCGAAGAGTTTTTGGGGTTACGGGCTGAGGCCGGCCAAGAAGAGCCTACTGGTGAATAAAGGTTCTTTTGCGCTATAATGCAGACGTGGCAAACCTTTCAGTAAACTTTTGCGGAGTAAAATTCAAGAATCCGTTGGTGCTTGCTTCGGGCGTTTTGGGCTTAACGGCCTCTTCTTGGCGCAATGTGGTTCGAAATGGTGCCGGAGGAATTACCACAAAATCCATCTGGTTGCAGGAACACAAAGGCCATCGCAATCCGGTGATTATTGGTGGCGAGCATTACATGTTAAATGCGGTTGGACTTCCGGATGCGGGAATCGAAAAAGCGCGCGAAGAAATTAAAAAGTTTTTGGATTGGAATCCGTCGCCGCTAATTGCGAGCATTGTTGCCGGAAAAGTTGAAGATTTTGGAAAAATTGCAGAGGAAATTGCAAAAAGTGCACCGCAGATTTTGGAGGTAAATATTTCCTGCCCAAACGTGGGAAGTGAGTTTGGCAGGCCATTTGCGTGCGTTGCAGTGGATGCTGCGGCGGTCACAAAAGAAGTTAAAAAAAGTTTGCATACCGCCGGAGTAAAAATTCCAATCAGCATAAAACTTTCTCCGAATGTTCAAAATATTGTGGAGATTGCAAAGGCGGTGGCAGATGCAGGCGCGGATGCACTAACCGTTATGAATACAATGGGTCCCGGCATGGCAATTAATATAGAAATGCGCGCACCGGTTTTGTTTAATAAAGTTGGCGGGCTAAGCGGGCCGTCACTCAAACCAATTGCTATAAAATATATTTGCGACATTAGAAAAGCTCTGCCGACTATGCCAATTATTGGCACCGGAGGCGTTTTAACAGGTGAAGATGCCATAGAAATGATGATGGCGGGCGCGACGCTTGTTGGTATTGGCACCGGCGTTTATTATCGCGGAGTTGAAGTCTTTAAAAAATGCACGGACGAAATGTCCAAATGGTGCACGGCAAATAAAGTAAAAAATATAAGTGAATTAATTGGCGCAGTAAAATTATGAAAAATGATTTTCCGCATTCAGTTCGCATAAAAAAGATTATTCAAGAAACTCCGCTTGTGCGTTCGTATGTTTTTGATTATCCCGTGCGTGCAATTCCTGGCCAATTTGTAAATTTGTGGATTCCTGGAATTGATGAAAAGCCGATTAGCGTGGCCTTTGATGATGGAAAATCTTATACACTTGCGGTTGCGTCGGTTGGCGAAACTACAAAAACTCTTCAATCTAAAAAAGTAGGGGATTACATTGGAATTCGCGGTCCATATGGCACGGGTTATTCTTGGAAGCCAAAGATGCGAATTGCAATGTTGGCTGGTGGCTATGGCGCGGCGCCTCTTTATTTTGCCGCAGTACAGGCTATTAAAGACGGCTGCAAAGTTGATTTCTTTTTGGGCGCTCGATCAAAAGAACATGTTTTATTCGAAAATAGAATTAAAAAATTGAAAGGCGTGAGATTTTTGCCTGCCACAAATGACGGTTCATGCGGATTTAAAGGCTTTAATGTCGAATGTTGGCAAAATGAAATGGCAAAGGGCGTTAAATATAATTTGGTGATGACTTGCGGGCCGGAATTAATGATGAAAGTTGTTTCCGACCTCGCATTTAAAAAGAAAATCCAGGCGCAGGTTTCGGTTGAGCGGTATATGAAGTGTGGGCTTGGAATTTGCGGAAATTGCTGCGTGGATGATTCCGGTGTGCCAACCTGTCAAAAAGGCACGGTAATGGATAATAAAGACGTACGCCAAATTAAAGAATTTGGCGTTTATCATCGAGATAGCGTTGGGCGCAAACAGTACTGGAAATAAAGCTTGAAAAAGGGCTGTAAAACGCGTTAAACTAAGCCTCGATGGATACACAAAAAGAAATTGCAGGAATATTGCTGGACATTGGGGCGGTCAAAGTCAGCATGGATCCGCCTTTCACATGGGCTTCCGGCATCAAATCACCGGTTTATTGCGATAATCGCAAACTTATTTCATATCCAAAGGAGCGCAAAGTTGTAATTAAGGCTTTTGCCGAAATGTTGCGCGCCTCGGGCATAAATCCGGAATATATTGGTGGCACTGCTACGGCTGCTATTCCATGGGCCTCGTTTTTGGCTTATGAAATGGATTTGCCTATGATTTATATTAGGCCGGAGAAAAAGGAACACGGCGCAGGCAAGCAGGTGGAAGGATTTTTGCCAGCCGGCAAGCGCGTTTTGATTTTAGAAGATTTGATTTCGACCGGTGGATCTTCTGTAAATGCCGCGCAGGCTGTACAAAAGGAATGCCAGGGAGTTGTTAGCGATATTTTTGCGATAGTCACTTGGGAAATTGAAGAAGGTAAAAAAACTTTCGCAGATGCAGGATTAAAACTCACAACACTTACGAATTTTTCCAGCATTATTGGATTGGCTCTGGAGCGCGGAGTAATCACAAAAGAGGAGTGGGACAAAATTTTGGAATTCAAAAAAGATCCGCGAGCTTGGGGTGCAAAATTATAGAATTTTAAATTAAAATATGAAACACTTTACAGACCGTTTAGTCGCAGCCATTAAAGAAAAAGGCACGCCAATTTGCGTTGGCTTGGATCCACAACTTTCGCATATTCCATCTTTTATAAGAAAAGAAGCGGAAGCCAGAAAAGCCAAGAGTTTTGAAGCCGCTGCCGAGGCAATTATAGAATTTAATAAAGGAATTATTGATGCGGTGCATGACTTGGTGCCGGTTGTTAAGCCACAATTCGCATTTTATGTTCAATATGGATTTTCCGGAGTTTGGGCTTTTGAAGAGACTTGCAAATATGCGCAAGAAAAAGGTTTGCTCGTAATTGCGGATGCAAAATCCAACGACATTGGTTCCACGGCCGAGGCTTATGCCAATGCGTTTATTGGTGAAACGGATTTGTTTGGAGAAAAAGTTGCGCCGATTGATTGTGATGCGATAACGGTTAATCCATATCTTGGTTATGATGGCATTAAGCCATTTGTGGAAACTTGCAGAAAGCGTGGAAAGGGAATTTTTGTCTTGGTAAAGACTTCAAACCCATCTTCCGGTGATTTGCAGGATCGTGAAGTTAAGGCGGAAGGAATGAAAAATTATGAATTGATGGCGAATTTTGTTGAGTCTTGGGGCGCAGACGAGCTTGGTGAAAGTGGCTACAGCTCGGTTGGTGCGGTTACCGGTGCTACTTATCCAAAGGAGCTTGTGCAATTACGCAAATTAATGCCGAAGGCTTATCTTTTGGTGCCGGGTTTTGGCGCGCAAGGTGGCACGGCAGCGGACGTAAAAGCAGCTTTTAATAAAGATGGGCTTGGAGCGGTAATAAATTCAAGTCGTGGAATTATTTTTGCTTGGGAAAAGGCAGGCGACGAAAAAGAATATGGCGCCGCTGCACGCGCAGCTGTCTTGAAAATGAAAAAGGAATTGGCAGCTTAATTTGGCCGTTCCCCTCACATTTTCTTGATTTTGATTGCAGGTTTTAGTATGGTCTTTAACCATTACTTAATTTAATAATTTATGGAAAACCAACGTGAAATTGGAGGAGGAGGAAGAAAAGGAGGTTCGTGGTTGCTAGAGGCTGGTGCTGGTGCAACCGAGGAAGTTGTACGCGCATCTCAAGTTGCGGCGCGAGGTCCTTTAGCTACAGAAGAGAGTAGGGCATTGATGGTCGAAATGGGTTTATTTGAAGAGGGTGATGAGTCTCGGGCTGAATAATTTGGCTGGTTTGCAGTAATATTCTGCGCTGGCATATATTGACGAATGGCGCTTATTAGGTTATAGTAAGGTTACTATGAAAGTTACAAAAGTACCACGGGTTATTGAAGTTAAAGGTGATAGAAACCCTAGAACTGCAGAAATAGCTGCAGATATGAAAGCTATGGCGGCGGCTCGAAGGGAGCAGAGAAGGAAAGAGCGGCTGGCAGCAGCACAAGCGCAAGTTAAGACAAGTGTTACAGATGCTACAGCTGGTGCAGTAAAGCTTGATTTAAGCTCCGATGCTTTGGCTTTGCTTGGCAAAAAAGATGATGTTCCAAACGGGGAAGCTCAGGATGGAGACGGTAGTGATGGCGAAAGCAAAGAGTGATTAAATGTGAGAGGACAAATATTCCCATTCTTTTGCGCTTAGAGTTTCCGGCCGCCTAGTTGGGTCAACTGCGGCCTTTTTTAGTAAATTCGCATCAAGTACCGCTCTCAGCATTTTGCGCTTTTGCGAAAACGCCGTGTGGATTAATTCAAAATATTTATTTAAATCGCATTCGACTTTTTGTGCGCCGCTAAATTCAATTTTTAAGATTGCGGAATCAACCCTTGGTACCGGTTTAAAATCGTGCCTGGAAACCATCCCGATAATTTTTGGATCGCCAAAAGTCTGAATGTGAAGCGCTAAAACATTCATGTGCGGTGGCACTGCGCAAATTTTTTCCGCCACTTCTTTTTGCATCAAAAGCACCACGAGCTTTGGTAAATTTTGCGGATTATCGCGCACAAAGTGATCTATCAAGGGCGAAGTGATGTAGTAGGGGATGTTCGCCACGAGTTTAAATGGACCATTTGGTGGAGGGATTTTTAGCGCATCTCCATTTATTAATTCCAATTTTCCACTTTCTATACTTACCGCAAATTTTTCGCTGAGTATTTTAAACAGGCGAGTGTCTTTTTCTATGGCAATCACTTTTTGGGCTTCTTTAAGCAGATATTCGGTTAATGCGCCCATGCCCGGGCCAACTTCAATCACAATTTCATCGTTCGTTAACTGCGCTGCCGCAATAATTTTTTTGAGTACAGCATGATTTTGTAAAAAATTCTGGCCCAATGATTTTTTTGCAGCAAACATTTTTAATTTTGAGTTACACTTGAGGGCTTACGCAAGGCATATTTTCGTCGCGTGAAGAACTTTCGAGTTTCTTCAAATATGAGTATGGAAAATGAAATTGCAATTAATATTAGCCATTCTTTTAAGCTCAGCGGTGTGGTTTTTAGGAATTGAGAAATTACTGGCACTTGCACTATTACAATCGTCATAATCGTTGAAAATAAAATGGCTCCGATTAAATACATGTTGCCGAAAAAGTTCATTCTGAATATTGATTCCGTGTGACTGCGGCAAAGCATGGAGTGAACCATTTGCAAGAATGTTAAAACTACAAATGCCATTGTTGCAGATTGCATATATAGCCCGGAATCAATTTCCACACCTTGGCCAAAATGCCAACCTTTTAGTAATAAATTTCCTACAAATGTTGCGGTGGTCACGAGACCTATAAAGACTCCAACCGTCACATAACGTTTAACAAAAGATGATTCCATTATTTTGGAATCAGGTTTGCGCGGGGCTCTTTCCAAAACGCCACGTTCAACAGGTTCAACGCCAAGAGCCAAAGAGGGGAATACATCTGTAAGTGTGTTCACAATTAATATAAGGACGGCGGTTAATGGAGCCGGAAGTTTTAGCATTATTGTAAAGAAAATGGCTAGCAGTTCGCCAATATTTGCGGAAAATATGAAGTAAATGAATTTCTTCATGTTTTCATAAATTGTGCGACCCTCTGCTATAGCCGATACTATTGTTCCAAAGCTGTCGTCGGTTAAAACCATATTCGCAGCCTCTTTGCTTACATCTGTCCCTGTAATGCCCATTGCAACGCCTATATCTGCGCGTTTTAGCGCAGGGGCATCGTTTACACCGTCTCCTGTGACTGCCACAACTTCGCCGTTACTCTTTAATGCTTCCACTACACGTAATTTATGTTCAGGGCTTACTCTCGCAAAAATAGTTTCCTGTCCACGCGCAATTGCCTCTTTTAATTTTGCATCTGACATTTTATTTAGCTCCTCACCCGTGATTATGTTTACGCCATATGATTTTACTAGGCCAAGCTCTTTGGCAACGGCGTGAGCAGTTAATCCATGGTCGCCGGTTATTATAAATACGCGAATGCCTGCTTTGTGAGTCAGCTTTACCGCTTCTTTTACATCTTCGCGTGGAGGATCCATCATGGCCGTGAGTCCCAAAAATACCATGTCGCTTTCCACTTCTTCTTCGCTATATTTATGATTTACATCACCGGTAAGTTTTTTATAAGCAACGCCAATTGTTCGCAGCGCTCTGTTGGCCAAAATTTCGTTGCGCTTCAATATTTCTTTCTTCTTTTGATCTGTTAAAATAACTATTTTGCCATCTTCCAGAGTATGTGAGCAAAGGGGCAAAATAGAATCCGGTGCGCCTTTGGTGTATCCTACTATTTCGTTCGTTTCTTTCTCTTGTGCAACTACAGACATTCTTTTTCGCGCCGAATCAAAAGGTAATTCCAATACTTTCTTATATTTATGACGTATGTGATCTGTCGAGAATCCGGCTTTTTCCGCAACAGTTATAAGAGAACCTTCTGTTGGGTCACCAAGA
The DNA here is from genome assembly GCA_041666125.1 of Candidatus Altimarinota bacterium. Lineage (GTDB taxonomy): Bacteria > Patescibacteriota > Gracilibacteria > UBA1369 > UM-FILTER-53-11 > JBAYHN01. The sequence continues at coordinate 623 of JBAYHN010000036.1, read as the reverse complement.
ATCTGCCACCTTGAATCATTCTCATCTTTTGTTATTCGTGCCGTATTGCAGATTGAGATAGTACGAAGCAAAAGTTCAAGATGCTTATAGAAAACTGGATTTTTAGTCCCCAGTCCTGGCAAATCTTTTTTTTCATATTCAAAGTAAGTGCCATTATTGGAAGCAACATTGTGATGTATAGAAAAACTGCCTTCCGGTTCATAGCCTACTCCACGCACAATTACATCGAATTTATCCATTATTATTTCCTGTACTGTCATTTCGTTTTTTGTAAGCGTGCCGGTTTTATCGCTACAAATAACGGTAGTTGAGCCAAGTGTTTCCACAGACGAAAGCTGTTTTACTATCGCATTCTTTTTTGCCATGCGCTGGACTCCAAGGGCTAAGGCTACCGTAATTGTCGCAGGAAGCCCCTCTGGCACTGCAGCAACGGCTACAGCCACCGCAAAGAGCAGGGTATCTATTATTCCGCGCCCTTGCACAAAAATTCCTATTAAAAATAGAACAAGCGAAATAATCAAAGTTAGCTTTCCCACAAAAACTCCAATATGACTAAGTTCTTTTTGTAGTGGGCTCAAATCTTTCTTTGTATCCGTCGTAAGCGCTGCAATTTTGCCAAAAGC
>JBAYHN010000035.1:0-13731 GCA_041666125.1 Candidatus Altimarinota bacterium | reverse complement strand
TTTTCTTTCAGGCAAAAAATCCGGTGCAGTGGGGACTTGGATTTAGATTTGATGTGTTGCCGTTTTTATTTTTTATGATAGTGAGGCAGGTGGAGTGGGAAAAAGAAAAAGTGCTGGCTAGGGTGGCACTTGGAAGCGCGGCAATCGTGATCGTTTTTGGGCTGGTGCATGCTATTATTTTACCTCGCGATTTTTTGGTGAATTTTGGATATTCAACTTATCAAGGGCAATACCAGCCGGAAATTGCGGTTTCGGCATGTCAGTTCTTGGAACACACAAAAAGTGTTTGCCGCGCAATTTCTACGTTTGGAGGACCAACGCGTTATGGGGTTTATTTGATGGTTGTGCTTGGGCTACTTCTGCCTTTCTTGGCTAATAAATCAAAATATAGGATTTATGCCGGTGCTTTAACTGGATTGGCTATTTTAAGCGCAATACTCACCTACTCCCGCTCCGTTTGGATCGGAGTTCTTGCGATGGCCGCTTTTGCAGCTTTTATATTTTTAAGAAATAAATCCGTGGCGGAAAAATTAAAAAAACATATGCGCAGTTTTGTAATTGTTGCGTGCGCTGCACTTACTGTGGTTCTGGTATGTGGAGGTTTTTGGGTTGCGAGTGAATTGCGAGATCAAAATTCTTTTTTGAGGACTGTACTTGTGAGGACTAGCTCATCCAGCGAACATTTAATGCTTGCCAAAGAGGGCTTAAACAAAACAATTCAGCACCCTTTTGGAATTGGGCTTGGAACTGCCGGACCTGCATCTGTGCGCTTTGATAAATTTCTTACTGAGAATTGGTTTTTGCAAATTTCTGTGGAAACCGGCGTGATTGGGCTTTTGATTTTTCTAGCAATTTTATTTTTCATGTCGAAACACCTTTTGGCAAAACGATTGGCGGACGAGCGTTCCCTTGCGAAAATCGGGCTATTTTTGAGCCTTATAGGAATTTGCGCAACAGGCCTTTTTACGCATTCCTTTGAGGAAACTTCCGCCGTGCTGATTTTGATGGCGTTTGCGGGAGTACTGCTAAATAAAGAAAGACAAACTGAATTATAAATACAGATGTGACTTAAGCTTAATTCATTCTCACCCCGACGCGCACGCCGATAAAACTCTCCTGCCGCTTGGCATCGTAATCGCCAGTGCTAAATTGCCCCTCAGCGCCACCAATATACCAAGTAATGAGTGGAGATTGATCTCCGCCTGGATTAAAACTCTTTAGGGCCAAACTCACTCTTGAATTTCCAAGATCTTTTCCCTCAATATAATCCGGCATCCATCCTTGAGTTACCAGACAATAAATAATGTAAGCCACAGCTTGTTTATAGGTCTGAGCTTCAACATTTGGAGGAAGTATTCCAGGAAGTTTCTTCTCCCATTCCAGGCCACTCATTGCTGTTTTGCCTACGTTAGAAGGCATAATAAGATCATCTCTTTCAAGACGCATAGTTCCGCCGGTAAGTCTTTCGGTTCCACTAAGTTTCGCCAGCACTTCATTTTCAGAAACTGCTCCGGGTATATCCCTAATGTCGAAAAAATTAATTTTACTGACATCAACAGGAAGCACACGCTTCTCTCTCCCAATATAGAGAGTGCCCGGGGCTTTCCCACCTGCGGTGCCATTTACAGCTTCCAAAAAAGCTTTTTTTAATAAGCTGGAGTAACTCAACTGGTCGGAATCTCTGAGATGAAGAGGAACATCTCCACAAAGAGGAACATCCATTGGGGCGAATATTGGTGTCCCATATCCTCTATTCAAATCATTTCCGGCTCCTGCCATGTCAGCTCCCGCCATGTCGAGCGTATTTTGGGTGAGCAATGGCTTATAATCTCTCGCAAAATTAGGTTTTACGTAACCTGCAGCTTCTCTTTCCGGCGTAAATAATCCGGCCCGCTCCCAAATATCCACACCACGATCGAAAGCTTCACTTAATCTTTCAACTTTTTGAGTGTCAAGCTCCCCTTCGAGGCGATCAAATAATATTTTTACAGCCCTTTTGACTCCATCCCCTCCCGTGAACTGCGCTTCCGCGAAATCAGCATCCGATGGTTTTTGAAATTTATATTTTAATGCAACTATCTCCACCGCTTGTTCGGCAACAGTCAAACGCGATCTTCTGTTTGGATCTTGGCGACGTTCGGGACCGGCATAAGATTGCTCTTCTAACATAATATTTGGGTAAAGGCGTTAATTGTATATATATTCCTTAATTTGTCAACAAGGTAAACTTAACCTGCTAATTCAGGATTATGGTTCACTCTCACGGCATTTTCTCGATGAATAAGTGGTCTAAAATTCCGCAATTGCCTTTGCTATCTTTTTTGCCGCGTCTTTATATTTCGCGTTTTTTTGATTTTTAATCATTCCGGCGCGCAACTCTTCACTGCCGAGCAAATTTAAAACCGATTGCGCAAACATTTTTGGCGAAAGATTTTCCTGTTCAAGAGTTATGGCAAAGCCTTTTTGAGTAAAAATTGCGGCATTTTCTTTTTGATCTCCGCGGCTGGCATAAGACGGCAAAGGCACTAGAATAAGCGGTTTTTCGCATGCCAGCGATTCAAAAATGCTACCACTTCCGGCGCGACTCACAATTAAATCCGTCATTGCATAAATGTGCGCAAGATCGCCTTCCAAAAAATCAAAATGCACATAATTTTTCTTGGCTTCAAATTCGTGTGCGAACTTTGCGGACTCTGTATGTGATGCCAACTGCCCTGTAATGTGAACCACCTGCGTACGCTTTAAAAGTTCCGGCAGCGATGCAAATACAATTTTATTTAGTGATTGCGCACCAATGGAACCGCCGATAACCAAAATAACCGGCTTATCTTTATTAAATCCGGTGAGCTTAAAGCCCTTTTCTCGGCTTCCATTAAGCATTTCACTGCGAATTGGATTGCCAACCACTTCCACTTTTTTGCCGGGGAAAAAACTTTTACTTTCTTCAAACGAAAGCCAAATTTTCTTTGCATAGCGCCCGCAAATTTTATTCGAAAGCCCGGGACTTAAGTCCGACTCATGCAACCACACCGGAATTTTGAGAATTCGCGCAGCAAGAACAACCGGCACGCTTACATATCCCCCTTTGGAAAAAACCAAATTTGGCTTAATTTTCTTTAGAGCTAAATATGCCTGCACAAAGCCAACGGGCACCTTAAATGCATCCACGAAATTTTCAAAATCAAAATATCTGCGAAGCTTGCCGGCGGAAATTCCATAAAATTCTATTCCTCGGCTTTCGCAAACCCGCTTTTCCAGCGAGGCGTTTTCGCCTACATAGGCAATCTTAATATTTTTTGCGGAGTGGGAAGAGTGAGACTTTTGCAGCTCATCGATTACTGCGATATTTGGAAATATGTGTCCCCCTGTCCCTCCGCCTGTCAGTACTATTTGCATAATATGGTGTTGTTGAACGTGAAATTTGAAGCAAAATGCCAACCGCGGCAAGCGTCATAACCATGGAAGTGCCGCCATAACTAACGAACGGCAAAGTCATACCGGTAACCGGCATGAGCCCTATATTTACCCCAATATTTATAAACGCCTGAGTGGTAATCCATATTGTAATTCCGGTCGCCGTGAGTGATGTAAATTTGTCCGTGGCATAATTTGCAATCATAAAACCACGCCATGCAATTATCATATATCCAAGAACTACAAATACAATCCTTATAAAACCCAATTCCTCCGAAGAAGCTGCGAATATAAAATCATCCGTGGCCTGTGGCAGCCAATATGCCTTTTGAATGCCCTGCGTAAGCCCTTTTCCAAAAAAACCTCCGCTACCAACAGCAATTTGAGCCTGTTCTGTTTGCCAACAATAATTGCGACGAATATCGCCTTTATCTATATTTGGTTGGCAATTTTCGATCGTTGGATTCACAAAAGCGGTGAAACGATGTTTTAAATAATTTACATTTGGAATTACAAGTAGCATGAATAAAAAAACCACGAGTAGCCCAACAACCAAGTGCCGTATTCTTGCGCCTGCGGCAAAATAAATCGCAGTCGCAATTGTGGCAAAAATAAGAGTTGAACCAAAATCCGGCTGTAACAAAACCGGCAAAACCACTATGCCAGTTACGGTACAAAACGACAAAAAACCATTTCGAAAATCAGATATATCTCTGCCTTTCTTCTCCATCCAAGTAGCGAGATAAAAAACCAAAATCAATTTTGCAATTTCCGCCGGCTGAATGGACGTGCTGGAAAAAACAAGCCAGGCGCGCGCGAATGTATTAGATGTAGATCCAACAATTAAAACCGCGACAAGAACGCCAAAAATAATAATAAAAAGAGGAATCGCCACTCTTCGCCAAAACCGCACGGGAATTTTATAAAAAATAAACAGCGCGATTAAACCAACTCCAATACGCATAACATGACGCCTTAGCAAAAAGAAACAGTCCACACCATTCTCTCCGCAGCTCGGAAAAAGAACATCCAGCGGCTTTGTTAAAGAAATGCTTTTGGGCACGCCAATACTGGTAATCATAATTACACTAAAAACCAACAGTACAAAAACTGTTAGAAGAAGCACCATATCCAAGCGTCCTGTTCTGCCAGATTGCGCGTGCATAGCAGAGAAAAGATACCTCAAACGGAGCCCTTTGTGTATATTAATTACGTGCCAAAATTTAAAACCCAAGACATTCTGTGGCTGGCCGGGATATTTGATTTAATCACACTGGATTTTATTACCAAGTGGCTTGCGCGAAATTATCTGGCGCAAAATCCAATTGATGTTTGGGCTGGCGTTTTTAAATTATCTTTGAGCTACAACAAAGGCGTGGCTTTTAGCATTCCAATTCCAAATGGTGTAATGACAATAATGACTCCAATTTTGCTTACCGCGCTCGTAATTCTTGTTTATAAAATGTGTGATTTTTCGAAAAATATCACCAAATTGAGCCTAATTCTTTTGATCGCCGGAGGGCTTGGGAACTTCATAAACAGGCTTTGGACAGGCGCAGTTATCGATTTTATAGAGTTTTCCTTCTGGCCGAGCTTCAATTTTGCCGATACTTATCTGTGTATTGCGGCCTTCCTTATTATCTTGTTTTATGGTAGAATAACTGTGTATGGCGGAAGAAAATGAACAAATAGGTCCTCCGTCGCCTTCGTTCCTAACCTTGGTCTTAAAGACTTTTGCGGGACTTGGCGGAGGCATTGTCGGCACATTAATACTGCTTTTGATCTTTTTGGGTGCGTCAACAATTCTTCAACCTGCATGGCAACCTGACGCAATAGCGGAGGGTGGAGAAAAGAGCCCACTTTTTATATTTGTATTTCTTGCGACGATTTTTTTGACTTCACTTGGTTCAAACGTTGTTGGTTCGTTGCTATTTTCTTTTGTGGAACACGAAAAATATTCCCGCACCTCTACAGTTATGTATCAGGTGTTTTTTATAAACCTTGTAATTTTTGTGATGATGGCGCCATTTTATCTTTTGTTTGATGCACGCGGCCTTATGAATATGGTCGCATTTATGGCAGGATTCCATGTGCTTTTGAGCTCGCTCGCAAGCATTATGATTTTGGAAATTTTGGGAAATTTAAAGTATGCGCTGGTTGGCGTTTATGGTGTTATTTTTTCCTTGATGACTTCCACAGGTTTGATAATTGCCGCATATGAATTCACGGGGCAGAACGCGACGGTGGTTCTTTTTGCCGCCATGCCGTTAATGTGGGCAATGGTTGGATTTGTAACTGTGATTGTGGAGATGCTTTATAAATGGCTTTATACCGTTTATGGCCGCGACTTTTTGGCCAGCCAAACAAGCTTTGGGCAGGATTATGGCGAAGCCGAAGTCGAAGAAGCTCCACCTCCACCAGATGTCAGCGGATCGGAGTTTTTGAATAAGTAAAGTTAGGTATGTTTTTTAGTTCGGAAGTTTTTTGCGTGTCCAAATTTTAAAAGATGCCGCCGCTTGAGCAAAAAACATTTTGTCTCCGGTAATTATTTTGCAGCCGGCGGACGCGGCGTCGCGCAGAAATTTCGTGATGCGTGGTGTATAAATAATATCCATTGTGACCGGCCTTTTCTTGCTGTTTTTTAATAATTCACGCAGGCTTGGTAATGGCGATTGCCCTTTATAGTCCCCTTTTTCGCGCTTCATTCCAACGCTCGTTGTATTAATTAAAAGGTCGCATTTATTTGCATCAAAATCTTTTAGTCCGCCAAATTCACATTTAAAATCTTTTACTAAATTTTTCGCATGTTCAATTGTGCGATTTAAAATTAAAACTTTTGCGCCGGCCTTTTTTAGGCCATAAATAACTGCACGCGCCGCACCACCAGCCCCAAGCACAACTGCACGTTTTCCACGCAGTGATTTTATTTCGCTTTTTATAGCAGCCATCGCACCAAAAACATCAGTGTTATATCCAAATAATTTTCCATTTTTATTTAAAATCACATTTACTGCGCCGACTTTTTTTGCCTCCGGGCTTATTTTATCCACATATTCAATAACGGCTTGCTTGTGCGGAATTGTCACGTTCGCACCGGCAAAATTTAATTTAAAGTTTAATATAAATTCACCAAAATTCTCAGGATTAACTTCCGCCAATTCATATCGCGCGGCAATTTTTAGTTTTTTAAACGCCGCATTAAAAAGTCGCGGTGAAAGCGAATGACTGACCGGATAACCTATAACACAATATTTTTTCATTGCGTGCACAATAATGCTCCAATAAAGCGCGGAAGATCAATAGGCAAACTTACTACCAATTTACTATTTTTTTTCTGCGCCTTGAGGATTGCGTGGAGGGTACGTCGTAATAGGCGTGTCCAACACCTTCCTTACCTTGTCATGAGCGTTTGCTGCCTGAGCTATGCAAACGCGACCGGCGTTAGTACCATGAGGATACCTCATTACGTGCATAAGATGATTGTCTTGTATTTTTAAATTGGTACGACCAATGTAAAGTCCCTCTGCTTCCTTATCAGCCGTTTCGCCAAGCACCTGCGCATTCGCAACGCAATTTACTTCGGCTTGGCACATTTCCTGGGTATCAAGTCCTTGTTCTTCATTACAATCTATTCCCATTTGCGCAGAGGTTGCTCTTAATCTTTCACTTATAGAGGCACATCCGCTATTCATGCCCGGAGCTACCATAGCCAAAAGAGCGAGGGCTGTAGGTGTAAATTTACCTAAAGGCATTTTATCTGAACCGGATGTGTTTTCTTGTAAATTTCTCATAAAAAAATAGGATTAATTAAAGAGACGTCACTATACCCCTAAAATAAACTTTGTCAATTGCTGATTGTACAGTACAGATTAACACTCGGCAAAATATTCCTTGATGTTAATGCAACGGAACACTTGGCCGCTGGAAATATTTAACAAATTATTTCGCGAGCATCTTTTCTTTTATAGCTTCCACTGCGCGCAAAACTTCAATTGGCAACATCCAAACGGTGTTGTTGTTTGGACCGCTGGAAATATCGTTTAGTGTTGCGAGAGTTCGCAGATGAAGAGCGCCCGGCGCCGCAGAAAGAATATTTGCCGCCTGCGCCATGTTTGCCGCAGATGCAACTTCGCCTTCCGAAGAAATTATAACTGCGCGTTTTTCGCGTTCAGCTTCAGCTTGGCGGGCAATCACACGTTTTAGAGAATCCGGCAAAACAATGTCTTTTAATTCCACATTCTGCACATCAATTCCCCATTCATCCGTCACTTTATCCACAATTATTTGAATGCGATTCGAAACTTCTTCTTTATTCGCAAGCAAGTGATCCAAACTAACTTCGCCAACTGCATTTCTCATTGTGGTCTGCGCCAACTGGCTTGTGGCATACATAAAATCCTCAACCGCCAAAATGGCTCGAGCTGCATCGGCAACTTTAAAATAAATAACCGCGTTAATTTTGATCGGTATATTGTCTTTTGTTAGGGATTCTTGATCCGGTACATCCAGAGCCTTTATGCGAATATCCACCTTTTTCATGGACTGGAAAACGGGAATTACAAGCCTCCAACCCGGCTCTGCAATGCTGGTAAATTTACCGGTAGTGAACTTAATCCCCCTTTCGTACTGGTTAACCTGCCTAATACTTACCAACAAAACCGTGATTATAAAAAACAGTACAGGTAAAAGTTCCATATTGGTAAAATTAATGATTAATTAACAGATACACACCCGCAGGATAGCCTAAAAGTGGGCACACGCATAGAACTTCACAAGTATCCCCTTTTCTGGTATAATAAACAGATATGTTTTTGAACATAGCACAAGCCGCAACCAAACTCGCAGACGCAGGTCAGGACGTTGGTTCTAGCCTTTCCGACAAAATTGCCAGTTTTTTTGAGTATTTAATAACTCAAATTCCAAGTTGGATTGCCGGTTTTATCGTTTTTATCTTGGCCATTTTTATCGCAAAGATTGCCAAAGGAATAGTGGAAGGCAAGCTGGAAGATAAAGTGGACGAAGAACATCAAGAAGTTTTGGTTTTGGCCGGAAGAGTCACATATTTCGGCACTCTTGTTCTTGGCATTACAATAGCGTTAAAAATTGCCGGCATTGACCTAACTACAATTCTTGCAGCGGTTGCATTTGGCGTTGGTTTTGCATTGCAAGATTTAATTATGAATTTCCTCTCCGGAGTTTTGATTTTGGTGAGCAGACAATTTGTTATCGGCGATTTTATTAAAGTTGGAAGCACATCCGGAAAAGTAATGGAGATTCAAACACGCGCCACTATTTTAAAGGCATTTGATGGCACAAAAGTAATCGTGCCAAACTCCGAAATATTCAAAAATCAGGTTGTAAGCTACACAACAAATGCAGTTAGAAGAATTATTGTTCCGATTTATATTTCCTATGACACGGACATTGCATATGCAATAAAAATCGCAATGGGCGTGCTAAAAAAACATCCGAAAATTTTAAAGAAACCTGCCGCGTCTGTTATGGTTATGAATTATGGTGATTCTTCGATTGATTTATCTGCGAGGTTTTGGGTTGGCTCGCGCGATGGCTGGTTTAAAGTAAAAAGCCAGATTATGCAGCAAATGCTTGAGGAATTAAATGCCGCCGGAATTGCTGCACCATATAGCATTACTCATATAGAAACATCACAAGACACTGCACAGTCCGACAAAGAAATGGCTGAAGTTGTAAAAAAACGCATGGAAGAAATGAAGAAAAAGGCAGAAGAAAGAAAACTTTCCAAAGCTATGGAGGCGAGTCCAGGTGCTCCAGCTGAGGCTACTCCTGCGGATGGGCAGCCTGCTGCTACCGATGCAGGGCAAACTGCACCGGTAGTGCCAAATGTATTGCCGGAGGCTCCAGTGGTTGCCACGGTTCCGGTTCCTGCAGGCCAAGTAAATCCAGGCAATTTAGAATATGCCGATCTTTCGGAAATAGACGACAACGGCTAAAAATTATTTATCTGCTTTATCCATTAACCTCGCGAGCGCAATTAAGCTCGGCATTTGAGTTGCTGTACGCAGCAGGCCACCTCTAATTGTTTTCATTCTGTCTAAAATTTCTGTTGCATCATAAGAGGCACCTATTTCCAACCCGGCATTCGCCGCAATAGTTTGGTCAACCAAAGATAAAAAATTGGCGGAATGATTTCCATATGCCGTTTCGCAATAACCTTCTCTTTTTTGTGGACACTTTTCGCAAACTGCATCATGACCATCAACAATTCTAATTTTTTGCGTTGTGCCACCAATTATATTATCTATCACCCGCATTAAATGATTAGGAAAATTTGGATCCTTGTAACCCAAAATTGCCAGCTTAACTCCCTTCAATAATTTTGTAATTTTTGGGGAATGTAGCTGCGTATATAAACTAAAAAGATGATGTGCTCGCAAATCTACTTCAGGCATTTGCGTGAATTAAAGGAGTGTTAATTTAATGTAAATGGCTCTATTCGTCAACGAATGAAAAGGAGGAATGACCGAAAAACGTTTAATAAAGTTTAATAGAATTTAATCAAATTGAGTCAGATCATCTAAAATAGCCTATAATTAGACATAATGATTTTAAGTATAAAATAACCTTGCTAACTTAAACTAAGTTTGATAGAAATAGATAGAAGTTACTAAACATTTGAAAAGTTCACTATAGTTTGCTAGGATTATGTAAAGTTTAATTAAGTTGCCTCGCAAATGAATGATCCTGTTCTAACGGTGGAAGAAGTTGCACGCGAACTACACCTGCATCCGTTCACTGTTTTAAAACTGATAAAGGCAGGCAAACTACGTGCCAGCAAAATCGGACGAGTATACAGAATTCGCGAAAGCTCAATCGAAGATTTCCTTAATAAACACTCCTCGTAAAATGCTGTTTAATTGCTTAAATTGCGGCCACACGATTTCATCCAAAAAGGACACTTGCGTCTATTGCAAAACCTCAGTCATCCAGTTTATGGAAGAATTCAACAAAGACAGACAGCTTGTAAATATTGCTGGCATTAAAGAAAAATACGCCGGAACTTTTATGTCGTTCCTGCTCAAGGCAAAAAAACTACGACAATAATTGAGAAGTTATTATTTTATCTGGTGATTCAAAACTTCCAGAATAAATTTTAATTTGTCGCGTGAATCCATGTCTTCTTGCAAACCGAATGCTGCAAATAATTTTGATAGATCTTTTTTGCCATAAGAATAACCTGTGCCGGCGAAATGAAAATCAATAAGATTGTCGTAAGCTTTTGCTCTTTTGTAAGATAATTCCCTAGGGTTTCCTTTCAAATATATGTCTTGTCTAAAATCTACCGGGTACAGCTTAATACCGGTCTTCCATGCATGAGATCCAACTGGCAAACGCATGGCTCCCTCTGCTGGACGTGTAAGCTCCGCACTTGGGTAAATCATAAGTTCGGTTCCGTGGTCCCACTCAACTGCAAGTACTTGTTTAGCGCCTGGTGTTATTATGGAAATTACACTTGTTCCGTCACCGTAATTCTCCTTTCCTTCCCTCTTATCTTTCGCTCTTAGCTTCGCATCAAGTTCATCACTCAATTTAAGAATCTCGGCCGTTTTTTCATCGATTTCTAGTTCAGGTTCAACTCCTCTTAATTCAAGCTCTCTTTGAATTTCAGTTTGAGCAATATCCACCTTATCCTCCAGCCCGGCCTGTTGCCCTTTTAGTGCAGCCAAAACTTGAGCTAATTCTTGGTCATTATATAGAGATAATGATTCTTGCAATTCAAATGGCTCTAAAGTGCGTAATGTTTCCGCTTCTTTGGCCGCAGAAAAATCGGGTAATTTTTCTTGTTCGATTCTTGGTGATTCGGGTGTGCTCATATTTTTATTTGTTAGATGTTTGTTTTAATAAGTCTTTTCTGGTTTGTAATGCACGCAAATTAGACTCCAACTTGTGAATATTTTTAAGCGTTGTTTGTATATCTTCTATTAGTTTTTCTTTTTTCATTCATAACATGATAACACAAAATTACCATCCGGGCAATCTCCAGGTGGGATTTAGGCTACAATCTTTATTTACACACGTTGTTTTGCACGGCTTCTGCGCAACGCACGACTTTTTCCAGTACAGGAAGGCTTCCTTTTACCGGCTCTGCTCGCTCCGCGTCTTTGGAAGCCGGGTCCGCCGCGCGATCTGTGCTCAAAATTGCCAAGAATTTATCCATTTTCCCCATTAGCGCCTCCACTCCGTCGCCATTCACTTGGCCATACATTACTTCATATTTTATAAGCGCCGCACTCATGCTCTCCTGCTCCACCTTCGCGCTGTCCATGCTGTCGATTGCCTGTTGAACTTGATCAAAAGTTAATTTTTCGCCGGGCTTTTTTGGCGCAAAAACTGCGGCCACTGAATTTATAAGCTGCGCACATTCGTTTGAACTGCCTGTTGCAGGGCAAAATGACAGTCGTTCGCTTGCATTGACGGATATTCCAACAAGCGAAGTTAATGGCGAATTATAAATTGCCACAGCTCTGTCTTTTATTGCCACTCCCAGCTCGCCGGTTTCCGTGGCCAAACTTCCAAGTTCATTCCCTAACTTGGAAAATCCCTTAAATGTTTCTATTAATTGATCAACCTTGTCGGCGAGTGCCACCCAAACGGGATCTTCTCCAAAACCAATATACATTCTTGATCTGTTCGAATATTTGGCGGCAAATACATCGAAATATCCGCTAAATAGAGCCCTGTCTTGCTCTTTATCTTCGCTTTGTTTGCGCAATATAAAGTAGTCCGTCATTTGATTTATAAAATTCTGCCTATCGCTTGGAGATTCTGCGCGATTGCGTGGTGCGCCTCCACTGGTATCTACAAAATGGCGCACGAAATAAAGTTCGGCTTCGAGTTTATAATATTGAGCACTCAAAGCTTTCATGCTGTTTATTTCGCATTTCAAAAATGAAGAAACTATCGCATAACGAGTGCGATTTACGCGGTTTTCCACACTTGCAATATCGGCGTAATACATCGGCCAGCGGAATCCAATATAAAAATCACGAACATAATCTTTAAAATCTTCATAACCCACCGCAGCAGACAAAAATGTGCGAAGCCCGGCAACACATGCCGCCATATTTCTACCGGTATCCGTGCCTATTGCAGGCGGAACTTCCGCACCAAAGAATTCCAAATTCTCTATTGCCTGAGCCCTTGCCGGGGCCGCCAGCAAAATCTGGATTAAAATTGTTAAACAAATTGTTGTGAGGATTTTTTTCATGAACATGTTGATAAACCTTGTAATACTTTACATGGCGAATCGGCGCCACCGGAGGCAATGCCTTCGAACATTTTGCGATAAGCTTCGAAGTAGGAATTCATAGTGTCCAATTCCTGCATTAAAACGCGATATTGAGAATTTACAGCCGCCGCGTCATTTACAAGATTCGTTGTATCTGCAAATTTTAACGCTTCCTCTTTTTGGGCTTCCACTTCTTGAGCAATCTGCTGAAAAACGTCGGCGATTTGCGTTGTTTGGCTTCCGGACGCGCGATCGAGCACTTGCTCGGACACAGTTTTTTCGGGTCTATCAAAATATTTTTCGTAAAATTTTTGCAGATTTTTAACAAAATCACCTTTAACAATTATGTCGTCGTTTGGGGGCGTCATTATTGGATTTGGAATCAAAATAAAATTCTGTTTTAAATTAAATAGCGAGCGTTTGCACTTTGGACCTTCCATAAAATTTCCTGTCGCTTTGGAAGGAACAAGGTTATGAGAAAGCGTTTTTTTGAATGCGTCATTGATTTTTTCAAAATGACATGCGATGCAATTCGCGTTTGCGATATATGAACTGTCTGTTTTATATACCGCTTCATATTTGATGCAAACAATTCCGTCACATGGGCGTGGACGAGCAAAATTACCCGGAGCTTCCGGAATAACATTGCCGTTCGCGTCTTTTTTTATGTCGGCTGAAGATGCGTCTGCGCCGCCTGCCGCACCTGCGCCATTTCCATTTCCACCTGCATTTCCGCCGGCGCCACCGCCATTTTGTGCGCCAGCCTTCTTTTGCTCTTCTCTAACGCGTGAAACCGCATCGTTAAAAGCTGAATTTGTTGGACAAATTATTCCGTTTTCTTCGGTTCCGTCCCCGGCTATTCCCTGATTGCCAAACTGTCCTGCGGCGCCACCACCCTGCCCCGCCCGCCCACCGTTTGCGGCGGCCGCTGCCGCTTCATCCGCTTTTTTTGCTGCATCTGCCTGGTCCATTATTCCACCGCCAACTCCAACTACGTTCGTGTTAGCCGGCGCACCAGGCCCCATATTACTCATCTGCATTTCCTGTTT
>JBAYHN010000034.1:0-13772 GCA_041666125.1 Candidatus Altimarinota bacterium | reverse complement strand
GCTACGTCATAACCGCCAATATCGCTGGCTTCTTTTTTAGTTATTGGAGTGCCTGTTTTTACTATTGCTAAACATTCAGCGGCAATGCTGCCTACAAGAGCATCAAACTCTGGTGTTGAAGTAGCTGTTGGCCTTTCTTTGCCACAACCAGGCATAACAAGAACTGCAGCAGCAAGCAATGGAGCCAATATTCTTGCATTTGTTGCTCTGCTTGATCCCTCTGGTGAATTACTCATAAATTACAAAATGATTAAAAAATATTAGGCTAATATATACCAACCAATCTATTTCCTGTCAAGGGTGAATTAATAAATTTCTGTTCGGTAGCATTTTTCACAGTAGATTTTGCCCTCTTTATCAGGTGAAAATGTTGATTCAAATTTATCTTCGCATTTTGAGCACGCACGTTCGTATAAGTGTGGTGCGTTTCGCATAGCCATGCGTGCTGCGTGCCTGCAGGACGGGCATTTAACTGGAGTTGGCAGATTCATGCGGACATAAAACTTTGCCTCTTGTGGGATGATTTTGTAGTTTTTACCGCATTTTTTGCATGCCAGAATTTCTTTTGTGGCGGGCAAATATTCTTTTTGGTCCGGTTCGCGCCAGCGCCAACCGCGGGCGGCGGCTTCTTCTTTATTAAGTGGGAAAAAGTCGGCGGCGCTTGTTTCGTTATATGCATAAGGAGAAAGTGCCGGTGGAAAAAACTCACCCCAATCCCCTGTTTGCTTCATTTTTTCAGTTATTTGCGGCACAAGTTTTTCGTATTCTTCCTTTGTATATTGTTTATTTAAAATGCAATGTTGTTTGTGGCGGAGGCCAATGCAGCCAAAGCAATCTTGGCAGCTAACGCAGCTGTCGCAGTAGCGCAAATTAGTGGAAAACCAGGTGTAAGTGCAAAATGCGATGTTTGTGCTATTGCGAGAAACGCAGCAATTATAAACGACCTCACATCTTTGCCAGCCGGCGGAATATGAACTGTAAATGTCCTTTGAGTCTGCGGAAGAAATTGTGTTCTCACAGTCCTCGCTCTCGAAAGAATCAAAACAATTTTTGCAATTTTTGCAGTTATAAATGTGATCGCCGGTGGATTTTTCGCATTTTAATGTGTGAACGCCTTGTTGAATTGCATCCGTGCGCAATTTTAGAAAATCCTCGTATGCCTTTTGCCAACTTCCAAGTGTGCCATTAAAAATTTTCATTTTCATCATCTCGAATTCCTCTTTGCTCACTTGTTTATTGAAGATATAAAAATCTTTATTTACCAAATTGGCGCAAAAAATACAGTTGTGACAGCCGTGCATTTGAAAAGAAAAGAAACAGTCGTTGCAGTCGTTCGCTTCATACAGAGCTGCGCAGTTATAGCAATTATTTATGTCGCTGCAGTCGTAGCAAAGCGTGCTGTCGTTTGTGTAGCCGCAATCCATAACGTCTTTGTCATTCACAATCCAATATGAATAGTGCGTGTCTTCGCATTTGGCCACGAGCGAATTTAAAAAACAGTTTTTTGACTGGCGGATGTGTGAGTTATAGTCGCAATTTTCGCTGTTGAAGATGGACGTGCCTTCGCGCGGGACAACTTTTTGCAAGTCTGCGAATTGTTCAAAAAATGGCTTATTCAAATCAAAATTACGACCAAAAGAAAGCGCGTCCCAAGTATCACCCCACCAAGTTGTATTGTTGTAGACCTTAAAAGGGCTGTCCGATGGATATGCGCTTATAATATCTTGTCCTGTTGCATCACATTTTCGGCGATAAAGCTTCCATTCGTTGCGTGTGGCCATTAGCGCTCGCAGTCTCTCTTCGGGTGAAGTCGTTGGCAGAGGCACGCCAAGTTTTTTGCAAAAATCAGCCTCTTTGTCGGAAATTTCGAATGGCTTCTTCGTTATCCTGCAAATTGCAGTTTGTGACACGGAGATATTATAACATGATGGGTCTAACCTCATTCAAAGTATAGAGGTGCAATTGTATCTTCGTATGGGTAAGAGGATGGTAAAAGCCATTTGCCATAGAGGTTTTCGCTCTTTAACTCGGCTTTTATTTCTGCCACACGTTTAAACCACTCCTCTTTTTTGTATTTTTTATTCAAAATTTCGTATTCTGCGTGACTGCGTGAAATACAACCGAAGCAATGTTTGGAATTAAAGACTTGTTCGCAATATTCCAAATCTGAGTTGTGCCAACATGCATAACAAAAGTTACAGTTATTGTTGCCGGAATTTCCAATGCACTCATAAAGCAATTCTGATGGGTCATAGCCGATGCAGTCGCAGTCCATTGAGTCTTTTACTGCGTCGTTGTTTGTGGCCATATACATGGAATCTTCGGCATTTGTGGCATTGAATGTGTAAAAGCAATTTTTTGAATTTTCTAGAAACGTGCCCATGCAGTTCTCGCAGTTTTTTTGGAGCAAATTTACGTGCGGAATCGTGTGGCGCAATTCAGATAGTTCGTCTAATGATTTTTGCGCGGATTTTTCGGATTTTAATTTTTTTACGGCATTTTTATATTCATCTTTTGATACTTGTTTGTTTTTTATGAAATACTCCGCATTTCTCAGTCCGGCGCACAAAAAACAGTTTCGGCAATTCACCAAATCGTATCCAAATTCGCAGTCGGAAGAGCTAAAACAATTATATAAAAAGTCGCAGTTGTATAAATTGCTGCCAAAAGTGCATTCGTAGCAGAGTTCACTTTCTCCAACTTTGTCGCAATCCACGCAATCGGTGTCGCGCCAAGTGTATTGGCCATAAAATGTGTCTTCGTTGTAGTGTCCGCCAAAAACCAAGTAGCAATTCTTGTTTTTGTAGGCGTAATTTGTATAGTCGCTGTTTTCGGAGTCGGAAGCGACCAGTGCAATTCGCGGCTGTGAAAGTTGAAGTTTCTTAAAATCTTCTACAAAAGACATGGCTGCATTATAGCAAATAGTGGTATTTGTAATTAAAAGTTCATAAAAAGTTTAGAGAAATTTAATCTATGTTTAAAAGGACAACTTCGCTCGCCTCTTATTTTGGCCATTCATTTCCATGACAGGGAGCATTCATGAGCCAAAATAAGGACTCGCTCGTTGTCTGGGGTTCGATTCCCGTTACCTCCACAACCTTCTGGTTTTTTAAATAAAGAGCCGTTTTTAGGCGGCTCTTTGTTATATTGGTGCATCGGTGGACTTGACGCGTTTATGGTAGCACTTTTAGTAAATTGCTTCAAGATAGCACTTATCGCAATATATAACCTCTTTTCTATCTGGGGAATAAGTAGTTTTTATTGCAGCACCGCACTTTGAGCAGTTTCTATCATATAAATGTCTTGGATTTCGCAGCATCATGCGCTCTTCGTAGCGTTTTTGTGGTGATTTGTGCGGAATTGGCAGGCCTTTTTGCCTGTAGAATTCCAACTCTTGCTTAATGATTTTGAAAGGTTTGCCGGTAATCTCGCAGGAAATAACATTATTTATAATTGAATCATTAACTGTGCGGACGTCGTCTGGCGGCACAATTCCCTGCCCCGTAGGCGCCGAAGCTTCATACTCGCTCCAGTTAAATCCGTTAGCAACCGCATCTTCTTTTGTAATCGGATAATATTCCTGCGCCTTGGTTTCGTTGTACCCAAATGGTGAATATGAAAATGGAAAAAACTCTCCCCATTCCCCCGTTTTGCTCATGTGCTCAATGATTTTTGCGCGCAGAGCTTTATATTCTTCCGGTGAATATTTTTTATTTAGAATGCAATATTCGTTGTGTTTTATCCCAATGCATCCAAATAAATTGTTGGAATCAAAACAATTGTCGGCGTAGTCGCAATTGTGAACATCTCGGCATAGATGTAGAAATTTCGAGCTAAAAAGACCGTGACCCGCATGAACTTCATAAACTAACTCACAATCGTGGTAGCCCGGTTGGTAGCAGTCATAGCCGTTTTTTGTGTCGAGCGTGTTATAGCAGTATTTGCAGTCCCAAAGCCGCCAAGCGTCGTAGCATTTTTGCGCATTTTTGCAGTGGAAAATATAATCACCGGTGCAATCTTCGCTTTCCGTGACGTGCGCATATTTGTGCGGAGTCTGAAGCATTAAATCTGCCAACTGTTTGCGCGCTTCGTTTTGCATTTCATATGAATATTTATATTTCTCAACAAATTCTTTGTATTCTTCTGGCGTAACTTTTTTATTTAAAATATGAAATTGCTTTTTTCGCAGGCCGGTACACAAAAAACAACTGCTGCAGCTGCGGCAATCAAAGCAATATGAGCAGTCCTGGAGCTGTTTGCAGTCAAAACAAAAGTTGCAGTTAAAGCAGTTCTCGCTGTAAAGGCAAAAATAACAAAGTTCGCTTTTGTGGGTGTATGAACAGTCTATGCAATTTTTGCAGCCGGTTATCCAGTTTGAAAAATAAACATCTTGGCAGCCGCCGGTGTCCACGTCCATGTAGCAATTTTTATTTTCGCCACTGTGGTTTGTGTAATAACTATTTTCACTATTGAAGTTATATAAAGAAAGGCGTGGAACTTTTAATTGTAATTCTTTCAATTGTTCGAAAAATGGCCTGTTAAAGTCAAAATCTTGGCCAAAATCCAAAGGGCTCCAAGAATCGCCCCACCAAAAATCCTGGTCAAAAATTTTAAATGGTTTGTCTGGACTGTACATGGAGACAATGTCTTTGCCGGTGCCGTCGCATTTGCGGCGAAAGAGGTAGCGCTCATTGCGAAAAGCCGCACGGCGACGCTGCCTATCCTCTGGGCAAAGACTTGGAGTTGGCACGCCAATCTTTTCATAAAAGGCCAGATCTTCATCATCTATTTGGAAATTTTGCTTACAGAGTGCGCAGATTTTGGATGTCATAATTAATTTTTATAGATTATACACCCAGTTAATCACTAATTTGGCGATCTCCAAATCTCTGCAGAAAGTCGCAAAAATTAAGGGTTTGCCTCCTTATAAAAGCAAAAATATCAGTTGTCGTTTTTACGCTGATTGAGAGTCCGCCACGGCATTAAAATACTTGAATAAATCTTCGTGAGCTTTGCAAATTACTGGATTTTCCATCTTAACTCCGGAAACCAGGCCACTTTCATTTTTAACCCAAATTGTTACCGCGTTTTTGTCCGGAGCAAGCATAACAAAAGTATTTTTTAATTCTTTATGACCCAAAACATCACGAATTACTTTTGTTGTGCGCATTTCTTTATTGTCTTTGCCAATCATTTCTCTCGTATATGGCCCCAAAGCGGAAAGAATTGGATAAGCTTTTTTGCCACGTCGAAGTCGCAGGCGCATAAATTCCTTATCCGGATCAGATCCCATGAGTTCATATAGCATTTCGAAATTTCCATAGGCAAGAACCGTTTCCCAGTCTATGTAAGCAAAATCCACCCAGTCACTACCAACATTTTCTGCGCTCAAGACTTCCGGCAGTGAGGAATTTTCGCTCACATTTATAAACTTTAAAAGAGGTCTAAGTTCACGCAAATTATCTGCACTGCGATAAAGATGTCTGCCTTTTTTATAAAGATTTTCAACGTAAGATTTTAACGGCAATGCACTGATTTTTTTGTATTTTCCTTCGTCTGAACCGGCCAAAAGTCCTTTTTCGCTCAGCTCTTCATAAATTCTATAAGCTTTGTCTTTTGCTATCTTGGCTTTTTTTGCATTATCTAAAATGCTGCAGTTTGGGCTTTTTAGTACCTGTACATAGAAGGCAATTTCGTCTTCTGTAAGGCCAGAACTGCCAAGAGCGAATTTTAATTTGCGTACGAGGTCCATACGGTGAATTAAAATACCATAATTTTAGCTAATTGCAAGATTTTAGGGTTTTATAAGGGGAAATACTCCTGTGCGACCGTTTCTTTATATTCAAATGGAGAAATCTCTATCGGAAAATATTCGCCCCACTCCCCTGTTTTTTTCATGTGTTCGATAATTTGTGGCACAAGTCTCTCGTATTCTTCTTTCGTATATTGCTTATTTAAAATGCAATAATCTTTGTGAGAAAGGCCGCTGCATCCAAAACAAAAATTGCATGCGGACATACAGTCGGAATAATAAATATTGCTGCTATTGCGGCAGAAATTCATAAAAGCGCATGTATTTGCAAAGGCTGTGGCGGTAACTTCGTACAATAGTTCGCATTTTAAACCGGCCATGCTGCAATCCATCGCGTCTTTTGCTCCCGTTCCCCAGTGGCAATATTTACAGTCCTGCGCGTCTTGAAAAACATTGAAGCAAAAGTTACAATTTTTACAATTTTCCATGTAATCCCCGGTGCAATTTTCGCTGTTTATTATGTGAGTTGAGATGAACGGCAATTGCAATTTCCATTGGTCAAATTTGGCTTTCTCTTCGGCGAAATTTACTTTTAGCGCTGCCGTAAATTTCTCAAATTCTTCTTTAGAAACAGGCTTGTTATAAATGTGAAATGCTTTTTTGCGGAGATTCTTGCAGGCGATGCAATTCATACAGTCGCGACAGTCATCCAAAATGGCGCTGTCTGTGCAGTTTTCGCAATTGTCACAAAAGTTGCAGTTGTAACAGTTTTTGCAGTCTGTGCATTCATATAAAAGTTCGCTGCCAAAACATATGTAACAGTCGCAGCAGCTGCGTCCTCTCTGCAAATATGTGCTGTAATAGGAGTTCTCGCAGAAAAAACATGTGGATGAGTAGTAGCAGTCTTTATTGCTCATGCCAAAAGTTGTGTAGTCGCTGTTTTCGTTTGTGCCGTCCTGGTGCATGCCGCGGCGAGGAACTGCGTGTAATAATTCCGAAAATTGCTCGAAAAAAGGACGCGAAAAATCAAAATCGCGACCGTAATCCATCGGATTCCATTTGTCGCTCCACCAAATTTCTTCTTTATAAACTTTGTATGGCTTGTCTTGTGAATACAGGGAAATCATAGGCTCTCCGGAAAAGTCGCATTTGCGCTTATAAAGTTTGCTTTGATTTCTAAATGCCCAGCGGCGCTGTTCTCGGCACTCTGGGCAAAGTGTAGGTGGCAATAAATTATATTTTTTATCGTCAAAAGTTGGTGAAATTTTTTCGTAAAAAGACAAATCTTCATCAGTGATTTGGAAATTCGATTCGCACTTTTTACAGGTTCGTGTAAGTCCCATTCGCGTTTTATTATACCCCAAAATGGCCGCCTGATAATTTTAACATCAGTTTACGGCCATTTAACATTTTCCATTGTTATTCTCTTTAGCACGCGTTCGCAGAGCATTCTGTTGTGGGTACTCCGTTTGCTCCTACTCGCGTCCAGAAACTTAAAGGTCTGCTGCAGGCTCCCAGAAACGGATCATTGCCTGGATATGCATATTTTCGGACTTCAAAATGCATGTGTGGGCCGGTACTATTTCCGGAAGATCCGGTTTTGCCAATAAGGGTACCGCAATTTACGGCCACATTTATCAATTGAGTTGCGGTTCCAAGCTTCATATGCCCATAAATACTCACCCATCCTCGTCCGTCGTTTTCCGGCGCTTCGTGGTCAAGTCGCACATGATTTCCATAACCTCCACCGCATGCTGATCCCCAAAAACCATATGTCGGGCAGCCGTCATTTTTTTGAAATATTCCTCCGCCGGCTGCGGCATAAATATTGGTTCCAACTACGGCGCGAAAATCTGTTCCACGATGATTGTTATAAACTTTGTCTTGGGCACAATTGTATCGTGCCATGGAGGCTGTAGCATTTGTGTCGTAATAGTAACTTATTGCCGGATTTAAGACCTGATTGAGCGGTCTACGAAAAGTTACTGCTTGTGCGGTCTGTGGTGCCTGCAAGATAAAAGATGTTGTTACGAAAAATACGGCAAACAGCGAAACTAATGTCTTCATAAAACAATTTGGATTAAGAAATTATTTGATTATTAGCTTTACTTCACCAGATCTCCCTGCAGATTTACGTGAATTATACCGCGCGTACTTTCGCCCTGCTTTGGCACAGAAACTATATCTACAGTTTGGAATAATTCATTCCACTCGGGATTAATTCCATAAGCAAGTTTTTTTGCCTCCAATATGGAAGAATAATCGGTCGAAAATTTAATCATCCATATTTCGCGATCGCTTTCGTATACCATATATTTGCCATCACTTGAAAATATAGGTGCCTCGGAAAATGTAGGCACAAAAGAGGTATCAATAGTTTTTGATTTCACATTAGTGAGCTCTGTTTTATCGCTGCCGTCGATTTTCATACTGAATAAAGACTGAATTCCCCACTCATTTGAAGAAGAGAAAATTACATGCGAAGAATCCGGAGTGAAAATTGCTCCCCAATCATTTGCTGATTTGGTTATCTGTGTCTCTTTGCCGCTTTTTAGATCTAAAATTGCCAAACCAAGGGCATCGTCAAAATAAGGACTGGTTGTCCAAGTAGTAGGTAATTTTTGATAAACAATTTTTGAATTATCCTTCGAAATTTTGGGTGTATGCACTTTTTCTTTGATTTTCTCCGCCTTTTTTTCTCCCAGTTTTTGCTTGAATAATGTCTGATTCATATCTGTAAAAAACGCAAATCCTCCTTCTCCAAGCAGACTCATGGAAATGTCTTTTTCCACCAATTCATTTTTGCCGGTCTCTGTGTCCATATACCATAATTCAGTGCCGGAAATTGCTTCACTTTCTGCCGGTTGAGTTGAAGTCCAGTTTTTACCATATAAAATCACAGAATCCTTTTGATCAAAAAGAATTTTTGCTTTTTTATCGGTGGTTATTCTCTTTTCTCCAAGTGTTTCGCTTATGCTGTATAAATCGCCGTCTTTTAAAACGATGCGATCTTTTGCCAAAGTATCCTGCACTACGCATGAGGTTATTAATATTGGCGCGGAAATCACTAATATCCCTAAAATAAGCCCTCTTTGCACGTATTTTAATATTTTATGCATGGCGGAAAAGTTAAGTTATAAGTTTTTGCAGCTGCATAACTTTTATAACAAAAAAATATTAAATTTTCCTAAACTTTTTATGAATTTTTTATGAACGAAAAATTTCCGTTTCGCCTTTTTTTAAAGCCTCGGTAATGTTAGCACTGTGTCCTGCGGAGGATATGTGGTGGTCAGTATGTTTAAATTGTATTTTCCTTCGCGTCGCAATTCAGCTTTTATTTCTGCAACTTTCTTAAAATATTCTTCACGCGAATATGGCTTATTTAATATGTAAAACTCCTTGTGGTTCAAACTCACGCATCCAAAACAATACTTGGAATTCATAATCAGTTCGCAAAAATCGCAGTCGCTTGAATTTACGCAGCCAAAGCAAAAATTGCAGTTATTTAAAATGTGAGCGCTGCTTACTTCATAGCAAAGCGTACTTTCTTCTAAAATAGTTATATCCATACAATCTTTTAATTTTTTGGATTCTTCTATGTAGCAGCAATCCTCGCAATCGTCGATATCAAAGCCAAAAAACACGTTTTTGCAGTGGTTTATGTAATCGCCAAAAGAATTAGTGTCATTTATGTGGACTGCGTTAACGTGAGGTGACTTATTTTGTAATTCTTGGAATTTTCGGCTTATTTCCTCTTTTGTAATCCCCTTTTTAATTCGTTCGAATTCTTCTTTTGAATATTTTTCATTAAAAATGCAGTACTCTTGCTGCTTTAGATTTACGCATCCAATACAGTTTTTGCAGCCTTTTAAAAAGTAGCTAAAATCGCAGTCGGAACAATCATTACAATCATGCAAATATGTGCAGTTGTAGCAGTTTTTGCAATTTATACACCAATAACAAAGCGTGCAGGATTTTACGTGGTCGCAGTCAACGCAATCTGTGCTTCCATAAAAATCCCGGCCATACATGCAGTCTTCGTTGCCTACCGCATTTGCCAACAAATAACAGTTTTTACACTGGTCCGTGTTATGTGTATATTCGCTATTTATGGACTGCAAACGAATCGAACCAATGCGCGGAGTTTTGAGTTTGAGAGCCTCAAATTCTGCGATAAAATCCATAAAATTTAATTACATGTACTTCGCCAGATTTTTCTTTAATCTCTCTTCCACATGACCAACTTCCGCATGGAATTCCTGGCCTGTAATTAGCTCATATGCCTCTATGTAGCGGCGGCCGGTTTCCACTCGTACTACATCCGGAATTTCTGGGATTTTGCCTTCGCCCCTAAATCCGCGGTCTGCCAGCCATTCGCGCAAATATTCTTTGTCGATCTTTTTTTGTTCTTCGCCGGCTTTTAATCGTTTTTCATATTCATTTGCAAACCAGAAACGTGAGGAATCCGGAGTGTGAATTTCATCAATCAAAACAATTTTGCCATTCGGTGCGATGCCAAGTTCATATTTTGTATCAACCAAAATAATTCCCTGCTTCGCGCAGATTTCAACTCCTCTGTTATATAAGGCCAAAACGGCTTTGGATAAATTTTCCCACTGTTCTTGTGTTAAAATTCCGCGCTTTACAATTTCTTCTCCGCTCACGGATTCGTCGTGCCCGCCATGTTCTGCCTTTGTGGAAGGCGTAACAATCGGTTTTGCTAGTTTTTGGTTTTTCTTAAGCCCTTCCGGCAACATATTCCCACAGAAATTTCTAACGCCTTTTTCGTAATTAAACCAAGCCGAAGTCGTTGTAACGCCGGTAATATATCCGCGAACAATCATTTCTACCATTAATGGCTTGCATTCGTGGCCAATAACGACGTTTGGATCCGGAAATTCAATCACATGATTTTCTATAATGTCTTTTGTTTGCTCAAACCAAAATTGGCTAATTTGATTTAGCACCTGCCCCTTAAAAGGAATTGTTGTGATTACACGATCAAAAGCAGAAAGTCTGTCTGTAATGATGATTACGCGATGATTACCTTTTGTGTAGTTATCGCGAACTTTGCCTTCATATTTATATCCCAATGTTGGGAAATCAGTTCCTTTTAATGTGTATTGAAGTTGAGCCTGCAATTGTTGTGGTGTAATCATGGCTCGATTTTACCAGTCTTGCCGGCAAAATTCCAAGCCATCTCAAAAATGGAGCGCTGCGTTTCTGTTAGTTCTTTGCTTTCTATGATTACCCCGAATATTGGCTTTATAAAAGAAACCATCGAGATTTTATTGTCATAAATGTTTATTTCGTTGTTAAAAGGCAGCTTTTTTGGGTCAATTAAGCGGATTTCACGATAAAATTTATGGTCATTGGCTTGTACGCGTTGGCCACCCTCGTCATCCGGCGCAATACCTCGCAGCC
This sequence comes from Candidatus Altimarinota bacterium, assembly GCA_041666125.1. Classification (GTDB taxonomy): domain Bacteria; phylum Patescibacteriota; class Gracilibacteria; order UBA1369; family UM-FILTER-53-11; genus JBAYHN01. Next base: position 2,596 of record JBAYHN010000034.1, on the reverse strand, counting down.
AAATTTTATTAGAGGCGCGTTTTTCTACATATTCTTTGTCGTAATTTGGCCAGTGGTCGCGAATTTCCTGCGAATTGGCATAGTTCAAAATTTCGGTTTTTGCAGTAAGAGTGTCTTCGTAAACGGCTTTAACTCCTTCCAAATCCTCAAAAAACCTCACGCTTGGGCGGTGGCCTGTGCGATTTACCAATGCTTTTAAGTTTGGAACTATCGCTTCGAATTCTTTTACATGCTGTTTTTCGCGAGCTAGTAAGAGGCGCGGGTCCGTTGGCATATATGAATGGGTGCCATCCGGATCTTCCAAAACAGTTACAAAGCCGCGCTTTTTCATTCCCTCTATAATATAATAAATTGAGGCGCGATTAACCCCGGAAGCGCGGGCAATAGCCAAAATACTTCCCTTCCCCAACTCCAAAAGTGCCAAATATACCGCAGCTTCTTTTGGCTCAAACCCTAAACTTGTAAGAACATGATTTAAATCGTCTTTCAAGGCAATTGTGGTGTAAAATTCTTCAACACAATTGTAGGGCAATGCCTTTTTAAAGGCAATAGACAAAGAGAAAGCGGCTTTTGTTGGGAATATAAACACTTTTTTTGGAGCTGTGCTTTGCTATTGCGGTAAAACTTCGCTTCCAATAGTTTGTGGGCGTTTTAATCATTAATAAATGAATATGACAGAACCATTTACACCCACGCCGCGCTTAAAGGACTCTGATACTTTTCGCACAATAAGTTATGCGGAATTGGAAGAGAGAAATTTAAATTTAAAGCGTCAGCGCGAGGCAGGAAAAACCAGCGAAGAGTTTGGCGTGGAACTTAGACGTGAAATTACAAATGATGATGGAGTGAAGGCTTTGATTGTGTGTTTTTCTGATTTGGAAGGCAAATTGCACATGCTCGATTATAATAAAAAATATGTTTTGGAGTCCGAGAGTAATCTCACTTTTGATGGGTCTTCTATAAAGGGATTTAGTGCGCAGAACACTTCGGATTTGCGTTTGAAGTTGGATTGGACAAGTTTTCGCTGGTTGCCGGCGGATATTTTTGGGGCAGGTAAAGTTTTGGTTTTTGCTGATGTGTATGACCAAAATGGCGCGCCATATGAAAGTGATTATCGCGTGGTTTTAAAGACTATGACGACTAGTTTGTTGGCGCAAGGCATGACTGTTAATGTGGCGCCGGAGATTGAAGGCTTTTTGCTTGGCGGTGAGGATAGCGAACAGCATTTTGATGAAAGACTTGGGTTTAAATTGGCTTCCGAAGGCGGATATTTTAATGTTTTGCCTCAGGACAAATTGCGCCAGTTTATTGATCGCCTTGCGGAGGCAACTCGTGCGATGGGTTTTGAAAATGAAAAAGATCATCCGGAAGTTGCACCTTCACAGTTTGAGACAAATTATAAATATACCGAGGTGTTGCATGCGGCTGATTACGTTCAGCTTTATAAGGTTTTGGCTCGTCAAATTGCAAAGACTTTTGGCTATACTGCTTCTTTCTTGCCAAAGCCGGTTCCGGGCATAAATGGCAGCGGAATGCACAGCAATATTTCCATAAGCCAGGGTGGAAAAAATATTTTTTATGATGTGGCTGGGAAATATAATTTGTCGGAAAAAGCGCATAAGTTTTTGACCGGTGTTTTGCATTATGGAAATGATGTTTGTTTGGTTTTTAATTCCAGCGTGAATGCTTATCGCAGGCTGGATCCGCATTTCGAGGCTCCGAATGAAATAAAAGTTTCGGCGTCGGATCGTGGTTCAATGATTAGAATTCCAATTGGCAATGAAAAATCTGCAAGAATTGAAGTTCGCACCGTTGCCCCTGATTCAAATCCATATCTTACTTTTTATATGATTTTGAAGGCCGGATTTAGAGGTGTGGAAGCGGATGATCAGATTTTTGCAGGCTACAGAGATGTGTTTGATGGACCGGTTAAAAAATTGCCTGGAACTATTTATGAGGCGTTGGCATATTTCCGCGCCAGCGATTTTGCAAAGAATGTCATGGGTGAGACCAATCATGCAAAATTTGCAGAGCTAAAAGAGTCTGCGGCCAACAGATGTCCTGCTGAGCTTGGTACTCGCGTTAAAAGCGGCGAAGTGTGGTATCACCATGAAGTTCGCAACCAGGTCCTCTGGAATCAGTTTTAATTTAAAGGGTGACAATACATTTTTTTGCCCAGAGCCTTCATGTTGCTTGGTCTAACATGTACGATCAAGCAACGGCCTCGGGAATTGGCACAGGAGTACCTGTGCCACTACGCTTTGCGTAGCATGATCCCTCGGCCTAGAAGGCCTAAATGGTCAAAAGAAAATGTCTTGCCACCCTTTTGATGTTGATGAAATCATTGCTATAATCGGGTCATATGACATCAATTACACAAAAGCTTGGACAAGTTACGGCCGTGGTTGGCGCGCAGTGGGGTGACGAAGGCAAAGGCAAATTGGTGGATATTTTGGCCGAGAGTTATGACATTGTTGCGCGCGCTACCGGTGGTGCGAATGCCGGGCACACCATTTATATTGGAGAGAAAAAGTTTGTTTTTCATTTGGTTCCAGCGGGAATGTTGCATGAAGGAAAAATTTGCGTGATGGGAAAT
>JBAYHN010000033.1:0-14367 GCA_041666125.1 Candidatus Altimarinota bacterium | reverse complement strand
AATGTCGGAGGAAAACTATGCTTCGCGCTGCCAACAAAAATTGGCCACGCAAAAATATTCAAATTATGAGGTCTTTTATGAATATAAAAGTACCGGGATCAAAAAGCATTACAAATCGTGCACTTATATGCGCGGCTTTAGCTAAAGGCAAAAGCTCACTTCGCGGAATATTAAAAAGTGATGATACGAAGTGGATGATAAAGGCATTAAACAGTCTTGGCGTGAAGATTAAAGTCAATAAAGATGCGGCAAAAGTTTTTGGCGGAGAATTTAAAAAAACACGCGCAAAAATATTTTGCGGAAATGCCGGGACAGTAATGAGATTCCTAACTGCAGTCCTTTCCGCGCAGAATTTCGAAACAATTCTTACGGGCGACTTAAGAATGCAACAAAGACCAATAAAAGATTTAGTTGAAGCGCTAAAACAGCTCGGCGCAAGAATTGAATATTTGGGGGAAAGCGGATTTCCGCCAATAAAAATTGTAAAACCAATGGTAGGAGGCAAATGCGAATTGAAAGGCAATATAAGCAGCCAATTTCTTTCCGCTTTACTACTCGCCTCGCCTCTCGCCAAGAAAGACACAGAGATTAAAATTGTCGGCGAGCTCGTCTCTAAGCCATATGTAGACATGACCCTTTCTGTGATGGAAAGTTTTGGCATCGAAGTAAAACGAAACGGATATAAAACCTTTAAGATTAAAAGTGGGCAAAAATACAAAGTCGCTAATTTCAAAATAGAAGGCGACGGTTCTTCTGCAACTTACTTTTGGGGAATTTCGGCCTTAATGGGAGAAAAAATAAACGTAAAAAACGTGCTAAAAAATTCACTACAGGCTGATTATAAAATTCTAGAAATTACAAAGAAAATGCAGAAAAATCCAGATGGTTCGCTGCAAAATATCGGCAAAATAGATTGTAAAGATTTCCCGGATGGAGCAATGACGCTCGCTGTGCTTTGCGCCTTTACCAAGGGCAAAAACGAGCTCGTGGGCCTTGCAAATTTGCGCGAAAAAGAATGTGATAGACTGCACGCCATCGCAGCCGAGCTACGAAGAATCGGCACAAAAGTAACAGAGTTAAAAGACGGACTTATTATTTTTGGTGATCCGGAAAAATTACACGGCGCTGAGATCGAAACTTACAATGACCATCGAATGGCAATGTGCTTCGGCATGGCTCAAATTGCGATTCCGGAAATTAAAATTAAAAATCCAAATTGCGTTTCCAAAACGTATCCAACATTCTGGAGAGATTTGGAAAAAGTTAAAAGTAAAATCAAATCTAAAAATATTGTACTTACCGGAATGCGTGGCAGCGGAAAAACCAAAATAGGAAAAGTTTTGGCACAAAAACTAAAACGTGATTTTTACGATATTGATGCGGAAATCGAGAAGTTTGCAAACATGAAGATTTTGCATATTGTAGCCAAAAAAGGATGGAAATATTTTCGCAAACTTGAATTTCAAATGGTCAAAAAAATATCGAAATTAAAAAATAAAGTTATTTCCACCGGCGGCGGCACAATAATTTCTCCTGCAAACGCCAAGCTTTTAAAGAAATTTGGCAGGATTATTTATTTGGATTGCCAGGTAGCCACATTAAGAAAACGCCTAATTAAAAGCTTAAACAGGCCAACCTTGAGTGGCAAAAACTTTTTGGATGAGCTTGATGCAGTTTATAAAAAGCGAATCAAGAAATACTTAAAAGCTGCAGACTGTATTATTGATGTCTCTAAAAACAGCAAAAATCAGATAAAAGACCTTAATGAAAAGGCTCATAAAATAGCTCACGCAGCAGTGAGGCTATTTGGCTTAAAATAGTGTAAAATAAGGCCCTCTATGCAATTTGATGCAATAGTTATAGGCTCTGGAATTTCCGGTTTGAATTTTGCGCTCCGTGCTGCAGAAAAAGGGAACCGCGTGCTCGTGGTAACAAAGAAAAAGATTGCGGAGACCAGTACAAATTTTGCGCAGGGTGGAATTGCAGCGGTCACTTCTCAACTGGATAATTTTAAAAAACACATAAACGACACAATGGTGGCCGGTTGCTTTCATAACGATAAAAAAGCCGTTGAATATGTTGTTACTCATGGACCTGCAGCAATAAAGCGTTTGATTGGGCTTGGCGTGCCTTTGGCCACAGATAAAGGCAAACTATCGCTAACTCGTGAAGGTGGGCACAGCGAACGTAGAATTGCCTTTGTTTCTGATTTTACAGGCCGCGCCATAGAAGAAATGCTCGTTAAGAATGCGCGAAAAAATCCCAATATTACTATTTTGGAGCACACTTTTGCCGCTGAGTTACTTGTAAAAAATAAAACATGCTATGGCGTGCAAATCTTGCACGGCAATAAATCAATAAATGTTTTGGCAAAAATCGTGGTGCTTGCGACCGGTGGACTTGGCCAAATTTATGAAAACACTACAAATCCGCAAATATCTACCGGTGACGGTATTGCTATGGCAATAAGAGCCGGATGCGCTTTTCGCGATCTGGAATTTATGCAGTTTCACCCAACGGCGCTCAAGCTTAAAAGCAAACCGCGCTTTTTGATTTCCGAATCCGTGCGTGGCGAAGGTGCCTATTTGTTAAATAAAAATGGTGAGCGATTTATGTTAAAAATACATCCGCTTGCAGAACTTGCTCCTCGCGACATTGTGGCTCGTGCAATATTTGAGCAAGAAAAAGCCGGCCCGGTCTTTATTGATTTAAGGCATAAGGATGCCAATTTTATAAAAAATCGTTTTGTTCAGATTTACAAAAAACTAAAAGAATATGGGCTGGATTTAACAAAAGATCTTATACCCGTCTCCCCTGCTGCACATTATATGTGCGGAGGAATAAAAGTTAATTTGCGCGGTGAGACCAATATAAAAAATATGTATGCATTTGGTGAAGTGGCCGGCACGGGCTTGCATGGAGCAAACCGACTTGCATCAAATTCCCTGCTCGAGGCTCTTGTTTTTTCGGATAGGATTTTGGCTTCTGCTAAAGTAAAAACACCCAAACAAAATCAGCCAAAATCCCCTATTTTTACCTCAGTAAAACTTACAAAAGTAAGCGCTGCGGAACGAAAAAAAATCAATCAAATAACTAAAACCCTAAAAGAAACAATGTGGCGTGATGTCGGAATAATTAGAACTAAAAAAACGCTAACAAACGCGCTACTAATAATTAAAAAATTACTGACGGAACTTTCTAAAATCAAAAAAATGTGCCCGGAAACAATTGAAGCAAAAAACATGCTGCAAGCGTCCGAACTTGTAACGAAATCTTCATTAGCACGCAAAAAAAGCCTCGGTTGTCACTTTATGGCCAATTAAAAACTAAACTGCGTTGCCATTTTCTAGTGCCGCAATAAATTTTCCTGCTGCGGCTGCGGCGTTTTCTTCTTCGTATTTCGCTTCCTTTTGCAGATTTCCTATTACCTCTTTTTTCTCGTCATCAGTCATGTATTCCAAAGTATTTAGCCACACGCGCTTTTCCATTGGAGGAATATTGCAGATGGCAAGAAGGCTTATTACGTCGCGATTTAACTGATTTTCCAAAAGTGGATTTTTCATAAAATTTTATTAATTGCCGAGTTCTTTTTTACATGCTTCCCGCATAATATCTTCAACTTGAACGGGCTTTTTTGATTGTTCAACCTTTGCATTATCCGGAGCAAAAGTTGGTTCCTCATCTTGAGGGCGAGTGGCTCTCCATGAACCATAAAAAGGAATAGAGTTCCATAAAAATCCTTTCATTTTATTTTTAAGTAAACCTCCGAGCCCTTCTTGTGACTTACTCCATTGTGAAAAAATATTATTTTTCTTTATAACTCCCCACACATTTTTAACTCCTGTGAGCATTGTTGGCTCTTTCATAGCCTGCATTAATTCTTTTAGATGAACACCGGTTAGTCCACCCGCAACACCACCGCCAAGCCAAACTGCGCCTGCAAGCAAAGGTGATCCAAGAGCGGCAGCTGTCACATACCCAGTATTCACTGCAATATCAAGAGCTAAAGCCTGATTATTCGAAGACACCTTACTTATTGCCGAGTGATCACGTGGTTTTAGCCTTCCCAAAATCCCCTTTAAGAGTTTTGTCCTTTGTTTTGTTAATTCCGGATCATTTGCAGGCTTAGCCTCTGTGAGTCTATTAAAAGCCATTCCAAGAAACGGAATAGTCTCCCACATATCAAATTCATTACAAACACGTCCGAAAATCTTCCTCATTCCAGGATCTGAAAAATCATTACTGCCTGGTTTTATTCCAAGTGCCTTTTGTGCAGCAGGATTGGTTCTTAACGCATTAAAAGCTTTTCTGCGGAAAATTGTGCCACCTTCACTAAAACGCTGTGCCAATTCATCATAACTTTGTGGAGGATTTTTGCCTTTAAAGCGGTCGCGCACAGCTGCCGGCAAATTTGGCAAATTACCTATTTCTTCATTTAAAATTCCAAGAATTATAGGTGCAACATTTCCGGTATGGTTAATTTCCTGCAATTCCAAATCAATCTGCTCAAAAAGAGCGTCCAAACTCTCAACCCCTTCATAGGACCTTCCGGCACCCAAAATATCTTTAACCCGGCCTTGAAGCCTTCTTCTAATGACTTCTTGACGAGCATCAATGACGTTAGGACGTCCAGCTTCCTGGATCGGGGCTTTATCTGGCTTATTTGGGGCCCGGCTTGGCTGGCCTAGAATATTTTTTTGAGCTGGTGCGGCCTGTCCCTCCGCCGCTCCTGCAGTTCCATTTAAAGTCGCGCCAAAACTTGGCGGGTCGAATTGAGCCAATGCGCCATCTGGAGAAACAATCAAAAACTTATATTTATAATTTGCCCCCTCTGGCATGCTCACATTCCCAGTAAAAGCATTGCCGGCCTTTTGCAATTGCTCAAATTCCCAGGTTTTACCATCAGCCGAATACTGAACTTGCACCTGTGATCCAGCTGGAACAGGTTTTTCGTACTTGAACTGAACTGGCACCTGATTTTCTGGTGCACGCTCTGGTTGAGCTGGCATAAGGTTTTATTTTTATTTTTCATATTATTTTACCATTTTTAGTCCGATTCGGCAAGTCTGCGGGCCTGGTCCTCAACTGTAAGCTGTTCAAGTATTGGTTCAATATTGCCTTCCATGATGTATGGAAGATTGCTAAAACTGGCCTTTATTCTGTGATCCGTTATGCGATCTTGAGGATAATTGTAAGTTCTTATCTTTTCGCTGCGTTCGCCGGTGCCTATTTGGGCTAGGCGTGTGCTGCGGCGTGCTTTGTCCTGCTCTTCCTTTTGGTGGATATAAAGGCGTGAGCGCAAGATATCCATGGCTTTTTCACGGTTCTGAATCTGGGAACGCTCATCTTGGCATGCCACGACCAATCCGCTTGGCATATGAGTAATTCTTACCGCTGACTCCGTTTTATTTACATGCTGGCCTCCCGCGCCACCTGCTCTAAAAGTGTCTATTCTAAGGTCTTCCGTTTTTATGGCTATGTCGATTTCTTCAATCTCCGGCAACACAGCAACTGTGGCGGTTGAGGTGTGAATACGCCCCTTTGACTCTGTGTTTGGGATTCTTTGCACACGGTGAACTCCACTTTCATATTTTAATTTTCCATAAGCGCCGTTTCCTCTTACTGCGAAAATATTTTCCTTATATCCGCCTGCAGAGGCATCGCTTTTGCTTAAAAGCTCAACTTTCCAGCGATTATTTTCCGCAAATCTAATGTACATGCGTGAAAGATCTGCCGCAAAAATTGCAGCTTCCTCGCCTCCGGTTCCGGCGCGAACTTCCACAATGCAATCTTTTTTGTCGTCCGGATCGCGAGGCAAAAGTTCAACTCTTATCTGTTCTTCTAGCTTTATTTCTCGTGCTTTGCCAATCTGCAATTCTTCTTCTGCCATTGTTCTCATTTCTGCGTCATCACTCTTTAAAAGTTCCTCTGCGTCTTTAATCTGCTTTTGTGCCTCCAAAAGTTCGCGATAAAAAAACACAGTCTGCTCTATTTCACTTTTGCGTTTAGAAAATTCGCGATATTTATTCATATCGTTAATCACCTCGGGATTCGAGAGATCTATAATTAGGCGCTCGTATTCTTCGGCTAGTTTTTTTAGTTTTTCGAACATGGGGATTGAGGTTTAAACAACGGGTATAGGATAACTCTAAACTGCCTAATTGTGAAAGCGAATAGTAAACATGCGATTTAGACCTGCTAAATCCTTTTTCCAGTCAACTTCGTGCGAAAATTCACCAAAGTTGGCTTTTATAAGATTTGAGATTTCTTTTTTTTGAGAAAATCCGATTTCGCCGATTAAAATCTTTGGTTTGAATTTCATTTTGCGAATTTGCCCAAAAAGTTTGGCAAAAAGCTCTGTACCTTTTTTGCCTCCGAAAAGTGCAAGTTTAGGCTCGTGGTCCACCACTTCCCTCGCCAAAGACGCCCTCTCTTTTTGGCTTATATAAGGCAAATTCGCCACTATACAATCAAACTTTTCGCCGGAGACTTTTTCAATTAAATTACTTTTTAAAAACTTAATTTTTCTGGAAACGCCGTGTTTTTTTGCATTTCTGCGCGCCACGCAAAGAGCATCTTTAGAAATATCAACTGCAGTAATCTTCGCCTGTGGCAAATTCACCGCCAAGGAAATGGCAATGCATCCGGATCCTGTCCCAATGTCGCAAATTTTCGCTTTCTCGTTCCCACCTTCGTCACTTTTGCAAAAATCCAGCACTTCCTCCACCAAAAGCTCCGTCTCCGGCCTTGGGATTAGCACCCTCGAATCAACATAAAAATCCAATCCATAAAAAGCCCTGCGGTGAGTTAAATAATTTAGCGGCACGCCGCTTGCGCGCTTTTTACACAAATCATCAAATTTTCGACAAAGCCCGGCGGCAACTTTTGCCTCCGAATGCGCAATCAAAAACTCGCGCGGTTTACCGATAACAAAAGCGAGCAAAATTTCAGCTTCAGTTCCACCACGCAAAAACTGTCTCCCGCGAGAAATCAGCTGGTGAATAAGCATAATCAAGGTTTATAGGTACCTTTGCTTCTCCCTGACCGAACGATAGTGTTCCCTCATGATAGCGCGCTTGCGGATAGCACCTTTTTTGGCAGGTTTCTTGTGGTACATTTTCTCCTTTGCCATCAAAAGGATTCTGCTACCCTGCACCTTCTTTTGAAAGCGGGCGATCAGTTTCTCATTCGATTCCTTTGGATTCTTTTTGAGATGAATCATAAAAAATTAAATATCTAGGTTTTTTACTTTTTTAGCGTGAGTCTGAATAAATTTCTTACGAGGCGCGACTTCAGACCCCATAAGTGTATCAAATATTGCATCCGCCTGTTCTGCGCTCTGGATTGTAACACGAAGCATCGTTCGTGTCTCTGGATTCATAGTTGTCTCCCAAAGTTGTTCCGGATTCATTTCACCAAGACCTTTGTAGCGCTGTATATTGACCTTTTGATTAGAATCAAACGCTTTTACCGCCTCATCTTTATCATTTTCGTTGTAAATGTAAACAATCTTTTTACCCTGCGCAAGCTTATAAAGCGGCGGTTGGGCAATATAAATATGACCTTGTTCAATCAATGATTTAAAATAACGATAGAAAAGTGTGAGAAGCAATGTTCTAATATGAGCTCCATCAACGTCGGCATCGGTCATTATTATGATTCTGTCATATCGAAGTCTTTCTATATCGAATGTTTCGCCTACTCCAACGCCCATGGCTATAATAAGTGATTTGATTTCGTTGTTTGCAATAATCTTATCCAGACGGGATTGTTCAACGTTAAGAATTTTTCCGCGAAGTGGAAGAATTGCCTGAAAGGCACGATCTCTACCTTGTTTAGCAGAGCCTCCTGCGGAATCTCCCTCAACGATATAAAGTTCGGAGTTCTTTGGGTCTCTGGATGAACAGTCTGCCAGTTTGCCCGGCAGTGTCATTCCTTCCAAGGCGCCTTTGCGGATCACGGAATCACGAGCTGCTCTTGCAGCAAGACGAGCACGGGCTGCCAAAGCGCATTTACCAATAATTCCCTGAGCATCTTTTGGATTTTCTTCCAAATAAACCGGGAAGAAATCATTAAACACAGTTTCTACCGCAGTTCTCATTTCCGGATTACCAAGTTTGCTCTTTGTTTGACCTTCGAACTGTGGATCTTGAACTTTGATGGAAATAACAGCAGTTAAACCTTCACGCACGTCATCAGCACTCAAATTCTCATCTTTTTCCTTTAAAAGTCCGCTTTTGCGGGCATAATTATTAATTGATCTTGTGAGAGCGGATTTAAATCCGGTCAAATGCATACCTCCCTCCGTCGTATGAATGTTATTTGCAAATGTGAAAATATTTTCCTGGAAAGCCTGCGTATATTGCAGTGCGATTTCTATATTTCCTTCCGGAACTTCCTTGTCAATTGTTATAACGCTCGAAAGTGACTCTTTATTCTTATTTAAATGATTAACATAAGAACCAATTCCTCCTTCAAAATAAAAACAGTATTTATCATCTGTTCTTTCGTCAACTATGGAAATTGTAATTCCTTTCGTTAAATATGCCTGCTGGCGAATCCTGTTCAAAATCGTCTCCATATTAAAGACTACATTCTTTCCGAAAATTTCCGGATCCGGATGAAATGTAATGCGAGTACCGGTAGTTTCTTTTTTACCAATAACTTTAACCTCGTTTTGAGGCACTCCACATTTATATTCCTGCATGTGGATTTTTCCATCGCGGAAAACTTCGGCCTTCATGTAATCGGAAAGAGCATTAACTACAGAGACACCAACTCCGTGCAAACCTCCAGAAACTTTATATCCACCGCCTTCTCCAAATTTACCTCCGGCATGTAGAACCGTTAATACAGTTTCAAGGGCAGATTTGCCCGTCTTCTTCATCTTCTCAACAGGAATGCCACGTCCATCATCATCTACCGAAATCATTCCATTCTTCGTTATTACCACGATTATGTTCTTGCAAAAACCAGCCATCGCTTCATCTATGGCATTATCCACGATTTCCCAAATAAGATGGTGATAGCCGGCCACATCGGTTGTACCAATGTACATACCAGGTCTTTTGCGTACCGCAGAAAGTCCCTCGAGAACCTGTATGTTCTCTGCCGTATAGGATGAATTTGCTTTTTGCTGAGTCATAAAATTACCTCGTGGAGTGTATCACACCCCAGTCCAGCAGAAAAGAGGAAAAGAATTAGCGGATAAATTATTTTACAGGCTCAGAAAGTATCTTTTTTAGCTCATCTTCTTTTTGTTTCTCGAACAGAGCCTGCTTAAAGACCTGGGCAACTTTTACAGGCAACTCTTGAAGTGCGAATTCGTCATTTACCGGAATTTCGCCACTAACCGTATTAACTTTAAGATTAGATACAACACTCAACTTCTGTGAAACATCAAAGGCAAAAACAATTGCATCCGAACCTGTACCAAGCGTTGCCAACCTCACGTGAATAATATCTTCCGCATAATCTTCAAATCCAACGTATTTGTCCTCCAGGGTAATACCAACCTTGGAAAGTTCGACAATAAGTGTTGATTTGGCCACTTTTTCAAGCGCGGATTGCTGCGAAGGTTGCTCCACAAGCGAGTCCGCACTTACTCCGGAAGGCAACGAAAGTTTGCCCATTTTTACCAAGAAGAATTGACGTAAATTTGCGATCCTTACTGCATTTGTAATCTGTTCGCCACCCAATACTATATCCGTGAGAATTTTCTTCTGAGTATCATAAATGGCAGTAAATTGCCTATCTTCAAATAAAGCACTTACGATGCGAACCCTGCCGTCATCTGCTGTTTCCGGCAAAACTATACGAAGGTCGCTTATATCCATGTCTGCGAAATCCGCACTAACTATTGCCGCCAGCTCTTCGCGTCTTATCGGAGAGATTTTTTCGCCACCGGAAGAATTACTTAAAAGTTGAGTAACTTCTTTAACTTCATTGGCACTTGACTGGAATTGTTCAAAATTATCTTTAAAGCTTCCATGTAAATTTTCTGCGGTGGATGATCTTAAAAATGAGATAAATGGCGCAAGGGCGCTTAACTGTTCATCAAAATAACTGGTGACAGCCGTGCCGGAAAAAGCAGGCTTAAGAGCATCAATCTGTGAAGCCACAAATAAAACTACAGCTCTACCTTCTTGCAAATCAATTGTGTCTTTTTCAAGCATATCCTTAATAACATTTATTCTCTTTAGTTTTTCACTTATAAAAAACTGTCTTTGATCGTCCGCTTCTTCTTTGCTTGCAATCAATTTTAAATTCTCGGATTCATACAATTGTGAAATTTTTAAAAATTCCTCGCGAATCAAGTCCGGCCGTCTGCTCAAAAAATCATTTAATTTTACAAATTCAAAGAACACATCTGCGGCCGCACCTTCTCCTTTTACTTTATTTATGTTTGCTTGCACAAAGCTGCCAAATTTTCGTAGTGCAACAAGAGTTTTTGAACGACCTTCCGCATCCGCACCCAGCGAAGCAATATCTAGAATTTCATTAAAAGAATCTTCGAGTGCAATAACAGCCGAAGGCTTTTGGACTTCAAATAAAACATGTCTAGCTTCATAAAAACTGTCTTCCGGCATTGCAAAAGCGATCTTGTCATACCTGGATTTGAGTGCCTGTTGCCAAGCCTGAGAACTCTCAAAATCCAATGCTATCTCTTTAAACCTAAGCAAGCGCTCACTTCCAACATCTTCATTTCCAACCAAAAATGCATAAAGCGCAGAATCAAAATATGCTATTGAGTCGTCCACTTCTCTGTTTGTTTTTTTTGTTCCATCAAATGTTAAAAATACATTCGCCTGTTTAACTATGGAATCCAGCTTAAAAAACAAAGAACCTTCATCGAGTCCAAGGCGTGGTCCTTCTGTACGAATATCACCATTCACTTTTTCTTTATATTTCTTTAAAAACTCGTCATCAGTTTTCAAATTCTGGGCAATCCATTCGTCCGATTTATCAATTTCATAAAATGGAAATTCTTTTGCGAGTTTTGAATATCTCAATTTGGAAATAGTTTCGAATGAAGTTTTTACTTTTTCCTCCGAGACAGAAAGTTCGCGCCCCTCCGGTACAACCAGCTTATTTCCGGCAATTTCAACTTCCAGAGTATGCCTAACGGATTTGGCACTTAGCTCTGTTCCATCATATTTAAAAGCAAACACACCAGGCTCCGTGGATATCTTTACAAGTGCTCCATTTATTTTTGAAACCAATGAGGAATTAATTGTATTTATCCAAAACTGCCCTTTTTTAAGTGTTAAATTAAATTCTCGAGGCAGCACATCTTTTTGTGAAATCGTGAACTGGGCCTCGCTATCTTTGGCCAAGCGCACTACGGAATTCTGAAAAAGAACAAAAGACAGGCCTTTGTCCGCAGTTGATTTTATCTTATAAACACCACTTACCTGCTCAAAAACCGCACCTTCCCCCTTCTCCATAATTTCAATTTCGGGAATGGATGGTTTATTTGCCGCAATGCTCATTTTTTCATCCAAAAATAAGGTTCCGCAAACCATGGCAATAGCCACTAAGGAAATGAATATTTTTTTGAGAATTTGAAGCATTTTTATATGTGTTTTTTGTATGTAGCGCCTTCGCTTTTCTACGGCGCGTTAATCTGTAAATTATACTATTTATATGGTTAAATGTCAATTTAAAGGCCACATATGGCCCGGCTTGCGGCATGCAAAACCAAACTGTAATATCTCAGAGTTATTTCTGTAATAAATACCGCTATGAAAAAAATTATCACCGCTCTCCTGAGCCTAAGCCTTTTAATGCTGAATTTTCAGGTTTCGGCTGCGTTTTCCGATGTTTCGGAGACAAATATATACTTGCAAGATATCAATTTTATTGAGCAGCTCGGCGTTGTAACGGGCGACACCTTTAAATCTGAAGATGCCATGACTCGCGGAGAGTTTGCAAAATGGCTTTTGAGGAGTTCCGGATTTGTGGGCGAAACCTATAAACCAATAACCTTAAAGCGTTTTGCCGATGTAAAATTAAAAGACAATGTTAACGGCCCTTATATATATAAGTTGGCTGAACTCGGTGCAGTCGATTTTAAAAGTGGCAAGAAAAATTTCTTCTATCCGGAAAAACAAATAACTCGAATTGATGCTCTTGAATGGACATTTTTAGTAGATGGAATTTCTGTGCCAAAGATTTTCGATACCACAACTTTTCAAGCTACGGATATAAAAGCCAGTTCTCCGGTAGCTCCTACTATAGATAAGGCAATAAAACTTGGCATTTTGGCCCCCGGCAGAGCAAATCCAACAAAAAAGTTAAAACGTGGCGAAGCTGCACATTCTATAAAGGTCGCTCAATCAGCAAGTCAAACTTTCACTGTTACTCTTATGCCACAGAATGTTTCGAATATGTCTAAAAACTCAAAGTTTGATCTTATGACAACAGCTTGGGACAAAATAATGAATGAATATTTGCGTTCAAATTCCGTGGATCGCGACGCTTTAATGTATGGCGCAATTGAAGGAATGGTAAAAGAGCTTGGTGACAAATATAGTGATTTTGAAAGACCGGGCAATAACACTCTCGCGGATACTTTAAGCGGAGAAGTGGAAGGCATTGGGGCGGTAATTCAAGAAAAAGACAATGAGGTTGTGGTTATTTCTCCAATTGTTGATTCTCCTGCGGAGAAAGCGGGCGTTTTGCCAAATGATGTCATAACAAAGGTTGATGACAAAGACATAAAGGGCATGAATCTAACTGATGTAGTTAAGCTTATAAAAGGTCCAAAAGGCAGCTCGGTGACTCTTACAGTTAGGCGTGGCACCCAAACTATTTCAATTAAGATTACCCGCGACATAGTAAAAGTTGTTTCTGTAAAAATGAAGCGAACTGCGGATAACATTGCAGTAATAAATTTGAATACGTTTGGCGACAATACTTCAAACGAATTTGCGGCAATTGCCAAGGACATAAAAAACAATGCACCGCGCGGAATAGTTATTGATCTAAGGAATAATCCTGGTGGATATTTAAATACAGCGGTGGATATTGGCGGATATTTTATAAAAAGTGGTGAACGCATAACTACAGTTAAATATCCAACTCGCGAGGATCCGCAAAATTCAAAAGGCACAGCCGAATTAAGCGCCTACAAAGTGGTTGTCATTGTAAACGCCGGAAGCGCTTCTGCATCAGAGATTTTGGCTGGTGCGCTGCAGGATTATGGCATTGCAAAAGTGATTGGCGAAAAATCTTTTGGGAAAGGAACCGTTCAGGAACTTTCAAACTTTGGTGATGGCTCAGCTTTAAAAATTACTATTGCGGAATGGTTAACTCCAAAAGGCCGATCCATCGATAAAGATGGAGTTGTCCCAAATATAGAGGTTAAGCTTACCGACGAAGATCGCAAAGCAGATCGCGATCCGCAGTTGGATCGGGCGCTTGCGGAACTCCGAATGTAGACCAAATGAAGATGGCCTACGGTATGCTATCTAATCGATGACAGCCATGACCTAACTCTTGCCATTACAGCTATTATTTTTGCTACGGCTGAATGCTTCTCTGAGTTAGCACATGGCATTACCACCCGCACCCTCTCGCATATTGGATGCTCTTCTGTTTGACCACCTGGTGTTTCTGCCCGTACCCTCTCCTCGTATAACGAAACCAGCTCTCTGCCAATTCCAGTATCCATGGCGACGTGCATAATTGCCTCATTGGGACTCATTATTCTACTTCCCATTATTATTGAAGGACTATTTCTATTTCTATGCGAAATACCTTTCAATTCTTCGATTAATTGATTTGCAGAATCACTTTGTGCATGCAACTCATCCACCTCAACTACTTCAATACCCGATTTCTTAAGAATCCTACTAAATGCCACTCGTGGCACATTTCCTGTAATAGCCGTCACGTTACAATCTGGGAGTGGGCTAGCTATAAATGTAGTTTTTGCCTGAGATAAAGCATCCTCTATCCTTGGGTCAGTAAATGGATTATATGCTCCTTTTACAAATATCATCGTGGGGTGCGACTCTTCTTGCTCTATATCACAACCTGGTTCAGCGTCATTTGCCATATATAAAATAAGTTAATATTAGGGAAAGAGTCTATGCCCGCTGGGCTTATTGCGTCAATGATTGTTATCTCTAGGAAGCTGTGAATAGCATTTTCAAGAAGCCGCAGCACGCTGTGCCGAGCCAAGCATATTTACAGCTTCTCCCTAGAACTTCTCCGCTGCCTTTTGTGCCTGCAAAACCTGTTCCGGATTAGTCGTGACAAGTTTATCTTCGGAGAACGAGGCAATTATTTGAATTGCAGCGTGTTTAAGACCTGCAAAGAAAAGTCCTTGCCCAACTCCGGAATTCAAAAGCATGTATTTTT
>JBAYHN010000032.1:0-14409 GCA_041666125.1 Candidatus Altimarinota bacterium | reverse complement strand
TTTCCGTTGCAGAAGCAAGGCGGCCTCCATAGTTTTTGCCATCTTTAGTAGCTTGGTAGTAAAAAGGGCGATTTGTTTCGACAACAAAAGTTACGATTCCACGGTCTGAAGTTGCGGAACCTAATTTTGAACCAGTTAATTCATCATAAAGTGAGATCTCTGCGCCTCTAACGCGAGTAAGAGGATCATTAGTTTCCTGTGCCCAAACTTCAACATTTCCATATCTTCGAGTTGGGTATTTTTTTGGAATAATAACAACAGAGCTGTCGCTTGCAGGATAACTAAGAGAAGTGCCACAAGAATCGGCACCGTTGCTTTGCAGCTTTGTCGTTTTATCTAAGAAATTTATTTGGCAAAGGCGACCACGAACACCGTCTACTGCGGCAAAATTCTTATATGGAGGAGCAGTAAAAGTGTAACGTGTCGTATTTCTAGCTTTTGTTAAATCCGTAAAACCAACGAAATCAACGATGTCATTTGGACGAACGTTGAATGTTGCATGCTGTGCTGTACCAGTTGACTTAATAGAAACAAGAGTGCCTTCGTAAACACCTGCAATTACCGGAGTAACGCGATACATGCTTACATACGCATTTTGCAAAAGAGCACCAGAGGAAGTTACGCCAACGTCCATTGAGACTGTTGGTAACGATACCGGTGAGTATAAGACTTGTGCGGAAACCATAGATGGCATTACAACTGCTCCTACAAGGAGAAGTGCCACCAACTTTTTGACCGAGAATCTTTTGAACATACGATAAAAAGGTTATGAACTAAAGGAAATAATTAAATTGGGTCGACATAAGCTATTACGCATAAAGGCACCAAAACATTACTATCAAATTTCACGTAGTGTAACTATAGGCTTATTTTTTGATATGTCAAGCGACCGGAAGGCTTAACCTGAAGCTAACCTGTAAACTTTTTGCCTTATTGTCTGTTTATTGGCTTAAATTTTAATAAATGCAAAGGATGCCGAATTATGTTCAAAAATATCGATTGCTTACTGTTTGGTGTCTTGTGCTATAATCCCCAAGCAATATGGCTAAAGCTAAATTCGTAATCTCACATTTTAGGTGCCCGGTATGCCGCACGCCAAGCAAAACAACCAAACACGGCAAAAAACCTCTTAAGGAAATGAAGAAGTTTTGCAGCAAGTGTCGCGCGCATACGTTACAAAAACCCAAGGATATAAAGAAACCTGCTAAATAAATGGAAAAAAATCCATTAAAATTTTTAGCCCACGCTTTTAAGCGGGGTATAGGATTCTTCTGGGGTGTTGTACGCAAGGTAGGGAAGGCATGGAAGTTAATTCTAAAAATCCTAGCGATTTTGGTTTTGATTTCCGTCGTTGGTGCAGGCGCTTTTTATATAAAGGTAATTTCTTATAATCCACCGGTTCCCGCTACGGAGCGCGGTGTGTTTTTTGAAGAGCTTTTACCGAAAGATACGTTGGCTGTTTTCAGCTTTAACCCTTCCGATGCTTCGCAAAGGAGCATAATTAATAATCTTTTTGAAACAGTTCTGCAGGACAAAGCTTCTGCGGCGCTGCCATTTTTGGCTTCCAAGTTTCTATCCGAAGAGAAGGACATAGCTACATTGGCCAAATTTGTTGATTTGATTAAAACGGATTTGCGCGGAGTGGTTGCTATTACAAATGAAAAAGATAAAAGTTCTACACTTATAATGCTCGCGCTGAAGGATGCCGAGGGGATGAAGGCGATTCTTAAAAAAGGAACTGTTCTTGTGGAGGAAAAAGAAAATATATTGGTGCAGTACGAAGGTATGTATGCTGGCGTAATTAAAGATGTTTTCTTTTGGGCGGATTCCGAAGAAGCGGCGAGGGGAATTTCCTCTACGCTTAAGCATCCATGGGCTGCGCTCACGAATTCTAGTGAATTTAAAAATGCGATGAAGTCTGCCAATGCGCCATTTAGTGGTTATGTATTTATTAATACCAATGAGCCCGGCAAGAACACTCTTTTCCCTACTATTGGTACTTCTGGCAGTGAAGCCGGGGCTATAAGCAATGCAGTTGCGTTTTATCGCGCGGCTCAAGACGGAATTTATTTAGACACCATTTCTTTTGCTAAAAATAAATCCGGCAAAGTTGATGAAAATGTAAGCGCTTCTATTTACAAGAAAGTTTCGGCGGAGAAGTTGGTTGCATTTATAGAAATGCACGGACTTGGAAATCTTTTGTTGGAACAGATGGTGGCGGAGGTAAAGGCGAATTCTGAAGATAAGAAAGTTTCAAAGGAAGACTTGGAAAATCAGGCATATGAGCAACTTGGCCAAATGATAGGTTTTGATTTTAAAGCGGAGATAATGCCTATCTTGAACGGAAATTTTGCATTTTCGGTTCACAATTTGGGAAGCAATATTCCGGCCATAACTTTGACTCTCGATGTTTCCGGCCAGGCACAGGCGGCGGATGCATTTGTAAAAAAACTCGATCTAAAAATTGCGCAGCTGATTTCTTTTGCGAATTTGACGTTTAAAACCAATGAGAAAGATCAGATTTTAACTCTGGAAAAATTGCAGACGGCAAAGTCTGGCGGGTTGGTTAAGATTTATTTTGATAGGATTTCGAAGAATATTGCCGACATTCCATTGTTTAAGCTTTTACCTTCTCCGATGGAAATTGCATATGGAATTACGGATGATGGTTTGCTGTTCTTTTCTACCACTCCGGATTTTGGCAAGATTTTCACGACGACAAATACAATTGATGGAAGCGAGCTTTTTGCCCAGGCCAAGGCCTCCGGAGCAGATGCAAGCACTTTGTTTATTCTAAATTCATCAACTTTGCTGGAGTTGGCGCAACGCTTTGTGGACTCAACCAAAAAGGCCGGCACGTTCTCGAAAGATGACGAGGCCATTTATGAAATTATAAAGAAACACGTTTTGCCGGTAAAAAGCGTGGTTCAGCTTTCCAAAAACGACGGAGCTAATATAAAAGGAAAAATCTTCGTGAAGATTGTGAAGTAGGGAAGAGGAAGTAATATTTTGCACGGTCTTGATCTCTACGGTTTTTAAAAATGTGAAAATCCAGGGGAATGCATATGGTTTTCAAGACATTCACGAGGATGTGGGAACCGAAAGAGGCAAAAATCGTCGTCAAAAAAGCGAGCAGCTAGCGTAAGCCGATGCGAACTTTTAGGCGATTTTTGCCATTTTGGTCACACCGCAGTGCTTGTCGCAGAAAAACATATGCATTCCTTTTACTCTCCACTCAGCACAATTCCCGGAGTTCGGAATTTTCCGCGCAGTTTTCCTTTTGCGACGATGTGTTCTTTGCCGAGGAATTCAATAAAATCCTTTTCTGAATATTCCAGATCGTCACCAATAGCTAAACTGTTCCAATCCAATCCATAGACCATAATCTCATAAATATGATTGCCCTTTCCTGCAGGTGGCATTGGGCCGTCATAAGAAAAATTTCCAAAGCTGTTCTTTGCGATTTTTACTCCTTCCGGTAGCAAGCTTTTGTTCGAAAGTGCTCCCTCATCAAGTTTCCTGGCATCTGCCGGAATATTTGTCGCAATCAAGTGTACCCATTTATTTGCTTGTACATTTCTGTCTACAATTGTAATTGCGAACGTATTGATCTTTTTTGCAGCCGCTTTGTTCACTTTCCAGTTCAAAGGGATTGAAATATTGGAGTTATATGGCAATTTGTCGGAAGGTTTTGCATATTTGGCCGGAATATCTTTTAGACTTTTAAATGCCGGTGAAGTGACTGTGATTTTTGCTACAGGAGTGGCTTTTGCATAAGAAATGGCTGGGATTAAACACAAAACAGTTGTCCCAAAGATTGCCAAACTCAATAATAATGCGGTTTTTTTCATAAAAATAAGTTTTAATGATTACAGGCTAGTAATTTACATATCATACCATTTTGCATAATTTTTCAAGCAGATAATGGTAATATAAAAAAAGCACACACCGTTTTAAATGGGTGGAACATATAATTCTTAACTTTATATATATGAAGCAAGTGCGACGGGGAATATTTCTAATCGCGGCCGTTGCGATTTTTGCCATGCCTCTGTATGCCTTTAGCCAGAGCGTGACGGTTACATCAACAAAATTTAATGATGTTTCCGCAGAGCACCCTTTTATTAAGGGAATCACTTATTTAAAGGGCAAGGGACTCGTAAAAGGTTATGGAGATGGAACTTTTCAGCCGGATTCTTCTGTTTCTCGCGCTGAATTTATAACCATGGTAATGGCTTCTGTTAATACAAATCCTCAAGGTTCAAACTGTTTTAAAGATGTTAAAGATGAATGGTTCGCAAAATTCGTTTGCCAGGCCAAAACTCAAAAACTGATAAGTGGCTATAACGATGGAACATTCAAACCAAATAATAATATTAATTTTGCCGAGGCGTCTGTGATTTTGGCCAAAGCAAATAAATTGTCTCTTGAGGCGTTAAAGGCTGGTGAGCCTTGGTATAAGCCGGCCACAGTTAAGTTTGCGGCGCAAAAAGGAATACCGGTGACTATTGATTACATGGACAAGAAAATAAGCCGCGGAGAAACGGCAGAAATGATCTATAGAATAAAAGCAAAAATTAAAACTAAGCCAACTAAAACTTTTGAGGCTCTTACAGCTCCACTTCCAAAAATTAGCTCATGTGGGGAGTTAAAAGAGAAGGTCGCAGCTTTCCAATATACTCAAAATTATGGTCGCGACATTATGTATAAAATGGCTTTGCCAATGATGTCGCCAACTACGACTGGGGCATCACAGGACACTGCGGCGGAAGAAACCGCAGCGCCAAGTGAAAGTGAAAATGCCGCAGAGGGAGGAGAAGGCAAATCAGATGATTATTCTTCTACGAATGTTCAGGTAGAAGGAGTGGACGAAGCGGATGTAATAAAAAATGATGGTGAATTTATTTATGTAATAAGCAAAAATTCGGTAAGAATTGTAAAAGCTTTCCCGCCTGAACAAATGGCGCAAGTTGCCAAGCTTGTTTTGAGCGACAAGAGTTTTACTCCTTCCGACATGTATGTTGCCGGCAACAAACTTGTTGTGCTTGGATCGACATATGACGGTACAGAAAGGGCTTATGGATACGGATATTATGGTGGAAGCAAAACGGAGCTTTTTGTTGTCGATATGACGGACAAGGCTAATTTAAAGGAAGAAAGATCCGTTAAATTTGATGGCAATGAAATTTCTTCACGCAGAATTGGCAAGTATGTGTATGTGGTAGTTAATAATTCGCCGGTTTATTCCACTTTGGAAAAAGGTGATACGGGAATTGGCGTTGTTCCTACCTATTTGGATTCATTGAATGACACGGCTAAACCGGTTTGCGGCTGTGCCGATATTCGTTTTATGCCACGTTACGAAGAGCCAAATATGCTTTATGTGGCCGGAATAAATATAGAAGATTCCACGGAGGCTATTTCCAATCAAACAATAATGGGATCCGGAGATACGGTCTATTCTTCGGTCGACAATATGTATATAGCTACGACGCAATATGATACGCCTGCTGTTGATAAGTTCGAATCATTTGCGCCTTTTTATCGCGGCAATTCCAGTACAGAAAAAACGGTTGTATTTCAATTCGCATTAAACGCCGGCAAGGTTGAATATAAGGCTCAGGGAAGCGTAAAAGGGCACTTGCTAAATCAATTTGCCATGGACGAAAACGGCGAAACGTTTAGATTGGCAACTACTATCGGTGAAGTGTGGGACAGCGTAAAACCATCAACGAATAATATATTCGTTTTAAATAAAAATGATTTAAAGGTAACACTTGGTTCTGTGCAAGATATTGCTCCGGGCGAAAAGATTTATTCTGTTAGGTTTATTGGCAATCGCGCATACATGGTGACTTTCAAAAAAGTTGATCCGTTCTTTGTTATTGATCTTACCGATTCTGCAAATCCAAAAATTCTGGGTGCATTAAAAATTCCAGGCTACAGTGATTATCTTCATCCATATGATGAAAATCATATAATTGGTTTTGGAAAAGATGCAGTTGATCCTGCAAATGTGGAGGAAGAATGGCCTGGTCGTGACTTCGATTTCGCTTGGTATCAGGGCATTAAGATTGCACTTTTTGATGTTACCGATCCTACAAATCCAAAAATGATGTTTAAGGAAATGATAGGGGATCGTGGTACGGAGAGCGAAGTTTTGAATAATCACAAAGCTCTTTTGTTCGATAAGAAACGAAATTTGTTTGCGCTGCCGGTTACTGTTGCAGAAATAAAAGATAAAACTTCTAAAGATCAATATACCGGTGATACATATGGAACAACCGTTTTCCAGGGAGCATATGTTTATACTTTGGATCTCGTAAATGGATTCCAATTAAAAGGGAAAATCACTCATTACGAGGATCCATCGGTTTTTGCAAAGCAGGGTTATTATTGGTATGGGGATAATAATGAAATAAAGAGAATTGTGTCTATTGGTGATTATTTATACACAATTTCGCTTGGGAAGATTAAGGCGGTTTTGCGTGACACGATGGTAGAAAAGAAAGCTCTGCCGCTGGAAGTGGATGAAGAACCGGTAGAGCCTATTTACGTGGAGTAGGAAAATCGAAAAACTTTGCCAAAAAGGCCCCTGCACTTTGCTCGGGGTCTTTTTGTTTTATAAGTCGCAAATCGTGATTGATTTAGCCAGTTTTAACCTGTAAATTTAATAAAGGTGCTAGCGGGTCTTATTATTTTTTAACACATTGTCCTATGAATTATTTTAGTACATGGAACGAGGCAATAATGGCTTCGCTCCAAAATATCTGGGGGAAGGTAATATCTCTTGTTCCTCAGCTAATTGGTGCTCTTTTGGTTTTGATTATTGGCTTAATAGTTGCGTCACTTCTTGGAAAATTGACAAGGAAACTTGTGAATTATACTCACGTAGATAAGCTTTTTCTTAAATTTAAAGTTACGGAAAAATTTGAAAGCATGGGGCTTAAATTTAATGTGGCGGCAATTGTTGCCTGGATCGTGCATTGGTTCTTTATAATCGTGACTTTGATTGCAGTTGTGGACATTTTAAAGTTGGAACAAGTGACTTTGTTCCTGCAGGATGTCGCGCTTTATATTCCAAATGTTGTCGTGGCTGTAATTATTTTGGTTATCGGTTTGGTAATCGGGCAATTTGTATTTCAAGTTGTTGAAAAGTCCTCAAAGGCTTCGCACCTTACGGCTTCTGCAAGCGATGCATTGGCTGCAATTGCAAAGTGGGCAATCGTGATTTTTGCTCTTATGGCCAGCCTTTCTCAGCTTGGAATTGCCACAAGATTAATAGAAATTCTTTTCACCGGTTTTATTGCCATGTTGGCTGTGGCTTTTGGCTTGGCTTTTGGACTTGGAGGCAAAGAAAAGGCCAGCAGACTTTTGGAAGATTGGGGGAAAAAACAACTGTAAAGCCGCATCGTTATAAATTGTATGGTGCGTGGTGAGTCAAAAACTTAAAATGCCGATCTCGTAACAGGTCGGCATTTTTTGATGAATTGATATTTTGAATTAGCTTTGCAGTGTGATCTTAACTTGCTCGGCAGTGTCTTGGCCTGCATCGGTTACTTTTTTCGTTCCCACATCAGGAGAAGCAGGACGTTTCTCGGCATAAATTTTATATTGAATGCAGTCTTTTAATGCTCTATTAGCGCTGCTTTTCCATGTTGGTACAGCGACTGTTGAAAATCCAGCCCCGTGAGCAAATTTCATAGCTCCCATTAATTCTTCCGCACTTACGGTGGCAATTGGTGTACCAAAGTCTCGTGGCTCACCTTCGCGGATACATACTTGCTGGGGGGCTTCATCTTTCTTAGAAGAATATGGAACAATTACGATACAGCCGTTATCTAATATTTCTGGACGAGTTTTTCCCTCTTCCCAGTTTACGAGGGTGCTTTGTACGCGCCTGATAATAATGCCCTTTGCGTATCCTGCGTCGTTCACTGTGCCTATTGTGTGGTTAGCAAGAAGTTTTTCAAAGCTCTGCTTTTGCTGTTTTATTTCAGGATTAGCCATACTGTGTAAACTGTTAAATGTTAGGGGTTGAATCTAGCATAAGTCAGGTACAAGCACCAAATTGCCAAAAACAACCCTATAAGGGCTTTTATTATGGTAGTTATGCTTATTTTATGCGGTTTTCCCCGATTTTGGGCACAAAAAAACCGCCTTTCTGGGCGGGTCTCTTCAAAAACAACAACACATATATTATACCACACCTCTAAATCAAAAATCAAATTTTTTGGCAATATATATCATATATGATATAATAACAGGAGTGAATAAACTTCCGAAATTTGCAGACGAACAACTTTTGGCGCTGGATTTAATGACTCCGCGGGCACTTTTGGCCTACGAAAAACTGTACCTTGGCAAACAATTGAGACTTTTGCGTAAAAAGGCGGGGATGAAGCAGTCCGACCTGGCAAAAAGGCTAAAGACTTCTCAAAGTGCCGTGGCGCGAATGGAGTCCGGTAAGCAAAACATGACCCTGCAGATTATGGTGAGTTTGAGTTTTTTGTTTGGGAAAAAACTCGTGGTTAAGTTTGTATAGAAAACTTAATCTAGAATTGAGTAGCAGTTGCTTGTGCACGGGCGCGAGTAGCACCATCATCACAATCTTGATCAGCTTCGCCGTGGCCATCACCACGTGGTTCAGCTACTGGATCTTTCCCCCCAAAACCTTTTGTCCATGTGCCTTCGCCTCCTTCACCGACACAGAATTGTTGGTTAAGAGAACAGGCACCAACGTCGCTACCGTATGTATTTTCATCTCCAGGTGTGCATGATCCTTCTTTAGCAGGAGTGTAACCCTGAAGTGCTTCAGGTCCGACACCTACAACTTCCATAAGTTCTGTGTCTCCATTGTCTTTCATGGCGCACACACTTGCGTTAGTTGCCGGCATTGCACCTTCGCCTTCGTTTGTAGCTGGTAAATATTCGAGAGTAACTGTTATTTCCCCCTCATTTTTGCATCCATTTACTGGGTTTGGACCTTTTTCTGGAGGGCATGCGAGATAATCTGTTTTGCCGTCCAAGTCATCATCTACGTCATTACATTTTTCATCAGTAGGCGAAATGGTGTCTGGCGTTTCAACTACATTCCATGTTCCATCGTCATCACAATATCCCACGTTTCCATTGCTTGAATCCATATCTGCGCCTGCATTTGCTGGATCGCTACAATTTGGTTCGTCCGTAAAACCGTCACAATCGTTATCTTTTACGTCTGCTGGAATTTCTTCTTCCGGTCCTGTTCCTTCTGTTACTGGCACCCATCCATCATTAGTGTAAACATATTTTACAAGTTCACATTCTCCCAACACATTTGATTCTCCTGTGGCTTGATTATATTGAACCGGAGATTGTCTCATCATGCCAGGTTTTACAATTCTTTGAGGAGGCAGTGGGGTGGAGCCTTCGCCTTCACCTTCGCCACCATCTGACATTCCGGCATCTACACTTTCACTAGTTTCTGCACCATCTTTAACATCACATCCAGCAATTCCAGCTGAAACTAGAAAAAGCTGAAATGCTGCCGCGCTCATACGCAAAGATTGCATTAGTGGAGACTTGGAATTCCTAATTTGATTTAATAAGCCAGTTGAAGCAGAAGAATCTTCTCTTGGACCAGGAACTAATGGGTTGCTCATAGTTTTAAGGTTAGTTTAAAATACTAGAAAGTAATTCTAGGCACATTCGTGGCCTTTGTCAAGGTTTCTTTGAATGCTTAAAGTACTCTATCTGGCGCAATCTGGCAAGTGCCTCCTTTTTTGTCTTGTATGTGCCGAATTTTCGGCCTGTATTCTCGGACATTACCGTATATTTGCCCCCGATTTTCTTAATCATGCTTTTTACCTTTTATGATGATTAACAGGTAGCTAAACCAAGTATAAATGCCAAGTATAAGGAAAATTCCTGCAAGTCCCATCCAAATATACCAATAAATAATGTTAAAAAAGCCTTGTTTTAAGGTAAAGCCGAGCCATAAAAAGAAAATACAAACGGCTATAAAAATTGGCACTGTAAGGAAATTTTTCCAGCGTTTGTTATACATATCGTCCTTCCACTGTTTTTCCATTGCCGGCGTTTTTAGGCGATTGGCCGCGCGAGCGAACTTAAAAAACTGGCCAAGCGCCATAATAAAGGCAATTGGGTTGTTGCTTCTGCCTCGCTGTGAAGAAGAGGGGATATTTTTAAAACCCTGCATTAGTTCTCCGAATTCCTTCATTTTGCTTGGATCTAATTTTTCAGTCATATTACAAAAGAGATTTTATCACTTTTACGCTTTCGGTGAACTTGTTTTTTTCTTCTTCGTTTAGTGGGATTTGTAATGTTTGAATTATTCCGTCGCTGCCAAGTACGCAAGGAACGCTCACGCAAACATCCGAGTGGCCATAATAATTATTCAACAGTGTTGAAAGCATAAAGGCTTGGTGAGTGTCGTCCGCAATATTTTTTGTGATTTCGCAGGTGGCGGTTGCAATTGAGTAGCAAGTGTAGCCGACATCATGAATTATTCTATATGCGGCATTTTTTGTGTCTTCGTAACATTGGTCTGCTGCTTTTTGAGTGAAGCCTGGGAACTCCAAAAGTGGCTTGCCGGTCACGTTTGCGCTACTCCATACCGGGAATGAGCTGTCGCCGTGTTCGCCCAAAATATATGCGTTGATGCTGCGTGGATGCACACCAATTTTTTGCGAAATGTGGAATTGAAGTCGAGCAGTATCTAAAATTGTGCCGCTGCCAAAAACTTTGTTTGGTTTGAATTTGGAAAGTTTCAGCGCCTCGTGAGTTAAAACATCAACCGGGTTTGCGATGATTAATAAAATGGAATCCGGCGCGGCAGCTGCAATTTTTGGAATAATTCCTTGGAAGATTTTTTTGTTGTCTTCTACCAGTTGAAGTCGTGTTTGACCGGGTTCCTGCTTTTTGCCGGCAGTCACAATTACAACGTCGGAGTCCTTGCATAAGGCCAAATCGTCACCGGCCTCAAGTTTTACAAACTGTGTAAACGGTAGGCTGTGCTCCATGTCCAAAATAATTCCCTGCGCTTTTTCTTTGTTTAAATCGATTAGTGTAAGGTCGGTTGGCGTGCCGTCTAATAAAAGTGCATATGCAACAGTTGCACCAACATTTCCGCATCCAATTACGCTTACTTTAAATTTTGATTTATCTGCCATTTTTGTTTTTGGTTAGCCTTTAACTATTAGTTAATTATACCTTATTTTAAGGTTAAATTGAAGGGCTAAATCGGCTCTTATCTGGAGATTATGAAGCAGCGATGAGGTGTTTGGTTTTCAAAATCGGGCGGAATTAAATCCGTTCTTTCTTGAACTTTGCATGGCATGAGTTTGTTTTTTTGGAGCCAAAAGTCTTTGCAGTTGTTGGAAAATACAATAAAACCGGTAGGGGATAGAATTTGCAGTGCGCCATTTATGAGTTTTGGATGGTCTTTTTGAACGGAGAAAGTTTGGTTTTTGTTTCGGCTAAAAGTCGGAGGATCGATGATTATAATGTCGAAAACCAATTTTTTGCGCGCCGCATAATTAAAATATTCCAGTGTGTCCATTTTAAAAACCCAGTGTTTTTCGAGCGGCATATTGTTGAGCTCAAAATTCTTTTTCATCCAGGCGCAGTATGTTTTTGAAAGATCAACGCTGTGAGTTAGTTGTGCGCCGCCCGTTGCTGCAAAAACGGAAAATGAGCCTGTATATGCAAAGGTGTTTAGCACGTTTTTACCTTTACTCTCGGCCATTATCCACTTGCGAGTTTCGCGATGATCCAAAAATAAACCAACGTCCAAATAGTCGGATAAATTTATGGAAAATTTGTTGCCATATTCCGTGACTACGATTTCTTTGTGTTCGATTGCGGCTTCTTTTTCTGTGCCACTTTTGCGCGACGAGTCGCTGCTGTGTGCAGTTTTATCTTTGTAATAAAAGTTTTCGACGCCAAGAGTTTTTGTGATTGCAATTTGAAGCGCCGTTTTTGTTTCGGCATCAATTTTTCCGAAAACGTGAATAACTGCATTGTCTTTATAAATATCCACGGCAATTGGCAGTAGGTAGTTTGTGTTTGCAATAAGCCTAAAAGCCTCGATTTTATTCGTGCTTAAATATTTCCTGTATGTTGCAAGGTTTTTCTCGATGAGTTTTAAAATATTTTCGTGTGTCATTTCTTCATGTAATAAGATTTTTCTGCGGGCGGTAATTTTTCTATAGCATACCTTAACATTGTACGCGGCATGCACTTAAAATGTTTATCTAAAAATTTCTTTTCCACCGCGTGGTCTCTATTTCCAATTTCTCTAATCATCCAGCCGACTGCTTTGTGCATTAAATCATGTTCGTCTTTTAATAGAATTTCTGCGAGTTTTAGCGCGTCATCAAATTGTTTTTCGCGGATTAATGTGAAGGTGGAAATTATGGAAACGCGCTTGCTCCAAAGGTGATTTGAGCGTGCGAGTTTATATAAAATGTCGCGTTCGCCTGGATTTTCCAGTAAATATTCGCCGACAATTTTGTGTGCACTGGAGTCTACCAAGTCCCAATTATTTACATATTTTAAATTGGCCAAATAAAAATCCACAATCTGCTTTTTGGTTTTTTCGTCGGTTTTTTTATATTTATCTACCAATATAAAAAGTGCAGTTAATCGATGTTCGTGAAATTCGCTTTTTATTAATTCAAAAACTTCGGTGAGTGGAATTTGTTTAAACTTTTTTGCAACTGCGCGCTGGTCCGGTACACTTGCACCAATAAATTTGTCGCCTTCGCCATATTCGCCCTTGCCGGTCTTAAAAAAGCGCAAAGCATGGGTGGCTCTTCCCGCATTACCAAGCCTTTTTAGCTCGTTTTTAATTTCGCTAAGTGACATATTGCAATATTACCATTCAATTGGTTTTTCGTCCGAAAATTCCAAGTATTCGTTGGTTTTGCTGAAGTGTTTGCATTTAAAAAATCCGCTAAATGCAGAAAAAGGGGATGGATGTGCGGCTTTTAAAATTAAATGTTTTTGCCCGTCAATTAAAGGTTCTTTGGCTTGTGCATATTTGCCCCAAAGTAAAAATACCAAGTGTTCTTTTTGCGCGGAAAGCATAGAAATTACTGCGTCGGTAAAATTCTCCCAACCTTTACCTTGATGCGATCCTGCCTGCGATGCTGCAACCGTTAACGTCGCATTTAAAAGCAAAACGCCTTGGCGAGCCCAGCGCTCAAGATCTCCGGAGTGGTTAACTTCGTGGCCCAAATCACTTTCGATTTCTTTAAAAATATTTTGAAGCGAAGGTGGGAGTGGAATGTCTTTGCCAACCGCAAAGCAAAGTCCATTTGCCTGGCCTCGGCCGTGGTATGGATCTTGCCCCAAAATCACAACTTTTACTTTATCGAACGGGCACAAATCAAATGCATGAAAAATAAAGCTCGGCGGTGGATAAATTGTTTTTGATTTATATTCGTTTTTTACAAAGTTTGTCAGTTCGGCGAAATAATCTTTTGAAAATTCCGGTTGCAGCGCCCTCTTCCACGATTCTTCGATTTTGACTTCCATGGCCGTATTATACAGCTTTTTTGCTGGTTGGGACTGTATTAGTAAAGTCAAAAAGCTGTATACATTTGAGCATTTAGCATACAATCATTCCGCTATTATTATGGAAAATAATTACGAGCAAAATTTAATAAAACAGTATTTTGCAGGTGACGAAGGCGCGCTGGAGGTGCTGATTAACCTCTATTTAAAGCCAATTTATAGCTTTGTTTATAGGTATGTTAATGGGGCGGAGGAGGCGGAAGATATTACTCAAGAAGTTTTTGTTAAGGCGTGGCGCAATCTTAAGAAATTTAAACAAAATAAAAGTTTCAAGACTTGGATTTTTGAAATTGCAAAAAATACTGCGTTGGACTTTTTAAAGAAAAAGAAGACGATTCCATTTTCTAAATTTGAAGATGAAAGTGGCAAAAATGTTTTGCTGGAAACTCTTGCCGATCCGGCGGAGCTGCCACAAGAGCTTTTAAATAGGCAAGGGATTGCCAAGCTACTAGAAACTGCAATGTCCAAGCTTTCACCATCTCACCGAATGGTTCTTTTTCTCCGCTACAATGATCATTTTAATTTTAGGGAAATAGCGGAGGCGCTTACGGAGCCACTACATACAATAAAAAGCCGACACCGACGCGCACTGATTAAATTAAGAGAAATACTCGAGGATTTAAAATAAATGCACCAAAAAGTGCCCCACGGTCGTAGTAGTAGTGTTAAATATGCGCAAAGACTACGAACAATTGTTTACTAACCTGACTCCAAAGGCTCCGCCGAGCGGTCTTTTTGGCAAAATTATAAGTCGCATTCAAAGAGAACGACAATTTCTAACCATGCGCAACAGGCTCATAGTACTTTCTCTTGGCGTAGTTGCTTCGT
>JBAYHN010000031.1:0-14557 GCA_041666125.1 Candidatus Altimarinota bacterium | reverse complement strand
TATCAATTTCAAAATCCACTTCGCCTTTGCGACCTTTTATAACTTTAAAAGGCATGCGTTTGGCCGTGTCTTGGCACTCTTCATACTGGCGGCCAATAAAACGCTTGGCGGAATAAACCGTATTTTCCGGATTTATAATGGATTGGCGCTTTGCGGTCACTCCAACAATGCGCTCTTCTCCCTTAAAAGAAACCACAGACGGAGTTGTTCTTCCACCCTCTGTATTTGGAATAACAACCGGCTCCGAACCCATCATTACAGCCACGCATGAATTTGTTGTACCAAGATCAATTCCAATGATTTTAGACATAAATTATAAAGTTTAAAGATTAATTAGCACTCACTATTTTAGAGTGCCAATCTACCAAGGTCAAGTGTATTTTAAACCTTGATATAAAATGGCTTGTTTAACCGATTCAGCGGTTTTTAACAACACAACTCGCTTGTTGGAGCTGTCAGTCGGTGCTAACATCCCAGACTATGTCAAACGAAGTTCAAAGAATTCAGGATTTGGAAACACCGGCGGTACTTTTGGATGTAAATAGGCTAGAGAGCAATATTGGTAGATTTCAAGATATCGCAGATAGGGAGGGCGTTGCTTTGATGCCGCATGTAAAAAGTACAAAAACTCCACAGATTTGGGAAATGCAGGCAAGTCATGGAGCAAAGGGTTTTGTTGCCGCGACTTTAAAAGAGGCAGAAACTGTTATGGATACTCATAGTGGCGAGGCTCCATTTAATAATGTTTTAATTGCCTATCCGCATGTTAATCCTCGTGCGCTTCAAAAGATTGAGCGGTTGATTCAAAGGCACGGGGCACAGGTTGGCCTTTTGGTTGCAAACGACTTTGGGGGAGAGATAGTGTACAGACATTTTAAGGGTTCGGAGTCCGGTATGCCGGAAATTTATCTTGCAGTAGATACCGGCTTGCATCGCGAGGGAATAAGTCCGCGAGGAGATGAATCAATGCAGACAATTATGCATTTGGCAGATATTTTTAAGGAAAAGCTGGTTGGGATATCTACTCATGCTGGACACGTTTATAAAAAGAATAGTCCTGTAAAAGTTAGGAGAATAGCTAGAGGTGAGCGTGATCAAATGATTAGGTTTGCGGAGAGATGTAGGCTGGAAGCCGGGGTAACGCTTAGGGAAATTGGTCTTGGTTCCACTCCGACTGTTAATTTTTTCAGGAATAATCAAGAGGGAGGATCATCCATTACTCAAGTTCATCCTGGCAATTATGCTTTTATGGATAACCTTCAAGTGGGACTAGGGGTGGCGAAGCCGAATGAATGCGCGCTTACTGTTCTGGCAACGGTTGTTGATAAAAGAGTTTTTAGAGAAAAAGTACCAGGCAAGAAAGGTTATCGCGAAAGAGGTTTAATTATTACTGATGCTGGTTCAAAAACAACTTCCAGCGATTCAAAACCGCATGGTCTTACGGGTGCGAGCATATATGGAGCCGTGTATGAAGATATTAGGGGGGAAGATCTTTTAGATGGGGTGAATGTTACTGCCTTATCGGAAGAACATGGAAAAATGATGGTGCCGAGAAGTATGTTAGATCAGCCAATCGCAGTAGTAGGTGGAAAGATACGAGTTCTCGTTCAACACGCTTGCCCGGTTACAAATCTAGCAGGCGATTGCGGGGGAATATATGTTGTAGACGGGGAGCGAGTAATAGACAATTGGAAAGTCACGGCCGCCGGGCATTAAAAGTTTGGTTAGGCCTTTTTGCCGTTTCCAACTTTTACCTTTGCCGGCCTTAGTACTTTTTCGCCCAGCAAATAGCCTTTTTCGAATTCTTCAATAATTGTGTCTTGTTCGCCCGGGCCAACATTTAGCGCCTCGTGAATTTTCGGATCAACTTTTTTCCCGACTTGCGGTTCCATTTCCACGACTCCCTGTCTGCGCATAATTCCAACAAGTTGTTGTTCAATTTGCAGCGCGCCTTTAAACCATTCTGTTTTTAAGATTTCTTCCGGAACTTGCGCAAAAGCGCGATTAAAATTATCCAAAACCGGCAAAAGAGCGGTTAGCAGAGAAGCGTTTGCAAAAGCCACAAAACTGGCTTTTTCTTCTTCCGTCTTTCTGCGGTAATTTTTAAGGTCTGCCATTGCCTGCTTGGCGGCATCGGTTAATTCCTGAATTTTTTTGTTGGCATCTTCAAGCTCGCCATCCAGTTTTTTATCTGAATCTGCCATTGCTGCGGCGTCCTTGGCCTGCGCTTCCGCGATTTTTTTTGCGATTTCGTCGTCTGTTGTCATATTAATTTTCCATTAATGCTTTTACTTTTCTGACCATAGCATGATTAAAAGGATATTTCATGCGAGTCGGCCCCATAATTCCCAAAAAGCCTTCAAAGTCGCCGATTTTATATTTAGTTACAACCACCGCGCATGATTGAATTTGAGGCAAAATGTTTTCTTTACCAATGAATATTTTTGTAGCATCTCCTATTTCAAGCGCTCGCAGAGTGTTAATAAAATTGTCAGTGTCTTCAAGAACTTCTACAACCTGTGAAGCACGCACCGGATCATTAGAAAATTCCGGCTGGCGCAAAACATTAGAAATGCCGAGGTAAAAAGTTCGTCTGTTGTCTGGCAAAGTTGCAAAGCTCGCGTGGCCCGTTGCTTGCGATAAAATCCTCACTCCATCATAAATTTTTTCACGCGCCTTTTGAATTTCATAACTCAAAAGAACTTTCTCCAAAGTCTTTATTGCCTGCTTTTCTGCAGTTTCATAATCGGCCAATTCATCCACATATAGGCGGTAACCTGTATCTGTTGGAATGCGTCCGGCGGAAGTGTGAGGCTGAAAAATCAGGCCTTCTTCTTCCAGGCTGCACATATCGTTGCGAATTGTGGCAGGTGAAACCGACAGATGGTAGCCCATCACAATAGCCTGAGACCCAACCGGTTCGGCGGTCTCAATAAATTCTTTTATTATGGCGTTTAATATGGTCAGTCTGCGCTCCATTGGCAGTCGGCATTATATAGTGCTAACACAAGCCGTGGCAAGCCCAAGCGGTGCCGGCCCTATACCCCAACTTTGGCAGCCAACTCCACCATTCTCATAGAATAGCCCCACTCGTTGTCATACCAAGCAAAGGTTTTTACCATATTGCCGATAACCATAGTTAGGGCCGTATCCACAATGCTGGAATTTGGATTGTGTTTGAAGTCTACCGAAACGAGTGGTTTTTCTTCAATTGCCAAAATGCCTTTCATTTTGCCTTCGGCAGCTTTTTTCAAGATTGCATTTACTTCCGCTGCATCTTTTGGAGCATGCTTCATATCGCAAACCAAGTCAACGATAGAAACCGTTGGAGTTGGAGCGCGAACAGAAACGCCATTTAATTTTCCTTTTAACTGAGGCAAAACTTCGCCAATTGCTTTTGCGGCGCCGGTGCTTGTTGGAATCAAAGAAAGATTTGCAGAGCGTGCGCGCCTAAAATCTTTGTGCGGTGAATCAAGAATTATCTGATCATTTGTATATGAGTGAATTGTAGTCATAAATCCGCGCTCGATGCCAAATGCCTCATCCAAAACTTTTGCCAGCGGAGCCAAGCAATTAGTAGTGCAAGACGCATTGGAAATAATAAAGTGTTTTGCCGGGTCAAAGTCATCGCAATTTACACCTGTCACAAAAGTTGCATCAACATTTTTACCTGGAGCAGAAATAAGTACGCGTTTTGCACCGACTTTTAAATGCTTGCTTGCACCTTCGCGATCTGTAAAAGCGCCCGTACATTCCAAAACAAGATCCACGCCAAGTTTTTTCCATGGAAGTTCTAGCGGATCACGAGTAAAGAACATTGGAATTTTTTTGCCATTCACAAGAAGTCCATTTGGGCCGTCAGCCTTCACATCATCAGTAATTGTCCCGTAAGTTGAGTCATATTTAAGAAGATGAGCCTGCATTTCCGAAGAAGAAGTGTCGTTTATCGCAACTATATCCAGCAAATCACGCACAAGGTTAGCTCGAAAAATCATTCTTCCAATACGACCAAAGCCATTTATTGCAACTTTCGGTTTCATAAATCTGTGTGGGATTAAATGAATAAGATTTTCGCGCCCATTATAAAGACTGCCTCACTATAAATCCAGTTTTGAGCCTGGACGATGCTTTGTTTTGCATATACATTAACTGTGTCTTAATTCGTTTTATGTTTAATTCAATGGATATTAATGAGGTAGTAGGTGTTTTAAAGGCTGGTGGAGTAATAGTCCACGCCACCGAAACTTGCTACGGCTTTGCCTGTGATGCTTTTAATGAAGATGCTCTGGAAAAACTATATAAATTGAAACAGATGGATTTTGATAAACCGGTTTCTCTTTTGGTTGCCAGTTTGAAAGATGCAAAGAAGCTTGGATTATTTAATAAGAGGGCAGAGGAGTTGGCTAAAAAGTATTGGCCAGGTCCGCTCACTATTATAGTTAGGCGCAAAAAGGCTCTGCCAAAGTTTTTAAATCCAAAAGCAAAAACAGTTGGAATAAGAGTGCCGGGTCACAAGTTATCTTTGGAATTGGCAAAAAAATTCGGCTCACCATTAACTACAACCAGCGCAAATATTTCCGGCCAACCTTCGCCATATTCGGTTTCTGCAATAAAGAAGCAATTTAAAGGTGCAAAACTAAAACCAGACTTAATACTAGACTCCGGTCGTATTCCAACTAATCCTCCTTCTACAATTATTGATTGTTCCGGAAAGGTTCTTAAAGTAATTCGGCAGGGGAGCATAAGGATATAAACCAAGGGGAGAAGTGTGCTGTTTTTTGTGCGAGTTGGTTGCTCGTAAGTTTTATAATGTTCAAACCATTGGTTTGTGTAATATCGTTAAATCAGCGAAAGATTTGCTATACGCCGAGACGCAAAAAACAGCACACTTCTCCCCATATATTGCACATGTTAAGAATTCCGCCTACCCGCACGGCTATTCAAACACAAAAACGACTAGTCAAAATGATTAGTGAATACAAAAATTACCCAACAACGCCAAAAAGTCGCAAGAGGAAGTCATTAAACGATGTTTTTGGCTTCATGAAAACAAAAAGCGGCTGTTAGCCATTTTAAATGAACACAAAAATTGATCTTTTCAACGTTTTTGATAAAAAATAGTTTGACACTTGCACCTGTTAAAAGTACATTCCAGTCAACAGGTGATCAAAAAAGTTATACACACCTTGTACACAAGTTTTGAACAACATTAACACACACATACCGGTCCTTCTCAATCAGGTTATAGAATTTCTTAATCCGGTGCCTGGAAAAGTATTCATAGATTGTACTCTCGGAGCCGGAGGACACAGTGAAGCGATACTGCAACTCCTCAAAGGCCAGGGCGCTTTATATGGAATAGACGCGGATCCAAGAAATCTGGAGATTGCACAAAAAAGGTTGGAACAGTTCAAAAATGTGAACTTCATCCACGAGAACTTTGACAACTTACAGTTCATCGGCAAAGAGATTCTAAAAAAAGAAAAAAGAATCGATGGAATACTCTTTGACCTCGGACTTTCATCTCTGCACGTTGATGAGTCGTCCCGCGGATTTTCTTTCCTCCACGACGGACCGCTGGACATGAGGTTTAACCCTCACCAGAGACTCACGGCTGCAGACATTGTAAACACTTATCCTTACGAAGAACTCTTATCTATCTTTAAAACATATGGAGAAGAAAAATTTTCTCATCGGATTGCAACAGCGATTGTTGAACATCGTAGACACGGGAAGTTTGAGACCACATCGCAGCTTGCGAATTTTGTCACAACCACAGTCGCGCCAAGACCGGATTTCTATTTCAAAAGGCACCCTGCGACTCGTATCTTCCAGGCCTTAAGAATAGCAACTAACCGGGAGCTGGAAGTTTTGCACAGTGGGCTGGCGGCGGCGGTAAATATAATTTCACCCGGAGGACGAATCGTCGCAATCTCATATCACTCACTGGAAGACAGAATCGTAAAACATTTCTTCCGAGAAAAATCTAAAAATGAAATCCTAAACGTACTAACCAAGCGACCAATAGAACCGGACGAAAAAGAATACGAAGAAAACAGAAGAAGCAGAAGCGCAAAGTTACGAGCTGCCGAAAAAATCTAAAAATTCTTCTTCTGTGGGTTTGGTGCCAACAATAGACGCCTAACCCACAGGAGAGCCAATAATTATTTCTTTATAACCCCAGTAACATGTCACAGCTCATCCTGACCCGCTCGTCACAATTCCACCGCGCGATCCGCACAAGCAACACGTATCCGTTAACTCTCCGCGTTGGTAAATTCTTCCTTCTGTTTGGAATGACACTCATGATCGGCCTACTGAGCTTTTTTTATCTGATTAAATTCACCGAAATTCATACAAAGGGATACCAGTTGCGCAGGTTGGAACTTGAACGCGACAAATTGGTTTCTGTCCGCGAAATTAAAAGCACTTCAATTTCAAAAGAAAAAACACTCGCAAGCATAAAACAAAGCAGTATCACAATGAACATGGTGCCGGTGCGAAATGCCATCTATATAAAACAGGATGGTAGTGTTGCACAATTGCCAATTTCAAATGGCAATCTTTAATTTGTTACTTTAATTGAAAGGGTTCTATAGGTTGTTGAAGGCTAGGGGCAAAAGGCATAGTTACCCGCCAAATGGCTTAATCTCCACTGGCAAGTTCTATAGCTTCCCACCGTCACAATCTAACCCTTTCTTTTTATTGTCCTAAAATTCGTATGTTGGCAATTTATCTCATTGCAATTCCAGTTCGTACCGCTGAAGTTAAGCCCGTTGGGTTTAATGTGGAAAGTTGAGAAAAATCTTCATTCGGATTTTCTGTATCAACCGGCCACGCTTCAAATGTGGCCCGAAGTTCTTTCATAAAATGATGAAAATCAAAATTATGCATGTGCATGGATGCCGCATTTGCAAGATATACAACTGCACGCTGAAATCTTTCTGATTCCGGTTAGCCAAGAAGTCTGCATACTGCTTGTTTAATTTCTTCAGTTAATTTAATTACAGGGTGGTACTCTTTTAATAGGTCGGGTTTTACCAATGATGAGTTTTCCGGCAAAGGGGCCGGATCTTTTAGCCGGCAGCCTTTATTTATAAGCGCTTTTTGCAAATGATGGTTTATTGCCAGGCTCACCATTTGTGGAGTTATGGTGGAAACATTATCGTTAAAACCATATGAGTCCAGCGTGAAAGCGCTGTGTGCATATCTTCTAAGTGCAGTTTCTGCGCCAAAAGCAACTCTGTCGTGGTTGCCCATCATAAGTCCCACAGTTGGCATGCGCCTAATAAAACTTGCTTCTTGTAGGCCACGAGCTGTTTCTGCCAATAGTTTTGCGAATATTCTTACATTACTTGGTGCGCAAGAGCTTGTGTATGAGGCATCATCAAAAATTGTTGCAGGAAATCTTTTTGGTCCGCCTCTGTCCACTAACCTATATTCGTGGTCTTCCTGGGAATTTTTAATTGTTATGTGTGGCATAAATGGTGTGCAATCTTAACATGAAATTTATACCGGTCAAGCTCTTTGGCCAAGCTATTTTGCTTGTTTTATTTCAACAGATTATCCTTCTGGCAGGCCGCCCGAAGGGTGGCTAAGCAATTTAATGCCACGCCTTGGCGTGGCAACCGCATCCTTTAATTAAATTTTATGACACTTGCACCTTTTACACCTGATAATAATAAATATGTTCGCACGTTAAAAAACGGCTATAGGCTTTCCAATTTAAATACTATTTTGAGCACAGCGGATGCGAATGGTTTTGGTGTTGTGGCTGCCAATGTGCGGTCCAGGTGGATTTTGAATGCGATTTTACATGCGGCGTGGGGAGTTCGTTCACCGGTTATTTTGGAAATTGCAGAGTCCGAAATGGTTTATTGCGATATGTATCCGGCGCGCCTTTCGGATTTAACTCATGAATATATAGAAAGGATGATTGCCGAATTTGGCTACAGCGTGCCGGTTTGCCTGCATCATGATCATATTCAAAAAGATGTTGATGGATGCGTTACTCGCGCAATTGAGGCCGGTTTTTCTTCGCTGGAGGTTGATCTTTCCAAAAAACCGATTGAGGAAAATTCTGCCAAATGTTTGGAAGTTGCGAATAAAATTCATCCGCTTGGAATTTCCTTGGAAATTGAAGAAGGTGAGATTGGAAATGCTGCTGCGCTTGCGGATCCGGAAGTTGAAAAAAATATTGCGAATTATTACACCAAGGTTGAGGATGCGGAAAAATTGGTTGCTGCGGTTAAGCCGGAGGCGATTGCGTTTTTTGTAGGCAATGGGCATGGCCAATATTTAAAAAAGCCGATAATTGGGTTTGATCGCATAAAGGAAATTGCCGATATGGCACGCAAATATGGCACGTATGGCGTTTTGCATGGCGGCACGGGTTTGGAAGCGCAGGATTTTAACCGTGCGGTTGCTGCCGGTGCGCGAAAGTTTAATTATGCCACGGCACTTTCGGACATTTGGTTTAAATATTTCCCAAAACCGCTTTTGGAAAAAATGGATGCGTTCGCGAAAGAAAACGGAAAAGCTCGTCGATACATTTTAAAACAGTTTTTGCCGGAAGTTGAAAAAATCGACCACGCCGGTGCGGAAAAGGAAATTGAAGAACACCTAAAATTCATGATGGAGAAGGCATTTTTGAGTGCAGGCAAGGCGCAGTTATATAAATAATTAATATTATGATGAAACTTAAAGATTTTCTAAAAAAACAAGGTTGCGAAAAAAATCTCGCGGAACTTTTGGGTGTAGCTATTCCGAATTCAGTTAAGCTAATTCGCGAATCTATTTCGAAGCAAGGTGGTGAATTGGCCGGCAGCCAAAATGCTTCTGGAGAAAAACAATTGGCACTCGACGTACAATCAAACCAAATAGTTGTTGATGAATTGCAAAAGTCAGGGCTCACAGAAAGCATGGCATCGGAAGAGCTGGAAGGCCTAGTTGAAGGCAAAAAGGGCGCGCCGTTCACGGTTGTTTTTGATCCTCTGGATGGTTCTTCTCTGGTAGATGTGAACTTTGCGGTCGGTTCAATTTTTGGAATTTATCCGGCTGGAAATTTGATTGGTCGAACTGGTGAAGATCAGCTCGCTGCTTGTTTTGCGGTTTATGGTCCGCACACAACATTGGTAATTACCTTTAAAAAAGGCACACACGAATTTCGCTTAAACAACAAAGACGGCGAATTTTATTTAACAAAAGAAAATTTAAAAATTGCACCGGAATCAAAATATTTTGCGCCAGGAAATTTGCGCGCGGCTGCGGAAAATGAAAAATATTTAAAGCTCACAAATGATTATATAAAAAGGGGACTCACCCTTCGCTACAGCGGCGGAATGGTCCCGGACATCAACCACATTTTGCTTAAAGGAAGCGGAATTTTCACGTATCCCGGTTATTCCAAAGCGCCAAACGGCAAACTGCGACTGCTTTTTGAATGCAATCCCATGTCATTCATTGCCGAACAAGCCGGAGGACAATCGACAGACGGTCACGTACGAATTTTAGACAAAAAAATAACGGAACTTCATCAGCGAACACCAATATTTATTGGTTCACAAACTGAAGTATCAAAGCTTCCAGAATTGTTAGGATGAAAAGTGCGAGAAACATATAATTGGTTAATTGAATTTGAAGTTAATTGCAGAAAGTCCCGTTCATAAGCCATAAAGACCGTGGCGGGACTTATCATTTTTATGTTAGGTGTCTTGTAATACGCAAAAAAACACAATTTATTACTATTTTCCCGCGCCATCAGGTATGCTTATTGGCGTATTTAATCATATTTAAAGTTATTTAATGCCATATGAAAAAAGCTTTTCTTTACGCTACTGTTTTTGTAACGGGCATGTCGGTAATGGCAGTTGAGCTCACGGCTTCACGCCTAATGGCTCCATATTTTGGCACTTCACTTTTTGTTTGGACAAACGTAATTGGCATTGTTCTTGTGGCCATGTCCATCGGTTATTGGCTTGGTGGACGCATTGCCGATCGTAACGACGGCAAGACAGCAAGAAAACTTCTTTATCCTCTTATTCTAATTACCGGATTTTTGATTGGAATTATTCCTTTTATTGGTCAGCCTATTTTCTTGATGGCTTACCAGGCAATCCCAGGGCAGCACATTCAAATATTCTTCGCATCTTTAATCGCTTCAATTGGGCTTTTTAGTATTCCTCTGCTTTTTTTGGCTATGGTTACTCCAATTTGCGCCCGCATCGCAATTGAAAAAATAAACACAGCCGGTTCTGCAGTTGGTTCCATTTATGCTTTTTCTACAGTAGGCAGCATTGTTGGTACATTTTTGCCGGTTCTGCTCACGATCCCATTTTTGGGTTCGCGCGAAACTTTTTTCCTATTCGGCGCAATATTGATGTTGCTCGGTTTAATAGGAATTGGAAGGGCGATTTTATTCGGTTTTATGATTATTCCGATAGTTTTGTTTTTTATTCCATTAACCATTCATGCCAGCCCAAACACCGAGTTTGAAGGTGAGTCGGTTTATAACTACATGCGTGTGCAGAAAAGCACTTTTGGCACTCGCACGCTGCATACAAACAAAGACATTAGCGTGGTGCAGTCCATGTACAATCCATATCGCATTATGACAGGTTATTATTGGGATTACGCAACGCTTTTACCTGTTTTAAATCCACAAGGAAAAGATTTTTTAATTATCGGCCTTGCCGGTGGAACCAGTGCGCGAATTTTGCATAACTTTTTCCCGAACTTAAATATTGAAGGAGTGGAAATCGATCCGCTTATGGTGGAAGTTGGTAAGAAATATTTTGCCACCGCCGAATCGACAAGCAAAATTACCGAAAGTGATGGCCGAATGTTTCTTGCAAACTCAGACAAAAAATATGATTTTGTAATGATTGATGCCTACAAAGATGATCTTTATATTCCCGCGCATTTAACTACAAGTGAATTTTTCGAGACCGTGAAATCTCACCTAACCGCAAATGGCAGCGTGATGATGAATATTGCTAGTTCCGAAAATTCGGAACTTTTAAATTTAATAAAAAATACATTAACTTCGGTTTTTGATAATGTTTATGAATTTAGATCGCCGGCTTCCGACAATTCCGTGCTTTTTGCATTTAATGTCGCTCCCGATTTTAATTCCATAAATACCGCTGCGCTCCGAATGGATCTTCGCTCGGTTATTTTAAAAATTCTTCGCGATATAGAGAAAATTGAATATAGTGACAAATTTTCAATTTCCACGGATAATAAATCTCCGATTGAATTCTTGACCGAAAAAATGGTACTTTCCACACACGAGTGAAACGAGTGTGCTATATAATAAAGCGCGGGTACGATAGAGTCGTTTTTCTAAGCTATAATCGAAATGGATAATCCAAGCCCATTACATAGCGATGAGATAGAAGCGCTTGTGGAACAGTCCAAGCGCGGAGACAGTGATGCCTTTGGCAAACTGTACGATATTTTTGTGAATCCCATATACCGCTATATCTATTATCGCGTTAATCACCAGGAGGCGGAGGACTTAACGGAATTGGTTTTCCTTAAGACTTGGGAAAATATAAACCAATACAAAGCTGATCAGAAAAGTTTTTCTTCTTGGATTTTTAGGATAGCTCACAATCTGGTGGTTGATTTTTACAGATTGCACAAGAGTAGCGAAGAACTTGTGGAAAACATAAAAGATGAGCGCCGGGAAGCGCATGCCTCTTTTAGGGCAAATCTGAATTTGGATAAGGAAATGCTTGGAGTTGCGCTGGGCAAATTGAAAGATTCGTATAGACAGATTTTAGTTTTGAAGTATATAAATGATTTCTCCAATGATGAGATTGCCGGAATTACAGGTCGCAGCCAGGCCGCGCTGCGTATTTTGCAGTTTAGAGCATTAAAACACCTTAAACGCATCCTGGAAGAGATGGGGATGCATGACCATGAGGTGTAACAGAAGCCATTTTTATACGTTTTAGGTTTTGATCACTATGTCTATATTCTCATTTTTATCAGGTAAGTCGGAAGAGTTCAGTCAGCTTGAAGAAAAGTTGAAATTGTGTCGTGATATAAAACTTTCAGATGAAAAGCAGGCGAGAATGAAGAGTTTTATAATGTCTTCTTTGAAGGAAAAGAAAACGGAGGAGGAGGCTTTTGGTTTTTCGCGTTTGATTTCCAAGATTAAGGAAGTTTCCAGCACTCTAACCCCAGACGCGATGTTTAGGGCTAATTTAAAGGAAAAACTTCTTACTTTGGCTGAGTTTGGCAGGATGAAAAGAAGTTTTAATTTCTTTGGGTGGATGAAGGGGACTAGGAAGCTTGGAGCAGCCATAGTGGTTGCTTTGTTTGTTTTTGTAACTGTTTTTAATTTCACTTTCAATATCGAAAAGGTAGATGCTTCGTATTTAACTTTGCTTGAAGAAGTAAGCGGAGACGTTTATGTAATTCGTGACGGAAATGAAATTCTTGGTACTTCACAGTTATTACTTCGTGCAGATGATGTTATAAAAACGGGACCAGGTTCAAAGGCGGTTATAAGATTTTTGGATCAGAGTATTAGCAGGTTGGACGAAAATACAGAAATAAAGATATCCAAGCTTTTTGTTAATCCTTACAATAAAACAGAAACCGCCGTTGAAGTTATTTTGACCGAAGGGCGCGTTTGGGCACGAGTTGTGAATTTGATTGATAATATTTCGAGCTTTCAAGTTAAATCGAAAAATACGGTGGCCGTTGCAAAAAAACGTGCTGCATTTGATATGGTTTCCAGCAAAGGCAAATCTACCGTTTCTGCAATTCAAAACCGCGTGGATTTGGTTGTAGCTACAGATAAAAAAGTTATAGAGACTACTTTGGTTAAGGGCTTTACTGCTGAAGTAAAATCAGATGCTCAGACACTTACTCCTAAAATAACATCGGATGAGCAGGTGGAGGCAAAGAATGAATGGGTTACGCAAAATCTTGAACAAGATAAGCAGTACATCGCAA
This sequence comes from Candidatus Altimarinota bacterium, assembly GCA_041666125.1. GTDB lineage: Bacteria > Patescibacteriota > Gracilibacteria > UBA1369 > UM-FILTER-53-11 > JBAYHN01. The sequence goes on along the minus strand of JBAYHN010000031.1, from coordinate 1,588 downwards.
CGGTAAAGCAAGAGGCTAAGGATCAAATGAGCCAGCAGGCTAATATTTTGCCTGGCAGCCCGCTATATGCTGTTAGAGAGCTTACTCAGAATACGAAATTGGCGCTTACGATGGACGACTTCACTAAGCAGCAAATGAAGTTGGAGAAGGCCAAAGAAAAATTTGCCGCTGCGGAAATGTTCTTCGAAAGTGGCGATAAAGAAAAGGCGCAGGCTTTGTTGGGAGAATTTAAATGGCAAATTGATGAATTGATTGGCTGGTCAAATGAATTTGAATTTGAAAATCCGGCAAAAGCGCTTGAACTAAGAGCTCAAATTAAAGAGACCGTAGATAATTATCAAAAACAATTAACACTAACTTTGCCTGCAGAACCTCTTTATGACGCAAAGAGCGTTGTTGGCGAAGTGCAGCTTGTAGTTGCGCAAAGTGTGTCTCAAAAAACCGAGAAGAAAATTGAACAGGCCGGAGAAAAATTACTCGAAGCTCACGACATGATTGAGAATGGAGACAAAGCCAATGCTCAAAAGCAAATAGAAAATTACAAACAAGCTACTGTGGATGTTATAACGGAAATAAAAAGTTTGCCTGTAGATGAAAAGCAAAAGGCGGTATCTGCTTTGCTTGATAATAAAAAAGAAGATTTGAAAGTTTTGGAAGCTATGAGTTCGGATGCGCAGGTTGAGGAAAAGAAGGCACAAGAAGCCGAGAAAGATTCTTTGCAAGGCGAAACTCAAACGGTGGATTCTGGTGAACTTCTTTTGCCGGATTCCGAGATGCAGGAACTAGAAGATACTCAATACGGCGAATTTTTCACAACGCCAACTGTTGATAATAATTTGGGTCAAACATTGGAAACTGTTAAGCAAGATACATTGACTCAACTTGGAGAAGCGGTTTGGGGTGTTCAGCAAGACCAATCGAGCACAGAGGTTCTTGAAAAGGTTCAAGACATCACTAATCTTGATGTTAATGGAAAACCACTTGTTGATATGACGGTTACAAAAAATCAGGTAATGATTAAATCGGAGGGGACTGTTATAAAAGTTTCACCGGACAAAACAATGATTCCTTCTGTTGGTACACCACAGACATCACAGACTTCTACAACCGACACTCAGACAAATATCACTACAACAACAACTCCAACTAAGGTTCCTACCGTTTCTCCGATGATTCCGGGCGTGAGCATATTGGAAAAACCGCTGCCGCTTCCGTTGGCACCGATTTTAAAACCTCTACTTGTTCCTATTACTACTACGCCGACATCAGGCTCAAGACTGCCAGTATTACTCCCAGTACAGAAGTAAATGCACCGATAATCCAAAAGCGCATAACCACCTTTTCTTCTTTCCAGCCCTTGGCCTCAAAATGATGATGAAGAGGTGCTATTAGGAATACTTTTTTCTTAAACCATCTTTTGGAAAGTAATTGAATGCCGGAGGAGGCTGCTTCTATTACGAAAATAAAAGCAATCAAAGGTAAAATTAAAACTGAGTTTGTGAGCATGGCTATTACGCCGAGCGTTGCGCCTAGGGCCAGTGCACCTGTGTCTCCCATATAAAAAAGTGCAGGAGGAATATTGAACCAC
>JBAYHN010000030.1:0-14780 GCA_041666125.1 Candidatus Altimarinota bacterium | reverse complement strand
ACATGTCCTTCGCTTTGTCGAAAAATCCCATGGCATAAGGTTACATGTGCGTTTCTTTTCGAGCAAGGGGAGTGGGTAAAAAAGGGACTAGACACAAAGTTCTTTTTGTATTATAATTATTATAGATGCACAGAATGTGTGTCAGAAAATAAATACAAAATTATGGATTCTTATTCACGCGGTTCACAAAACTTTATTAATTCCACTTGGAGATTAGTCGAGCTCCAAGGAACTTCTTAATTTAAAATTGTAATTTTTCTATATCTCTTAACAAAAATAAATATGAAAAAACAAAAGTTACAAGCACATCACCTATACTTGGGTGCAGGCGGAATGTTCGCCGTTGCAGCCTTGGTGATAGCGCTTACATTCGGTCTTTCCAGCGCGCAGACTTCTTGTCCGGCTGGTCAATTTATGTGTCAGTCAATTGGAGCATGTGCAGATGGACCAACTTGTGATGCTGCAGATGCAGCAAGAAATGGTGGGCAAGTTCAGCCACCGGCAACATGTCCAGCGGGTATGACTGGAGTGCCACCAAATTGTCAGTCGGCACAACCAGCAACTATTACATGTCCAAATGGGGTAACTGCGCCAACTTATAATGATTGTCCAAGATGTCCGGACGGCGTAACTACTGTCCCAGCAGCGGGATGTCCTCAACAGCAACCACAAATGCAGCCATGTCCAAACGGAACTTCTGTTCCAGTTGGTACAACGTGTCCAGTGGATGGAGCAAATCAATGTCCATCGTCTACACCAATTAGATGTGGAGACGGTTCATGTCGTGTTGCAGCAGCGGATTGTGGAAATGTTCAGCCACCGGCAGGACAATGTCCACAGAATATGCCAATCAGATGTACGGACAATAGCTGTGCAATGACACAGTTGGAATGTTCACAGCGTATGCAGGTTCCTCCAACAAACATGCCAGTTTGTGCAGCGGGCCAACAGCCAACTGCAACAGTTCCATGCAGAATGGAAGGCACTATGCCACCAGCAGGGCAATGTCCACAATCAACACCAATTAGATGTACAGACAATAGCTGTGCAGTAACACAGGTTGAGTGTTCACAGCGCACGCAGGTTCCTCCAACAAATATGCCGGTTTGTGCAGCGGGCCAACAGCCAACTGCGACTCGCCCATGCAGAATGGAAGGCACTATGCCACCGACAAATTGTCCTATGGGTCAACATATGTACAACAACCGTTGCGTACAAGATATGCGTGGTACCGACGATACAATGACTACTCAGCCTAAACCATACGATTTCAATCAAGATATGCTTGATTGTACGGATGAATGGGGAGGCCAAGTAAAAATGCCAAAGACTTTTTACGATTGTACTGGAGGCCAGGGCGATTCATGTAATCCTCCTATGGCAACCAATACTCAATCACAATGTGTACAGAAAGACATGACATGTGATTCTTGGGCACAGCAACGTAAAACAGAACAGGCAAGATTTGAGAAATGTAATAAAAACAACAGAGGTCCAAATACAATGAACCCAATGAATCAAATGGGGCAAAAAGGTCAATTTATGCCTCAATTCGATTGTGCAAAAGATTACAACAATCCTTTCTGTAAATCTGGTAATTTTGGTCAGGATCAATTTTCACAATTCGATGACATGTTCGGAGACATGAACATGGACAATGTTAAGCTCGGTGCAAATATTGCACAGGAAATTAAACGTTTAAAACAAGAAGCAGTATTAACAGACAAAAATAATGTCTCTGTTTGTAGGGGACAAGGTAACGGTTTCCGCCCACGTGAGTGTGATCTTACTCAGGCAGCGGATCAATTGAAAGAAATTTCTCTACAAGCTGGTATTTCTTGTCCTGCAGCTGCTCAAATTCAATCAATCATTACACAATCACAAACTGTATTTGATGAGATTAGAGCTTTGAGTTCAACTGCTACTGAAGACGAGGTTATGGCCGCTATGGCAAAATTTGATACTCTTCGTGGTGGTCCAAATGGAGATGGAATTTTGTCTCAACTCTTTGGTGGATGGGACAATGAAAAACAAGAACAACGTCCAGGTCTTATGCAAAGCCTAGATAGCTGCCGCCAAATCGGCTTTATTATGCGCGATGCACAAAGAGAACTTTCAAATTTCAAACACTTAAAAGATACGGCAGAATATAAGGCTCTCGAAAAATTTGCCAGCAATCCATTATCATCTTTGCCAGCCGGTGTAGATATTTTTGCAACATGGCAACCTGATTTTGAAAAGTGTGGAAATATGATGGGACCAATGAATGGTGGTGGAATGGGACCAATGAATGATAATGGAATGAACAAACAGCCAATGAAAGGTTCTGCTCCAATGGGTAATAAGGATTTTGGTTCAGCCTTTGATCGTGGAGGAATGATGGATCAGAACTTTGGTTCAGATAATGGAATGGATAAAAAGTTTGATTTCGGATTTAACTCAGTCCTTTTGGCACAAAATCCAGGCAACACAACAGATATGATGCCTACAAAGGTTTCAATGGGTGGTCCAATGTGTGGATTCTTTGAACCTCAAGGTCAAATGGACAAAGAATGTATGCCTCCTGCACAAAGATACCTTGGTATGCCATATGGCGTTATGAAGGATCTAGTTAAAGCCCTTGTTAATAAGGGTTGTGAGTCTGAACAGGCTCAGCAATCTAAGTTTTCTTGTGATGGTATTAAGGAAGCTTCTGTAAAATTCTCAAAAGAAGGCAAAATGTTGCCTACTGGAGTTGCACAGAAAGTAAAAGTTTTGATAGATACAGGTACAAAAGCTTGTGATGCTGGAGATGAAGAAACAGCATCTGCAAATTTTGAACAAATTATGCAAATGGTTATGCCATTTGTTAAGGGTCCAATGAATTTCGTAAAGTTTGATAAACAAGCTTACGCAGACATTGGTGATCGTAACGATCTTGAAAGCGATGAATTGACGCTATTAAAGGCTGAAATTGCAGCGCTTAAGGATCAAATGGCCGCAATGGACCAGAGATATCAGGATCTTTTGGCCGAAACAGCCAAGCTTTCTGCTTCTTTAGGTGAAGCAAAAGATATGATTGCTTCTCTTGGGGTTGCAAAAGAACAGCTCGCACGTTTGACTGGTAATACTGCTACAAGCACTTTGGGTAGACAGTTAACAGAACGTACAGAACAAGTTATTGCAATTGCTAACGAAGTAATCCCGGAAGTTCCACAAGAAGCAAAAGCAATTATTGCCGATGTTCTTAATAACGACATCGCCGGTGGTATGAGCTCGGATGCTGCTTCTGATGTGAAAGAAGCTTTCGACGCTTTGTCTTCACAAGTTAATTCTGATGCTTTGACTAATGCACAAGAAATTGAAGCAGTTAAGGCATTCCAGGATACTGTTGAGACTATCATGGGTTCTGAAGATGAACTTGCTATGCAGAGATCAGAAGGAGTTATTGCAGCTTATGACTGTCCTATGAATGAGTGGCAGGGAAGCTGGTGTACTCTTGCTGCTGCTAACAAATTGGTAAGCACGGAGAACAAGAACTTCGGTATTGCAAATCCAGAAACATATAATCAGGCGGTAGTTCGCGTGGTTAGACTTGCTGCAGGTGCAAATCCAGAAGAGTTTGATAACCTTGATGCAAGGAATGCAACTCTTGTTAGAGAAATCCCTGGCATGGAGCCATGGGCTCGTCCATTCTGGGCATCTTGTCAGGCAGCTGGAGTTGCTGATTGTTTGAATCCTCCGGTTACAAATGCAAATCAGCCAATTGAAAGAGAAGAAATGGCTTCTCTAGTAGTAAATGCTTTGGATGAAGCAGGAGTAGACTTACCAGATATTTCTGGTGTGGCCGCTCCAACTGATGTTGCTCCTGAATTTGCTGAAGAGGTAAGAACAGCAAAAGCCATGGGTATTATGGGTGGCTGTACAGGTACAGATGATGCAAACTTCTGTGGTAGTGGTGAACTTACAGTAGCTATGGACTTGGTGGTAGCAGTAAAGACGAATGAGTTCGTCGACGCTGTTGCTGGAGCAGAAGTTCGTGGCTCTGCTGATGATTCATCAATCATAGATCCTCTATTTGACGAAGGGGATGCAAATGGAATCATAGACCCTCTATTTGATGAAGGGGATATGAATAGTTTTGGGGATGGACCTCAATGGTAAAAAATAAAGCATAAAGTTACTAAAGGGCTCGCCTTAAATAGGGGTGAGCCCTTTTGTTTTAACCTGATAAGTTATATAGCTCGTTTTAGCTTGCGTTGAAATAAAAATACCATTACAATTGCCCTCGCTATGGATTCTTTAGTATTAGAAGCCTCAGAGAGGCAAAAAGACGCAAAACCAAAAGCTCTTCGCGGTGAAGGTCTCATTCCTGCAATTTATTACGGAAAGGGCCAAACCAACATGATGCTTCAGATGCCTTACCAAGTTTTTAGAAAGGTTTACGCTAAGGCCGGTGAAAATACAATTATTGAATTGGGAGTCGGTGGTAAAAAAATGCCGGTTCTTGTTCACGATGTGCAGTTTGATGCGGTTACGGATGATATTACTCATGTAGACTTTATATTTGTCGATATGAATAAGGAGGTAATTACTTCAGTTAAAGTGATTGCTCTTGGTATTGCTCCGGCTGTAAAGAATATGAGTGGTGTTTTGGATATTCAGAAGCATGAAATTAAGATTAAATGTTTACCTAAGAATCTTATTCACTCAATTGAAGTGGATGTTACTTCTCTCGTGGATTTCCACACTTCTGTGCGTGTAAAGGATTTGAAAGTTCCTTCTACTATTACAATTTTGGACAATGCGGAAGATACAGTTGTTACTGTTTCTCCTCCTCGTGCTGAAGAAGTTGCCAAGCCAGCCGAAGCCGCAGCTGTTCCAGCTGAAGGTGCCGCAGGTACAGGAGTTGCTCCTGGTTCACCAATTGCTGCCACTCCAGCCCCAGCAGCAGACAAGCCAGCTAAGAAATAGTTTGTATTTAGCGCATGCCTAGGTGTTTTTTTTGTTGTGTATACTAAAAAAACTCAATGGCTGTTAATCCATGCTTAGGATGTTTCGGACCGGTCCGGTCTGCAATAAGTTTAATTTATAAGTTCCTCCAGCAGCTTGCGCATGTTGGCATACTTCTCGTCCTCAACCTGTGCCTCGGCGATTTTCTTTGTGTTGATTTTTAATTCCACGCTGTCGCCAATTTGAATTTGATCCGGAAGATTTTTTATTGGCCAGCGAATCTCAGAACCGTCTTCTGCGACAAGTACAGCATACCTCTCCTCAAAACGTGTGAGCTTTGAATATAAGGTATTTGCATCAATTGTCGCAGAAGTTACGGTCATTAATTTATTATGCTAATAGATGATAAGCTGCCACGAGTGGAGCAATAATAAGGGCAACTGTATTGATTACTTTAATTAAAGCGTTAAGAGCTGGGCCTGCAGTGTCTTTGAATGGGTCGCCAACTGTGTCGCCTGTAACAGCTGCCTTGTGAGCATCTGATCCTTTTCCGCCGTGATTTCCCATTTCAATATATTTCTTTGCATTGTCCCAAGCTGCGCCGCCTGTGCACATTTGTAGAGCCAATAAGAAGCCGGAGACGATAACTCCAACCAGCAAGCCTCCAAGTGCTTTTGGTCCAAGTATAAAGCCAACTGCAACAGGGGAGAGAACTGCCAAGAATCCAGGGAAAATCATTTCTTTTAATGCGGCTTTCGTAACGATATCAACGCATTTCCCATATTCCGGTACGTCTTTACCACTCATAATTCCTTTTAACTGCGCAAATTGTCTGCGAACTTCCTGAACGATTTTTTGTGCAGCCTTGCCAACGGAAGCCATTGCCGAAGATGAGAATACATAAGGCAAAAGTCCTCCAATAATTAAACCGGCTATAACCATGTGATCGCTTAAATCAAAAACAACCGATGATCCGCCAAGTTTTATTGCCTCTGTGTAGGCCTGGAATAGAACAAGTGCGGCCAGAGCTGCGGATGCGATTGCATAGCCCTTTGTGACTGCCTTTGTTGTATTTCCAACTGCGTCCAAAAGGTCTGTGTGTTCACGAACTTCTTTTGGAAGACCCGCCATTTCGGCAATTCCGCCGGCGTTGTCTGTAATAGGACCATATGAATCAATGGCAATAACCATACCGGTAGTGGAAAGCATTGCGATTGCGGCTACTGCAATTCCATAAACGCCATTTGCGAGAGTGGAAGTGCTGCCAAGGTAATAAGCACCCATAATAGATGCAACGATCACTAGAACCGGTGCCCAAGTGCTCTGCAATCCAACAGCAAGGCCAGTGATGATATTTGTGCCGCTTCCTGTTTCGCTTGCTTGTGCAATCGATCTAACTGGTTTGTATTTTGTAGAAGTGTAGTACTCGGTAATTACTGTAATTAATAAAGTTACAACAAGTCCAACGACCGAAGCCAAGAAAAGTCTAATATCTTTGAACATGTAATCCGTAACAAAATAGAATCCAACAGCAGAAATTACGCCGGTCATAACTAAACCTTTGTACAAGGCGCCCATGATGTTTTTGCCTCTGCCGAGCCTTACAAAAAGGCTGCCGATAATGGAAGCAACTACTGCGATAATGCCCAGGGCAAGCGGATATTCGATGCTCTGCTGGGTCCCGATTACAGAAGCTGCCAAAATCATGCCGGAAATTAAAGTAACTGCATAAGTTTCGAAAAGATCTGCTCCCATACCTGCGCAGTCGCCAACGTTGTCGCCAACGTTGTCTGCAATAACTGCAGGATTTCTTGGATCATCTTCCGGAATTCCTTTTTCTACTTTTCCTACCAAGTCAGCACCAACGTCCGCTGCCTTTGTAAAAATTCCTCCACCAATTCTTGCGAAAAGAGAAACCAAGGAAGCACCAAAGCCAAATCCAATAAGCAAATTTGGCACAGAACTTAGAGGAAGGCCGCTAAATTTTTGGAATAAAATATAAAATGCGCTAACACCAAGAAGTGCTAGTCCAACAACCGAGAATCCCGTAACAGAACCTCCCTGGAATGCCACTTTCAAAGCTTCTGCAAGGCTCTTGTGAGCTGCTTGTGCTGTACGTACGTTTGCTCGAACGGAAATCGACATACCAATATAGCCTGCCAATCCGGAAAAGAAAGCGCCGACTATAAATCCGGCTGCAAGTAAGAATCCATTTTTTTGGAAAGCGAAAGCCAAAACGAAGAAAAGTACTATAGCAACGATTGCGATGGTGCCGGACTGACGGTTTAAATATGCTTTTGCTCCTTCCTGAATATAAGAAGCTATTTGCTGCATTTTTTCTGATCCCTTGCTGTGTTTTAAGACCATTATGACAAGCAAAAGGGCATATAAAAGTGCGAGACCTGCTGCACACACCGCAATGATGGGGACTAACATAAAATTGGGTAAATTATAGAATAGAATTCGGTTCAGTATTCTATCTGATTAAGGGGCTTTTTTCCACAGCAAAGCCGTTGACAAAATTAGCTATAGGTTTGATGTTCTCTATATGCGATTTCTTCTGTTATAGGCGTTTCCAAAACGTCTTTTTTGTGGTAAAATATTATGAATAAATTAACTTATGGCTGACGACCAAAAACCATCACAGGCAGGGGCCGACCCAGCGCAGCAACCACCACCAAAATCGCAAGAAGCCGGTGCGCAAGATTTGTTGAGCATGTGGGGAAGTCAAAGTGCAAAACCGCAGGTGCCAGAAAAAAATCCTGATCTGGAACCGAAACCGGAACCGGCGAAAGTTGCAGAAGTGGCTCGTCCACAGGTCAAGCCATTAAAACCATTAAAAAAGCCGGAAGCACCAACGCCTAAGCCAAAGCCGGAACCCCTAAAAGATAAAAAGGAAGACGAAGTGATTGAAGGAGAAATTGTAACCGAAAGAAAAGTTACAAAACCGGCCATAGAGAAAGTTAAAGAAGAATTAGTGAAGCCCGTAGAAGAAAATGAAATTGAATTTGATGAGGAGGAAGATAGTATTGCATCGCAAATCGAAGAATTTTTGCGCGAACTTAATTTATCTCCGCGCAAAATTTTTACCTTCATTGGAGTCATAGTTTTGATTGGTGTCCTTATTTTTGGAGGAATTAGCGGATATAAATATTTTAAAAATAGAAGCGCCAAGCAAGTTACCGTTGAACAGCCAAAGCCGCCGACAGATATTTCTTCCGAGCAGTCGGGGATTTCTACAGTTTCCAATATTGGAAAAATCGCAGAGATAACAACAGAAATGGTTGGAGCCACGGGCATTGCCTCAACTACTTCAATTGGCAAAGAAGAAGAGGGCGCAACGGAACTCGCCGATTATGTTTTGACCTTTAGGCAGCTGCAAAATGCATATGCCGTAAATTTGAATGAGCTTTTAAATAAATCAATTAATCGCAGGCAAACGCTGGAAAATCATTTGGCGGTTTTGCGCAATTTATATAACGAAAGCAAAGATAAAAATACTCGTTTAATTGAAGATATAACAAAAATTCAGGCTCAATATGGCGAACTGCAGGTAAAACAGGATGCGGACGACAAGCAGTTTTTTGAGCAAATGAATGCGCTTAATCCGCAGGCAACGCAAGATTCTTTGAGTGATTTTATTTTGGTCAGTCGTGAAATGACGGCGCTAAAGGCCAGATTTAAGGCTCTGCAAAAAATACAAAGTTTTTATGGGACCGGATTAAATAAGTTTGCTTTAAGAATAAGAGATATTGAATTGAATGCCGAGCCTTTGATTGCCGGTATTAAAGTTTATGATGTCACAGGTTCGGATATTAGTTTGATTGTTCCTATCGCGGTAGAAGGGGCACAGGCCGACAAATTGAGCACAAGCGGTAATAATGATGTGAAGTTTTTGCCAATTGGCGTTTCTGATATAAAAACAAACAGTGGTGCGGATTACATTACCCAGCCGGAGCCAAAGAGGCCTGCCGCTACAACCAATAAAAAATAGGTGATTTAAAAGAGCCCATAAGGTAAAAAAGAGCCGGGCTTTACTTTTAGCCGAAAAAACTGTTATAATCATACGCTTTTATGGTTACAATACAGACAGTTTTGGAATCGGTGAAAAATTACCTTCCGTCGGCTGATTTGGAGAGGATCGCGCGCGCTTTTGATTTTGCAAATGAAGCGCACAAAAACCAGAAGAGATTTTCCGGAGAACCTTACATTATTCATCCGCTAAGTGTTGCATCTATTTTGACGGATTTTCATCCCGACGAAGACACGATTATTGCCGCTCTTTTGCATGATGTAGTGGAAGATACCGAACATACTATAGAAGATATTGAGCGCAATTTTGGACCGCAAGTTAAAAATCTTTGCTGGGGTATGGTAAAGCTAAGCAAGGTGCGTTCGAAGTTAAATGATCCTCAAGTAAATAATTTGAGAAAGCTATTTTTGGCTATGGCAAAGGATTTCCGCGTGGTTTTGCTAAAGCTCTGTGATCGACTTCATAATATTAAAACTTTGGAATTTGTTAGGCCGGAAAAAAGAATTCGCATTGCACAGGAAACGCTAAATGTTTATGCCCCAATTGCGGGTCGTCTTGGTATTTACAGTTTAAAAACACAGCTGGAAGACATGTGTTTTAAATATACGAATCCGGAGGCTTACACCAATATTGCAAATCAGCTTATTGAATCGGAGAAATGGCGTGAGCAATATATAGAGAATGCAAAGAAAGTTATTGCGGAGAATTTGAGATCGGAAGGCATTTCGGCCAATGTTGATGGACGTGTAAAAAGCATTTATTCGATTTATAGGAAAATGTTTAAAAAGGAAAAAAATTCCCTCGGTGAGATTTTTGATATTTTCGCGATGAGAGTTGTGTTGCCGGATATTTATAAATATGGAAAGGAATATACGGGGCATTTGTATACCGCGCTTGGTGTAATTCATAAAAATTCCACTCCTCTTGCAAATCGCTTTAAAGATTACATCGCCGTACCTAAAATAAATGGATACAGAAGTTTGCACACAACGGTTATGGGGCTTGGGCCAAAGGATAATCCACAGCCTACGGAAGTGCAGCTGCGTACGGAATCCATGCATGAATATGCGGAATATGGTATTGCCGCGCACTGGATGTACGAGGAAGTTGGTTCTGTAAATTTGGCCGCTTTGGATGAAGTTATTAAAAGATATTCCGACAAAAAAGATCCAAAAGATTTTGAAGAAGCGTTGGCCAGTTCGTCTGTTAATTTTTTCAAACAGCACAAAGCGTGGATTGCCGGACTTGGTAAAGCTTCCCGCAACACAAAGAGCAATCCGGAACTAATGGAAGGTCTAAGGGTTGATGTTTTTAGTGACAGAATTTTCGTTCTAACTCCGCGTGGAGATGTGCAGGATTTGCCGGTTGGTGCAACTCCAATAGATTTTGCATATGCCGTGCATAGCGACATTGGCGACACCTGTGTTGGTGCAAAAGTTAATGGCAATATAGTGCCTATTGATTATGCGTTAAAAAATGGCGAGGTAGTTGAAATAATTACACGCAAAAACGCTACGCCAAGCCAATATTGGCTTTCTTTTGTAAAAACAAATCATGCCAGAAGCCGCATACGTTCATGGTTCCACGGATTGGATGATGATAAGAATTTTAAGGATGGTAAAGAAATGGTTAACGAAAAATTGGCGCAATTGGGAAGACCGCAGCTTGATGAGGGGCTGTCTCTGTTAAAAAATATTGAAGGCAATAAAATATCTTTAAAAGATAGACAGGAGCTTATTAGCGAGGTTGGGCGTGGTGCGCTTTTGCCTTTTGCTTTAATAAAAAAGATTTTGACTTTGGAGGAAATTATTATTGGTCGCAAATTGTTTGATCCTCCAAAACCGCGTGAATTAAAGAAAATTCCGGCTGAGCAAGATTTACCAAAAGTGCTCATTGATGGTGAGGAAAATATGCCATACCAATTTGTGCGTTGTTGTGATGCGAGTTTTGCAGATGAGCTTGTGGGTTATGTTACTCGTGGTAATGGGGTTTCCATTCACAAACGAACCTGTTCCGTTTTGCAGAATATGCAAGATGCCAGAATGATTCCCGTTAGCGTTACCGGTGGAATGAGGAGTTATCCTGTTAGTATTAAAGTTGAAGCTGACGACCGCGTTGGTCTTATGCGCGACGTTTCGCAAGTAATTGGTAATAATAAGATAAATATTATTGATTTTTCGGTTAGGGCTGCACAAGAAAATCGCGTGGATATTAACGTGATCGTTGGTATAAATAATTTTGATCAACTTGACCGAATGCTTTATAGCCTGGAGAAAATTTCCAGCGTTCGACGCGCGTTCAAAGTAAATTGAGGATCAATATTTAAAAGCGCCTTAAAGAGCATCTGTCTCGCGTTTTTTTGAGGTAGTATGTCTGGCAATAAACCGAGCGTTCGCATGACTTTTAAAAAGTATGCGAAGAGGATTTTTTTTGAATCTTTGCCTGCAGTTAAAGCCTCAAAAGTTGATTCCGTGAGGTCAAAAACATTTGTTTGGCTCGCTCCTTCGGGCAAAATTTTGCGTAAAAATAAACTTATAAGGCATGCCGCGGAAAAATTGTATGGGTCGGTTTTCATTTCGCGATAAGGCTTGGTTATTGTTATTTCTCTCAAATATCCGATGCGATTTGCTCCGTTGCCGGATTCTTCCAACTCCATTTTTACCAGATTAAAAAGATCCAGGTGGCAAGCGCGGCGGCTTGTTATTTTGCGCACGCCTTTGGCTATTATGTGAATAATCCCATATTCGTATGAAAAAACTACCAGTCTGCGGTCCAGTTCAAGATAAGGCTGGTTATTTAATATTATTCCAGTGACTTTTTTTGTTATCATCTTTTAAAAGAAAGTTTTTTTGCGAATATGAAAAAGCGTCGTAAGGTAACTTACAATCACGCCCAAAAGAATTGTGGCAATGAATTCAAAAAGCAAAGCGTTTAGGTGAAGTTTTACATTTATAATGCTTATTGGCAGTAGTGCGAGTATTACGAGGTTAACCAGAAATGCGATTATGCTAACCAGCAGGCCCTCAATCACAAATGGCAGAATTATAGTTGAGTGTGAGGATCCAACCAGCTTCATTATGTTTATTTCCGTGTGGCGTGAGGTTATTGCCAGGTGAATCGTGCTACTTAAAAGCAAAGCTCCTCCCAATACGAATAGAATTATAAAGAATATCAGCGTGCTTTGGGTGGTCTTTTCCACACTTTGAACGAATTCCACGATTTGATTTGTGATGTTTTTTTGTTTGTCCTGCATTGTGGCCGAATCTTTTAATATGTTCGCTGCATTGGTTTGCAAAAAGGCCTCAATCTGAGGAACATCACTTGGATTTTTTGGAGTTATTGTAAGGCTGGCCGGCAGAGAGAATTTATATTTTTTTAAAAGTTCGTTATCTAGCGAAAAGGTTTTGCTCATCATTTCCCAGGCAGCTTCTTTTGAAGTGTAAGTAACCGGAGAGACAATGTCGCTGCGGTCTTCTAGTGAAGTTATTGTGTTCCCGACTTCAAAAGGGTCCGCATCATCTTTTAAATATACCGTAATGGAAAATTTCTGTTGAATGTTTTTAAGCGTATTTTTGGCGTTCTCATGCACCAAAATCATGCCATGGAACATGGTTAGCACGACCGCAATTACCAAAACCGTTGGAATTACAGTTAAATAATTGCGAAGAAGATTTTCAAAGCTCCTGCGCAATAGGATTAAGGATGAGGGCTGTTTCATATGGTTGGCCGTTTGTATTTTCGCCATCGTCACCGGTGGCGATTTTTTTTAAAAGTGAAGATTTAAAAACTTCCGGTTTGTATGATTTTAATCTTACGATTTTTGAGCTGTATCTGTGATCTATTAAATATTTTCTTAGTTTGAATGTGAAGGCAAATTGGTCGTAACCAAGTGCAATTACATCCGGTTTAAATTTTTTGATTACTTCGTATTTGTCGGTTGAATTACCGATAACGACTTTGTCTGCAATTCGCATCTTTTTGATTGCTGCTTGGCGTTCTTTTTCCGTTTGATCCGGGAAGTCGCCTTTTATTTTCTTAACAGTTTCGTCGCGGGCAACCACTACAATTAAATACGAGCCAAGCTCTTGCGCTTGTTTTAAATATGATTCGTGACCGGCATGAAAGTGGTCAAATGTTCCAAATGCCAAAACTTTTTTCATAAACTTTGTGGAATAGAAAGGGGAGTAGTGGAATCCAAAACGAAGATTTCAATTGCCAGAAGGCCCAAAAATACCGCTCCGCCAACGGCAATAACTGCGATGCTGCTCGCCTTGGAATCTTTATTGTACTGGGCGAGGTAAAATTTTATGTTTGAAAATGCATAAGTCATTGCCGCGAGTACAAATGGGATAAAAAGTACTCTGTTTGCAAGCCCGCTATATTGTGGCAAATAGCCATTTATGGCAAAAAATCCTGACAAAAAATGAACAAGCCCGATTAGCATGAAAAATATGAAGGAGATTTTGCGAATTTGATCATAGAGTTCCATGTCTAAAACATTATAGCATCAAGGCGCTTATGACACATGTGTTTTTGACCTTCTTGTACTTGTGCTAAAATCTTGGCGTGAAACTAACAAAAGAGCAGGTAAAACATGTTGCCAAGCTTGCACGGCTTGGGCTCACAGATCAGGAAGTGGAAAAGTTCCAGACGGAGCTTTCGGGCATTTTGGATTATGTAGAGCAGTTGAATGAAGTTAATACCGATAAGGTTTTGCCGACTGCTCAGGTGACTGGGCTTTCTAATGTTATGAGAGAAGACGAAGTCGCGCAGGGCTCTGACGTGCTGGCAGATTCGGAAAATCTTTTAAATTGCTCAGCTTTGCCTAAGGAAAGGCATCAAATAAGGGTTAAGAATGTTTTTTAGGGATTTTTAAAATATGAATATTTCTGGACTTACAATTCATGAAGCGGCGGAAAAATTGCGCAAAAAAGAAATTTCTTCGGTTGATTTAACCAAAGATTGCTTAGCGCGTATTAAAAAGCTCGAGCCGAAGTTAAATGCTTTTACTTTTGTTAATGATGAGGAGGCGCTAAAGGGTGCTACGGAGGCTGATGAATTGCTGTCGAAAGGCAAAGATTTGGGGCCGCTGCATGGAATTCCGGTGGCGCTAAAAGATGTGTTTTGCACAAAGGGTGTGAAGACGACGGCGTGTTCCAATATTCTAAAGAATTTTGTGCCGCCATATGATGCAACGGTTGTTAAAAAATTAAAGGCCGCAGGAATGGTTTTGGTCGGGAAGACTAATACCGATGAGTTTACATGCGGCGCTTCCACCGAAACTTCTTGCTTTGGCACTGCTCATAATCCTTGGGATATTACGCGAACGCCGGGTGGTTCTTCCGGCGGAAGCGCCGCAGCGGTTTCCGCAGACGAGTGTATTTATGCGCTTGGAACAGACACCGGCGGCTCTATTCGTCAGCCGGCGGCATATTGCGGAATCACGGGACTCAAAGTCACCTACGGCCGCGTTTCGCGCTTTGGGGTGATTTCTATGGCTTCTTCGCTCGATACAATTGGCCCAATGGTAAAAGACGCGCAAGATGCAGCGCTTGTGCTAAATGTAATTGCCGGCAGAGATACTCACGATTCCACGACACCGGACGTCGCAGTTCCCGACTTCACAAAAAATCTTAATGCAAAAGATTTGAAAGGTTTAAAAATCGGACTTCCAAAAGAATATTTTATTGATGGAATGGATAAAGAGGTTGAAGCGGCCACGCGTGAGTCGCTAAAAGTTTTTGAAAAACTTGGTGCGCAAGTTAAAGAAATCAGCTTGCCACACACAAAATATGGCCTTGCCGTTTATTATATT
>JBAYHN010000029.1:0-15112 GCA_041666125.1 Candidatus Altimarinota bacterium | reverse complement strand
ATAATAAGTTGGCTGATACATAATGAATATTTACAATTTAACTTCTATCCCTTTATATAGCACACTAGTTCTAAAAATACGAATTGCTACAAACCCATTTCCTTTTTTAATGAATGAATGTCCTGCAAAAGCTTGGAGTCCTTCGCTAGACGATTTTTAACTTTATTATACGAAT
This sequence comes from Candidatus Altimarinota bacterium, assembly GCA_041666125.1. Lineage (GTDB taxonomy): Bacteria > Patescibacteriota > Gracilibacteria > UBA1369 > UM-FILTER-53-11 > JBAYHN01. The sequence continues at coordinate 14,937 of JBAYHN010000029.1, read as the reverse complement.
GCATTACCGTTGTATGATTTCTACCGGAGAAATAATCCCCTATGGTGTCGTAAGAATGACCCAACACCTCATAAATCAAATACATACAAACCTGGCGCGGCATCATAACTTCCCTCTTGCGCAGTGAACCGCGAATTTCGCTGGACGGAAGCCTATAATAGTCCGCAACAAGATTAATTATGTCGTCGGCGTTCCTAATGGAAAGCTTTGCATCTATCTGTTCTTTTGTAACTCCGGTAAGCTCGGTTTTCCTGTCCAATCTGCGCAAAATCGCTCCAACGGATTTTACAGTAGGGGTGCTATTTTCCAGCCTCATCTGGGCAACCGCCTGCAACAAAACTCCTTCCAATTCACGAATGCTGTGGTGCACGTTATAAGCTATAAAATCCAAAATTTCCGGAGGCATCATAACCTGTTGTTCGCTGCATTTATTCTGCAAAATCGCGAGGCGTGTCTCATAATCCGGAAAATGAACTTCTCCAACCATTCCCATTTCAAAACGGCTCTGCAAACGAGCTTCTATACCGGCCAACTCCTTTGGAGGCCTATCTGAACTCAAAATAATCTGTTTATTTGCATTATAAAGTTCATTAAACAGATGGAAAAATTCTTCCTGCGTGCGATCTTTATCTGCCAAAAGCTGAATATCATCGATAATCAAACAATCTATATTGCGATAACGCGCCTTAAAGTCTTGCGCATTAAACTTTTTTATTGCATCAACTACTTCATTTAAAAACTTCTCCGCGGTTAAATAAACAACAACCTTATTTGGAAAATTTCGCAGAATCTCGCGACCGGTGCTCTGCAAAAGGTGAGTTTTGCCAAGCCCCACTCCTCCATACACAAAAAGCGGATTCCATTGGGAACCTGGATTCATAGAGACGGCAAGGCAGGCCGCATGTACAAGCCGATTGTGTTTGCCAACTATGAAATTTTGCAGAGTATACTTGGGATTAAGCATGTAGCTTATCGTATCATGAGCAACTCTAACTTCCTGCCTGTTTGGCATTTTGCGAACGGCTTTTTTGGTTGTTTCCGGAACAATGGAAGAGAGCAAAACTTTGCGGCTGTCATTTGGATCCGACAGTCCGCCATCAACAGCAAGCGAAATATCCGTGATAGTAGGATCAAGCACTTTTGCTATCTCCAAAATCCTTTCTTTGTACTGTTGTTCAATCCAGCTGTATGCAAATTGAGTTGGCACACCAAGTACCAAAACGGTTCCATCTATGCGTAAAACGGTGGTATCGGCAAACCACGTAATAAACTGATCGTGCCTAACCGTGGGATAAATGCGAACCAAAATTTGCCTCCAAAGTTCTTTTGTTTCCATCAGGCTTAAGCCTCAGCGAGGCCAAAAAATAATAAACAAGTTCTTGTTAAGTGTGCGGGCTTTTTATTGTAGCCGTGTTTGTTTAAAACGCAAGGCGCGTGATCACAAATTAGTCGACCTTTTGTTTAACAACGTTCTTTTACAATAATTTCGCAATATCGCTATACGTCACTAGCAAAATCAGCAAAATCAAAAACACAAAACCGAGCATGTGCACGATGCCTTCGAATTTTGCATTAGGCTTGCGACCGGAAACCACTTCAAACAAGATGAATAGGAATTTTCCACCATCCAGCCCCGGAATTGGCAAAACGTTTATAACGGCCAAAGAAAGCGAAAGAAGCGCAGTGAAGCGCAGTAGCGCAAAAAATCCTTCTTGCACAAAAGTGTGAGTGTAATAAGCAATCTGCACAGGTCCACCAATATCTGCCGGAACCGCAAACTTGGAGAATATAGAAACGAGCGTATTGCCAAAAGCTTGCACTGTCAAAACCGTGAGCCTGCCGGTTTCATAAATGGCATTTTTGAATGCAATCCAAGGCACATAGTGAACTTTTTTAATTTCCGTAATGGAAGTTAACAGTGTCCCACGATAAACGGACAAATCATCATTCTTGTAAGAAAAAATCGAAGAAAGCGCAATTCCCAAAACATTGTCAGCACCGGATTTCGCCTTTAATTCAACATCTTTGCCATCGCGCACAATTTTATAAACCATTTCTTTGCCAGGATTCTTATGCAAAACATCCTGCACCTGCACCGGCGAATAAACCGCATTCCCATCGATAGAAACCACAAGATCATTCTTTATTATTCCGGCCTTTTGCGCTGCCGAACCTTCAAAAACATCGGCAATCACAACCTGCCTTGTGTCATTCAAAGCCACTTTGAATTCAAAATCCTTACCATCTCTAAAAATTTTATATGTCGCCGTTTGACCGCTCTGCGAAAGGTTATCGCTCAAGTCTTGCGGATAATAAACTTCCTTATTATTTAACTGCAAAATGGTGTCGCCGGCTTTTATACCAGCTTTGGCAGTAGGACTTCCGGCCTTAACTTCAACTATTTTAAGCCTCGGGAACTCAGTAAAAGGCTTTAGGGAAATTCCAAAAAACTTATCGCTACCAATTAGCGGCATGTGAACTTTTTTAACCTGACCGTCCTTTGCAACCGCAACAGTTAAATCAATATCCTTAATCGCCTGGCCTTTTTCGAAAATCTTTAACTGTGAATCACTTACAATCTGCTTATCATCAATGGCAATAATTTTATCGCCTTCAGTTAGCCCAAAACCCTTTGCTTTATCTTTTATGGAACCCACAAAAGCGCCAGGCGCAGCAACAACATTACCCTGCGAAAGATTCGCAAACAAATCGGCCTCATTTACAAGAAGCGGCTCAATACCAAAACTAAAACCAATGGTAAGGAGCAAAATCGCCAAAACAAAATTCATAAAAACACCACCAAGGATAACTTTTGTCCTAATCCAAGTGCTTTTATGAGTAAAACTTCGACTGTTTTTTGCAGCCTCTTTGTCGTCCGCCTCCTCACCAAAAAGTCTTACAAATCCACCAAAAGGGATTAAATTAATTGAATAAATTGTCTCTCCGATTTTCTTAGTGAAAATTCTTGGAGGATAACCAATACCAAACTCCAAAACTTTTATGCCGTTTCTGCGAGCCATAACAAAATGCCCAAGTTCGTGAATCAACACCAAAATTGAGAAAATTACGACAACGGCAATGATAGTGAGAAAAATATCCATAAATTACGCTTCGGCGTGTTCGGAGTTCGGTTAAATTGTCATGATGTCCTTCTCCTTTTGCTTAGCCAATTCTTCGATTTCGCGATTTGAAGAATCAACTTTTTCTTGTAAATGTTTTTCGGCCAACCTGCGCTCGTCTTCGCTAATTGTTTTGGCTTCTTCCAATGTTTTAAAAGTGCCGTGAGCTGTGCCTCTTGCTGTTCGTACTGCAATCTTTGCACTCTCTTCCATTTGATGAACAACTTTTACAAGTTCCTTTCTGCGTTCCTCCGTTAGAGGTGGCATTGGGACTCTAATAACGCGGCCATCATTTACCGGATTTAAGCCCAAGTTCGCGGCCTGAATTGCCTTTTCGATTGCATTCAATACGCTTCTGTCCCAAGGTTGAATTTGAATTGTGCTTGGATCCGGAATGCTTATGGAAGCCATTCCCTTTAGAGGCTGAAATGAACCATATGCTTCTACTTTTATCTCTTCTACAAGAGATGCAGAAGCGCGCCCGATTTGAAGCCTGGAATATTCAGATTTTAAATGGGCGAGTGTTTGTTGGAAAGCGGCAAAGGCCGTGTCTATATATGGTTGTGTTGGCATAGTATGTATAGTTTAAGATTTATATTATTTATTGACGATTGAGGCCTACGCTGCGCTACGGCCTGTTAGGGATGAATTAAAGTTCCAACTTTCTCTCCAAGCACGGCTTTCATAATATTTCCGCGCTTTGTGAGATTAAATACAATGATTGGCACTCCACTTTCTTTGCAGAGAGATACTGCGGACTGGTCCATAAAGCCCAAATCCAGTCCAAGTACTTCCTGGTACGTGATTTTATCAAACTTTTTCGCATTTTTAAATTTATCCGGATCTTTGTCGTATACGCCGTCAACATTTGTTGCCTTAAGCAAAACTTCGCAGTTAGTTTCCAGTGCGCGAAGAGCTGCGGCAGAATCTGTGGTAAAAAATGGGCTGCCTGTTCCACCTGCGCAAATAACAATTCTGGCTTTTTCCAAATGCCTGATTACTCTTCTGCGAACATATGGCTCTGCAATTTGAGGAACATCTATTGCCGTTGCCACTCTGCAAAATACACCAAGCTTTTCAAAAGAGCTCTGCATAGCCACCGAATTCATTATTGTGGCCAACATGCCGATATTGTCGGATGTGACACGTTCAATTCCGGTTTCTTTAAAGTCTCGATAGCGCCAAATATTCCCGCCACCAATCACAATCACAATTTGCACGCCAAGTTTGTGAACTTCCAAAATCTCACGGCAAAGTTCTTCGAGCATTTTATGATCGATTCCATGTTTTTGATTCCCAAGCAAAACCTCTCCCGAAAGTTTTAGCATTATCCTTTTAAATTTTGGTTTCATATTTTAAAGTCTTACAATTATATAAGTTGCAATTACGCCAATTAAAATTCCAACAATCACAAAAATCAAGATTTTCTTGCTGGTAGTGTCTTCGTGTTCCTGATGGGCGCTGGCCAAGTCAGCCAATAGATTTGTATTTATGATTACATCCTCGTTCGCATGTTTTTTCATAACTTCGCCAAAGTCGTGAGTTGCGATTAGCTGGACGAACTTTTCGAAATTAACCTTAACTTTGTCTGTGGTTACAGGATGAGGCTTTTCCTCTACATGAATTTCTCTATTGCCCTCTCCCGTAAGCCGAGTTACTTCAAAATCCCCTTTTTTGCCCCCATGATCTGGAATTTTTATGTCGTGCATATGCTTTTAATAGGTTGGTATAAGTGTACCACATTAGGTAACCCCTGAAAAATTATGCTGAGCATGACGAAAACCACAAAAGTCTTAAAGGTAAACGAGGCTGTATCAAATCAATAAAAAAGCGGCCCGAGATGGACCGCCTTTTAAAATTATTATGAGTTTATTGTTGAGCTGCTGGCGTCGTTATTATTGCGGCTCCTCCCAAAGAAACTGGTGACTACTCTACTTCGAACCAAAACAATGTCGAAGTATTATTATCTTCATTTGATTCAGTTACAGTATTACCGATGTCCACTTTTATACCTACTTGAAAAATGCCCGGATCCCAAGGATTTACTGGGTCTGCGTTAAAGATGTGAGTCCTTCTATCCAAACTGCCGCCCGCAGGTATAGGGCCTACTACGTCGGTAGAACCTAGCCAAGCGATACGAGAAACATCACCTTCTCTAGTGGTTCTCGGGCTAGGTGTTGCATAAAAACTACAACTAAAGTGAGGATTGACGGGAGCTGTACCTATATTGCGTATTGTGTAGGTCATCGTACCTCTCCCATTTTCAACGCTGAAACCATTTACAGCCACATAAAGGTCTGGTCTCTGATTTTGAGCGGATACATCAGCCTGCAACGGAGCTGCTGCATCTGGGCTTGCTGCACCGCCGTTTGGTGGCTGATCCGCAGAGGAAGAAGCTGGAGGTGCATCAACAACATTCCCATTAGAAGACAAACCAGAAGAGGCCGGAGCTGCGGCTGCATCATTTGCCGCATCATTATTTTGTACCGGAGCTCCTGCTTGTCCGGCTGCGGCTGCCTCTGCTGCTGCTTTCGCTGTGGCTTCGGCTTTTGCTTTTGCTTGCGCATCATTTGCTGCGTTGTTATTTTGTGCAGGCGCTGCACTTACCGGAGCTCCTGCTTGTTCGGCTGGAGCTGCTTGCTGCTGTGAACAAGGATTTGAAACTCCAAATGTACTAATTCCTGTCTTTCCAGTAACAGGATCACTTTTACCAGTACAAGCTTTTGTTGCATAACTTAACCAAAGAGAACGTGGTTTACATGAAGATCCTCCACCCTGTAAAGACTCAACAGCGTCACCATGACACTTCCAATTTGCATTTACATACATTGGGTCTGAATTATTTGCCGCTGGTGCAGATGATCCTCCACCAATTGCGACTTGCATTGCACCTCTGGAAGCATACTTAACTCCCTTAAAAATACATGCCAAACTTATACCATTCCACGTACCACCATTATCATCACAAAGTTTTTTAAATAGCACAGCTTCCGCTTTATTTAATACCGTTTTATTAATTGCAGGTGCAGAAGACTTTAGCTTAAGTCCCTGCATGCTGCCCTTCATTAGGCCGGTATTGGAGAATAGGATTGCAGAAACCGCGACCAAAACCACAACTACTCCGCCAATCACCCACTTGGTTTGTTTTTTCATATTTGTTTTTGTTAATAAATAATACGAACCTCCTTTATTATAACATACTCCCTGCGCTTGTCAAATAGGCATTAGCTAGTTGCCAATCTATTAATTCAATTTCATTGCAATCTTCCGCCCGGGGAGGGATTTGGAGGTTTCTGTATTTTGTTATTTAATATCATTTACAAAAACAGCAGGTATAGACTTGGAGGCAAATCACTGCAGGCCAATGCCATTCTTCAAGACCTAAGTCCAACCTTATCTTCCGCAAGTGCCTTTAACTGGCGGAGTTTCACATCTTTATCGTTGCTCTTCTTCATCAAAATGCTGAACAAAATCGGCATTACAAACAGGGTCAAAAATGTTGATGCCAAAAGTCCGAAAATTAGAGCCATGCCAAGTCCGGCCCAAGTTTCGCTGGAAACGGTAATTGGAATCATACCTATAATTGTACAGATTGAAGTAAGAAAAATGGCTTCCATGCGGGATTTTGCCGCGTCCACAATGGCATCCACAAATTCGATGCCTACTTTTAAGTTTAGGTTGATTTTGTCCACCATTATTACGGCGTTTTTAACCACTATTCCAAATAGTGCCAAAATACCAATCAAGCTTGGGAATGAAAGTGTGAATCCGGTTGCAGCAAATCCAATAAAAACGCCGGTTAAGGCCAGAGGAATTGTAGCGAGCACCATAATAGCTTTGCGGAATGAGTTAAATTGAATAACCAGCGTGCCAACGATCAAAACCATCGCCACTATCATTGCCCTTAAAATAGATAAAATGGATTCGGTATTTGTATCATTCTGTCCACCAAATTCTATTTCATAGCCTGTTGGCAGCGGGCGGCTCTTCATTTCTTCTTTAAATTTTGCCAACACTTCCGCAGGCAAATATGGTTTTTCTACCGCAGCAGAAACCGTAACCGCACGCTTTTGATCTATATGACTTATTGATGTAAGCGAAGAGGAGGCCGAAACAGTTGCGACGTCTCCAAGCTTAAACGGCTGCCCGCGAACATTCAAAAGTATAAGCGAAGAGATCGCATTAAGATCACTGATTTTATTTTCATCAAATTCTGCACGAACAGTTAGATCGTCACCATCTTTCATAATTTTTGTAACTTCCGTCCCGCTTATCGCGGCCCTTAGCAGCATTGCAACTTGCGCCGAATTTACACCATGCAACTGCATTTGATCCGGATTAAGCTTTAACGTGAATTCACCTGGATTTAGAGAAATTGAAGTTTTCTCATTAATTGTTCCAGGAATTTTAGCCAAAAGATCTTTATAATTATTTGCTTCGCGCTCAAGAACTTTCAAATCCGGACCGGAGATTTGAGCCTCAAAGTCCGCACCAGCCGGAGGACCACCGGCAAGTTCAACCACAGTTATTTTCGCACCTTGAATGGGAGATATTTCCTTACGAATACGCGCCGCAATATCATATGATTTTTCCACTTTACCGGTAGCTTCACTTTTTGGCCTTTCTTTGATCGGATAAAAATTTATTGCGAACTGCGCTTTGTTTGGATCTCCTCCAGAACCTCCACCAAAAGCAGCGCCACTGCCAACATTTACACCGGCAGCACCAATTACCATTGAAAAACTTTTAATCGCTTTTTCTTTAAGCAAAAACGGTTCCACTTTATCCACAAACTCCTTTGTCTTTTTTGTAACAAGCCCCTGCGGACCTTCAATATTTACATATAAATATTCCGAATCCGCCGGCGGCAAAAATTCCGATTTTATAATTCCACTAACTGGCAACGCCAACGCAACCAAAAACAAAATTCCAGATACAATTATTACGCCGTATTTTTTCGCCTTATTACTCAAAATCCCATAAAGCGCCTGGCCATATAAATTCAAAACTTTTTCAAGTTTGATTATGCCGGTTATAAGCCTTACAGAAAGCTTTTGTTCATGTTCCTCGGCCAAATAATGATTGCGAATTTTATCTTTAATTTTTTCCGGATCCGCAGCTTCTTCCAAAATCAAATCTTCATTATATTTTAATTTTTCTTTGAGCGAACTGCGATACCAAAAAACCAGCGCAAACAAAATAATTCCAAACACAAGAGTTAGAGCCAATGCAAATATATTAAAACTGCTCACGAGCATAAAAATTGAACCAATCAACGCTGCAGTGGCCACAGCAAGCAAACCTCTAAAAAAGTTTCGCGTCACCCTAAATCTTTCCAAAATAATTGCCATCGGATGATTAATAATAATTGCGATTACAAAAGAAGCCGCAAGAGTTACAGAAACCGTAATCGGAATTGAGCGGATGAACTGGCCAATAATACCCGTCGCCAAAACCAGCGGGATAAAAGCCCAAATGGTTGTAAGCGTCGTTGTTGTAAGCAAAATCTTATAATCATGAAAAACCAAAAGAACCGCCTCTTCGGGCGTGAATTTTCCTGTCTTTAAATATTGCTTTGTGGCTTGCACAACAACTATCGCGTCATCCACCAAAAGTCCGAGGGAAAGAATGAGCGAAAATATAGACAAAAAGTTTAGCGTCAATCCAAAAATGGACATAAGCCCAAACGTTGCGCAAAACACAAGCGGAACGGCAAGGCCGGCCACAAAAGCTTCTTTGAGTCCAACGAATAAAAACAAAATAGTGGTAACCAAAATAATTGTTATAAGTCCGTCGTGTTCAAGCTGGCTAAAATCGCGGCGAATAATTGCCGAAACATCCATCGTCGTCGCAACTTCCAGATTTTTTGGCAGCTGCGTTTTTTTCATTTCTTCAATTTTCACTTTTCCGCTATCCACCAAATCCACAATCGAACTACCAGTTTTTTTAATAATATTTAGAGTCACCGCATTTTGAGGTTTGCCACCATTCACAGAAAAAAGACTATAAACATCGCGCTCTTTGGCCATTTCCAAAACCTGCGCAACGTCTTGCAAGCGAACAATTTGCCCATTTTGCGCCGACACCGGCAAAAGTTTTAATTCACTTACACTTGAAATTTTACTGTCCGTTTTTAGCGTGTATTTAAAATTTGAAATGTCGATTTGCCCAAGCGGCAAAGTCAAATTACTGGCTTTAATAGCGCCATTTACCGAATCCATCGAAAGCCCATAAGCCTGCAATTTTTGAGGATCATAAATAATGCGAACTTCAAAAACGTCTCCGCCATTTATTGTAACTTCGCTTGTGCCTGGCAATTTTTCGAGCTCGGTTTTTACCTTATCCGCAAATTTGCGCAGAGTAAAATTATCATATGGACCAGTTACAACCACAGTCCAAACCGGCGTACTGCTAAAAGAAATTTCATTAACACTTGGTTCACCGGCATCCGTTGGCAATTCGCTGCGCGCGGAATCCACCGCATCACGAAGCCTTCTGATCGCATCTTTTATATCTTCCTCCGCCCTAAATTCAACCGTAATTGTTCCAAAAGAATTCAGCGATGTGGAAGCCATTTGTTTAACACCGGCCAAATTTCCGATCTTGGCTTCCAGCTTATTAACCACAAGTTCTTCTATGTCCGCAGGAGAAGCACCCGGAAGCGAAACTGCAACCATTCCATATGGAATTTTAACTTCCGGCATGGATTCTAGTGGCAACGTGGTAAAAGAAATCGCGCCCCAAGCCAAAAGAGAAATAATAATCAAAACCGTAACTCTAAATTTCTTAATGAAAAAGTTAAGCCAGGTTTTAGAGTCCTTCTTTTTAAAAGTCAGCTGCTGAAGATAAAGAGAATCCGGGGATTCTTTGATTTCATCTGCCATAAAATTATTCTAAAGTTACGGCCTGCCCTTCCAGCAAGCTCTTTGCGCCTTCCACAATCACCTGGTCAGCCGCATTTAAACCCTCGGTAATTTCCACCTGATCATTTGCAATCGAGCCAATTTTCACCACAACTCGTTTTGCTTTTCCATTATCATAAACAAAAACATATTTTTCTTCGGTGCCGATTATTACCGCATCAAGAGGAATAAAATATGCGCCGCTGCCATTTCCGGCGGCAACAGCAATCCTTGCATCAAGTGTCTGATTTGCGCGGAAAAAAGTATTTGGAAGATTAATGCTCACGCTTACCAACTTGGAAACCGCATCAGCAATAGGAGAAACGCTCTTAACATTCGTTTTTACAAACGCACCATTTATTTGAACTTCCGCCGCGGAACCAACTTTAATTTTATTTGCCGTGTCGGCATCAACGCTAACTCTAAGTTCAAAATTATTTGAATTTACAATTTGCGTAAGCATTAATTGCGGGCTCACCATATCGCCGGTGCTTGCGGTAACTTCGGCAAGCAAACCACTGCTCGGCGCTTTTACCGTCAAAGTATCTTGCTGCATTTGCGCCATTTCATAATTTTTTCTTGCGAGCTCCAGCTGACTTTCCGACTGCAAAAGTGACGCTTCATTTTTAACCAAAATGCCGGAAACTCCTTCTTCCGCGAGCTTTAAAGGATCAGAAGAATCGTAGTTCAAACCAAGTTTTTGCTGAGCACTCTGTTTATTTAAATCCAAAACTTCTATCTGCGTACTTGCCGTTTGAATTTGCGCCAAAATCGCATTTTCGGAAAGTTCAATTCCGGCCTTTAAAGTTTCATAGCCGAACTGAGCATTGGAAAGTTGAGTATTTAAATCTTTGATTGCTTTATCAATTTCTGCGAGTGCTGCCGCATCGGTAACCTGCGCACGCTTTGCACTTAAATCATTAATCGCCAAAATCAAACTGTTAATTGCCGCTTCTGTCTTATTTTTATCCTGCGTATTTTTATAACGAGTCGCCTGCAAGGAATCATTCAAAATCGTGAGCCCATTGCGCGCCGCATTCACATTTCTATTTAGAACTTCCAAATCGGTTTGCGTTCCCTGCAATTGGTGCTTGGCATTTTCCAGCTGAAGCCATGCGGTTTGATAACTCACATCATTCCCCTGCTGAGTTAAATCATATGCACGCTGAGCGCTTTCATAATTTGTCTGCGCAATTTCCAGCTGATATTGCGAAACATGCTGATTTCCATTCACTCCGCCAATCGCAAAAAGCGTATCGCCCTGATTTACATATGCGCCTTCTTTGGCATAAACCGCTGTGATTTGGCCGCTTGAAGCCGGAAAAACTTTAACAAGATTTTCTGATTTAACAGTACCGAGCAAAGTTATGTAGGCGGCTGTGTTGCTGCTTACCGGAATTGCGGTAACTTTCATGGCCGGTTCTGTGCTTTGTGGGTCAGTTGCAACCTGATCCGCTGCCTGAGCAGTCTCTGCAACAGGCCCATTTTGCACAGCCTGGCTGCGAATGGCATAACCAAGGGCAGAAACGCTTAAAATGAAGGCAAATAAGGTAAAAAATACAAGTTTATAATATTTCATCATAAGATAAGGTATTGAGCATTTAAGGTGGAACTATATTACATTCAACAGATTGTGTCAAGGGTGAGATTTGGCCGCCAGTTCTCCTTCTGCGCACTATTGACAAAACAGCCGTTACTGGTTAAGGTAACCTCACCAATATGAATCAACATGAAATAATAGACTTAGTACAACAAGGCAGAGACGAGGAAGGCAGACCAATTTTTGGTCCAGGTAAACCTGATAAAAGCCGCAAAGGCGCAGTATTTGCAATTGGCGCGCTAATTGCCGCGGCCGCAACAACACTTATTTTAACTCGAGGTTCAGGAGATAAATGCCCGGTATCCGCAGGTGCAGATCAAAAATGTGGTGGCGCTACTGCTACCGAAAATGATGGCGGTTTAGCCGCTAAAGAAGCAGAACGCGTCGATCAACACCTTCAAGGCCAAATAGATTCAATAACAGAAATGGGAAGAAGAACTGCCGCGGAACAAGTTAAGGTGGATGATGACCAACGAACGCCTGAAATGATAACACGCGCAGAAAAAGAACAACGTCTAAAAGTAGGCTTAATCACCGCGCTAAGTGAAGAAAAGAAATTTGAAAATGTAAAGGTTGAAATAATGGGTCCAAATTCTTTTGACATCACCTTTTCAGAAGGAGGTAATTTTTATCAGGCATGGATTTACACTTCACCTATCGCTGGAGGCTCAAATAGCACTGAATTTAGAAAAACGAAATTGGATAGAAATGGAAACGAACGTTTCCCTAAATGGATTTTGAAAGACGGAAAAACAAACGGTGGCACGAGCGGAATATTTTATAAGGACTCACAATCGCCAAGTGTCGAAATGAGCCAAGCTGAGGCCGACGCCATGTTCGATAGATTTTTGGCAAAATTTGCCGCGAAGTTGAAAATTAAAATATAGGCATGCAAATTTCCGCGCCCATAGCATAATCCCCTTCACCACCCCCACTACCCAAGCGAAAATTCCGCTATTTTTGCGCATTCTGCAAAGTTAAAAATATTGCTTCTTTAAGCCACAAAGCTATTATTTATGTGCGTATATACTCATATAAATTAAACCCATAAAATCATGCAAAATTTAAATGAATTAACAGACCGCGAACTTTATGAAAAATGCTCTTTTTTCGGCACGCAGACGCGAAAGTGGGCAAATAAGTTTGCTGCGCTTTTGCCGGAGGTGGAAAAGCGTGCGCTTTATAAAAAATATGGATTTTATTCGATTTTTGAATTTGCGGCCAAGTTGGCAAGGATGAGTCGGGAAACTGTAATTGAAATTTTGCGCGTTTCGAAAAAGTTGGAAGCTGTGCCGCTTTTGCGGGAACAAATAGAGACGCAGGGCTGGAGCAAGTTAAAAGTAGTGGCCACAATTGCCACGAAAGAAAATGAGAAAATGTTGGCAGAAAAAGTTTGTGAGATGTCCAAGGGAACGCTTGCGGTTTTTGTAAATGAGATGAGAAAACAAAATAATGAAAATGTCCAAATCCGCCCCGGGGCGGAAGGTCACCGAAACATTGACGATGAAAATGCGCAAGTAGCGAATGCACAGCCCAGCAGGATCCATGTGCGCCTTTTGCTTAAGCCAAAAACAGAATTGCGCCTAAAAGAACTTCAAAAAAAGATGTCAAAGAAAATTGGCGCGCCGGTGGATTTAAATGAAGTGATGGAGGCATTGCTGGATGCGTATGACAATCGCGAAGCGCCAAAAAGGGCAAGAAAAGCAAACACACAAATTGTGAATAGGCCCATTGCATCCGATATTGGCACGCCTTCCCGCTACATTCCGGCAGCAATCAAAAAAGTCCTATACTCAAAATATGGCGGCAGATGCGCATTTCCCGGCTGTAACAAATTGCCGGATATTTACCATCACACGCGGCGATTTTCGCTTCACCCAAATCACAATCCGGATTTTTTGACACCGCTTTGCCACGCCCACGAACAGCTCGCGCATCACGGACTAATTGAAAATGAAGAACACCCTGCAGAAAATTGGCGCCTGCAACTTGAGCCGGATAAAAGTGCGGCAAAGTATTGGGTGGATAGGAAGGTGAGGGGGTTTAGAAGGGATGCGAATAACGGCTAGCAGTGAATATTTTTATTTAACCGACTCATTTTTAACACGGCTTTCTATCATGACCATAAGTTGCCCATCTCTTTCTTCCAATACTAATTTATTATTTCTATCTATTTCACCAACTAGAACCTTGTGGTCACCTGCCCGCATATGCTTCATTGGAACACTGTGCGTTCTACGAACACCATCAATAGAAAACACAATAGAAATTAGCGGTATAAAAGTTTTCCCATCAACGCTATAACCGATACCCTTATCACATGGAATAGAATAATTGTAATGTGATATGGCCTCATCAGTATTATTGGATCGCACATATTCAACGATTTTCTGATCACTCACTAATCCTTTTATATAACTAAAAAGTGATATTTTCCTTTTATCTTTTAAATTCACTAAAAATATATCAGATGAATTCAAGCCAGATAAATTAGGCGCCCGTATCCAAGGCGGACTGACAAGATTCACTTTTTTTACTGTAGGTTGGAAATCTATATTTACCCCAAATTCTTTAATTTTAAAAAGCCAAGTTTTAACATCCTCCAACTCGGCATCAGCAAGATGCATAGTTTCAATTCCACGAGATTCAGATTCTTTTAATGTTGTTTTGTGAAAACCAGAACTTGAAACGGCTATAACTCGTTTGATTCCTAAACTTCTCGCTTTACCATCAAGCTGATCAATCCATATTACATCTTGTTTTCTTTTCCAGTCGCGACACTCAACCATTATTTTGTTGCCTGGATTTTTTATTTCAGTTATCAATATATCAATTTCGCGAGGAATATTAGTTTTAGGATTAACTTCAAGAACAGATTCTTCTACTGAGTAGTCAGGTGCATACAACACGGCCATAATAGATGCAGAAAGATTTTGAAATGGATTAGTTCTTTTTGGCATAATTTAATAGCTTTAAAACCTAGTTAATTATAAAAGGCCCCGAAATCGGGGCCTTTGTTTCTAGTAGTCCATTCCTCCCATGCCGCCCATGCCTCCACCGTGGGCGTGGCCGCCCGCCGCCCCTCCTTTTTCCTTCTCCGGGATGTCTGTAACTGCTGCCTTTGTGGTTAAGAACAAGGCCGCAACCGATGCGGCGCTTTCAAGCGCCGTGCGAGTAACTTTCTTTGGATCCAAAATTCCGGCCTTTACCATGTCTACCATAAGTCCTTTGGCTGCATCAAAACCAATTCCAGGCTTTGCATTTTTAATATCATTCACAACCACCGCGCCTTCGCGTCCTGCATTTTCTGCAATTT
>JBAYHN010000028.1:0-15597 GCA_041666125.1 Candidatus Altimarinota bacterium | reverse complement strand
CCATGCTTAGTGTAGTTGATAGAAATGGCGTGGTTGCAACAGACACCGTAGATATCGTATTTGACGGGCCTACAGATCCTGCAAAGGTTGCAAAATCCAGCTGCGAACCTAAGCCAAACATGCTCAGCGGTTCACTTTTTAGTGACCTTGGTATGCAAAATGTACTTTTGATTGGCACAGTTGGCGGCGTAATATTAGTTTTGTTAATAGCGGGTGTCGCAAGTTTTATGCGCAAAGGCAAGGAGCGCGAAATCTAAAAAATAATTTATAAACTATGGAAAATTCACAAGCAGGTGCGCCACAGGCGCAACCTAATAACAAATTGGTAGCAACGGGAGCAGCGCCAAAAGTTGTGCCACAAGTGCCAGTAAATCAGCCAGTTGTAAAACCAGCTGCGGCACCTGTGCAACCAATGCAGCAACCTGTTGCAAAACCTGCACCAGTTGCTGCACCTCAGCCAGTCGCACAACCTGCAGTTAAACCGGTTCAACCGGCTATTGCTCCGGCACCAACTCCCCTACCGGCAGGCCAAAAACCTGGAGCAGTTCCTGCAAAACCCGGAGTTCCATTGCCAAAAGATCAGGGCAAATCAAACCAAAGATTTATAGTTGGCTGCCTTGGCTTTTTCGGATGCTCACTACTTCTATTCGTAGGAGTTCTATTCGCATTCTTGGCATTTGGCGACACTTCCAGCCCGATTTTTAGCTTCCTGGGAGGCTCATCCGGCCAAGTGGTCAACACTTTAATCACCGTAATAAATTTAATATTCCTTGTTCTCGTCTTCATATCATTTATTTTCTTAATGATTGGCGTATTTAAAATCGCCACAGCCAAAAAAGATGATAAAGAAGCCAAAAGAAAGGGCAGCATCTTCACCTTCGTTTCATTGGTGATCATGATTCTGTTCATAATGTTATGGGTGGTTGCATACTTTTTCCTTGCAGATAAACGCACGGCAACAGTGGTGGTAACTCCAATAATTACAACTCCGGTAAAGACAACAAATCTTACTGCTCCGATTACAATAAAATTTGATGCCACCAAGGCACCTAAAAAAGCCGGTAGCAATATATTGAGCTACAGCTGGGACTTTGCAGATGGTTCAAAGGCGGTGGGTGCAATTCAAACACATACATTCACAAAGCTTGGAAATTTTAAAGTTAAGCTTGATGTGGTATCCGTAGAAACGGCTACTAAAAAAGAACAAACCACTCCTTATACACAGGACGTAACAATTCAAAATGTTTTGGCTACTGTGGTGATTAAGGCCGACAAAAAGACCGGAACGGCTCCGCTGACCGTAAAACTTGATGGTTCGGAGTCCAACTCACCGAATGGTGAAATTACCGGTTATGAATGGGATTTGGATGAAAATGGGACTTATGATAATGGCAAGGATGCAAAAGCGGAAGTAACTTTCGATAAAGCGGGCACATATAAAGTGAGCCTGCGAGTGACGGATTCTGCAGGAACTCCTGCTACCGACGATTTGGAAATTGAAGTTACAAAGCCGGATAATCCGGTTGCAACGGTGGAAGTGGAAGGACTAACCGGAACAATTCTGGAAGCCAATAAATCTTATGTATTTACTGCTGCAAATTCGGTGGCGGTAAATGGAAAAATAGAAAAATATGAATGGCAGCTTGGCGATGGCAAAACGGCCAGCACTCGAACTGTGACTCGAACATTTACTGATATTGGAGACTATGATATTACTTTGCGCGTTACCGATTCCGCCAAAAAAGTTGGCGAGACTGTAAAGAGATTTACAGTGATTTCTGCGCAAACTGCCCCAACAATTGTATTAAAAACAACTCCCGAAGCGGTGGCCGGAACAATTTCCGGACAAGCCCCATTTGAAGTTACTTTCGATGCATCGGCGAGCACAGACCCAAATGACAACATTGTGGAATATTCTTGGGATTTTAATGGTGATGCAAAAACGGACGACACAAATCCCGTTGCAAAATACACATTCACGGCTGCAGGAACATATAAAGTTATTTTAAAAGTGACAGACGCAACAAACCTGACTGTAAAAGAAGAAGTTGGAGTACAAGTTGCAGCTGCAGGATTAAAAGTTGATATTAAAACAGATACGGTTGCGGGAGTTACTCCTCTTGTGGTTAAGTTTGATGCCTCCGGCTCAAGCTATCCGGATGGCTCAATTTCCGCTTACGAATGGGATTTTGGAGATGGTGGTGCACCACGAATGGATGCCGCAAAAGTTTCACATCAATACACATCAATCGGAACATTCACCGCAAAAGTTTCGGCAATAACTTCCGACAACAAACGCGGAACCGCGCAGGTTACAATAAATGTAAGACCTGTTGCGCTAAAATCATGCTTTGAACCAAGCTTGGAAACTGGGAAAGCTCCATTGGAAATTCAATTTGACCCAACGTGTTCAACGGGAAGCGTTGTCAAGTACAGATGGAACTTTGCCGGACTTGGCACAAGCAGCGACCGCAAGCCAAAATTTACATTCCAAGACGCGGGCGAATACGAAGTTTCACTTGATGTTTTTGATGCACTAAATACAATAGACACGGTTTCTAAAAAAATCATAATAACTCCAAAACAATAATATTTTATGAAACAAAGCACTACAAAAATTCTAAAAATGATAGTGGCGGTGGTTGCAATTTTCGGTTTGCTGGCAAGCGTGGTTCTTCCACTTTCCACTCTTTTCACGCAATAAAGTATCGCGCGTAACGTAATGCGCAAAAAATAAATCAAAATAAAAAAAATGAAAAATTCTCTGCAAAAAATCCTAAAAAAAACACAAATCAAAAATATTGTGATTATGGGACTCGTCGCGCTAATGCTAATTGGCGGCGGAGTCACATTCATGGGCCAGAAAAAAACACTTTATAGAGGTATGGAAAAACTGGATCTCAAAAAAGCGCAGGCATCCATTGTTTTTGCGGATGAATATAAACCGGATCAAACAATCCCTGTAAAAGTCGCTCGCAGAACGCAAAAATCCGACTTGTCCTGTGAATCAAAAGGAAAATTCACATATACCGGGCCGGACTTGCCGGGACTTTTATATGGCATGTGCATAAATTGCGAAACCATGAAATTCACAAAAAACGGGAACAGGTGTAAATAAAAAGCGTCAAATAAAAATAAAAAAATATGGACGAACTAACAAAGAAAAAAATTAAAACCTGGGTAATGATATTTTTGGCGACGCTCGCGGTGGCAGGTGGACTTGCGTTTATTTTTGGTGGGGATACGGGTTTGTTTAAAGGGGACAGCAGCAGAAGGCCTGGAGAAAGGGAAGCGATAGAAGAACCAGTAATATGTGATTTTGCACAACGACCTGCATGTACATCTCACGCTGGAGACGGTTGTGCATGGGATCTCGATCTAACTCCCGGAACATGTAAAACATCAGAATCATTAAGAATAAAAGGACTATTTAAGACGGCTTGTACAGGTGCAATTCCAGCCGGAACGTGGAATGGAAATGGCAATAGTGGGAGTGGAAGCTGCCAGTGGAATGGATCTCCATATATAAGCAAGAGCGTCCTGCAAACGGCAATCGCAAATGCACCACAACAAGCAGCAGAGCCTGCTGGACAACCAGATGTAGTGCTTGAAGGAGGAGAAGATTGCAGTGATATAGAGAGAGAAATTACAAACGCAAGAAGAACAGGCGATCCGGTGGCCCCACTGGAAAGGCAACTGAGGGAATGCCAAGCAGCCGGAGAGACACCAACCTTTAGAAGTACTTGCATAGCGGTCATACCAGAATGTAATGCGCCAGGTGGCACCTATATTCAAGACGGCGGCGGCATGAAATGCGTTGTGGATGGATGGGCACATTACGAACACAGCACCACGATTGCAGCATTAAATGTAAAGCTTAACGAAAAAAAGGCTGCATGTGTTGCGGCAACGGCGGCACAACTAGCAGCAGAAGCAGCTAGCCATCCTGGGACTATAGCTATTACAGATCCAACGTCTGGCGGTTCCCCAATAATTAAAGGCACTGCGGTAAAAGTAAAAGTTGAAGTTACTGTTCCACAAGGTATAAGACCGGGATGGGTTGTATTAAGAGTAGACGGAACGCATGAAGACAGTCTTGATAGCGAGGAATTACCAAATTTTTCTTCCCCATATGAACTTAGTTGGAACACGAGCAATGTGTCTGCCGGTGAACATAAATTGCAAGCAAATTTAAGGTATATCGTAAATGGTAACGCCAATTCTATAGATTCGGCAGAAGTTAAGGTTAACGTGCAAGGACCTAAACCTTTGGCTCCCATAACAACACCAAGACCAAATGACGTACTTTCCGGTCCTGAAGATTTAATTGCAGAAGTTACTAGCACAATCGTCCTAGATCGTATTATTTTTCATTATTCAGCCGGAAGAGCTGGAGGCTCACCGGTTATAGCTAGAGTTGAACCAGCTAATTGTACTGCAAAACAAGGTGCTCCAAATACACGCATATGCAAAACGGTATGGGACACAACTACTGTAGAGAACGGCACGTATTACCTCACAGTTAATGCTTATGATACCAATGGGGGGGAATCAGCCTTTGAGGATCCTGGCTTGAAAGTAACCGTTAGTAATGAAGCCGAAATGGTACTCAGCGAAGCTGCAATACAAGGTCTAGGCGCAGGAGTTTTAAGCGGACAACTGGATTCAGCACAACACGCGCTTGCCGGCCAACAAGTAGGGATTCAAGGTGGAGGCATACAAAATGAAAATATTGAAATTCAAAATCAACTTGGAGATAACAAACAAGTTGTTGATCAAGTCGCGATGAGCGTGTGTACTGATATTAAAACTCAAGCTTTATGCACAAATTCACAACTAGGTTGTGAATGGAAAATCGGCTGCGTAAAAAAATCCGGTGTGAATGTATATACCGCCGAACAGCTTGCCGTAATGGATTTTCAAACTCTATGTACAGCTCAGCCAACAGCAGTGTGGGCTGCCGCAGGCAGTGGTTCGTGTACTTTGGGAGGGAAAAAATATACCAGCAAGCTTCAATTGGAAGCTAGCCTTGGAATTAGTATAAATATCACAGAACCATCGGAAGGCGCGATTATAATTGGTAGTACACCAATTAAAGTTACAGCCGTCGATAATCTTGGATCCGGAGCAAAAAAAGCCATAAAAGAAGTTGCCATTTATCTTGATGGTTTCGTAACTCGCGTAGGTAATATTGATAATGCCAGTCCTTATGAATTCTCGTGGAATACGGCTGTCGCTTCGGTAAGCGCGGGAGCACATACCATCAACGTTGTTGCAACCGACAAAGACAATAATACAAATTTTAAAGCACTGCATTTAACCGTAAGAAAAGAAGCTGCAGATACAGGCCCGACCATAATTATAACAAGTCCTCAACCTGGAGATACGGTCTTTGGAACTGTGACTATTACGGCAACTATTACTGATGAATATGGCAGCACCGCAGCTAAAAAAGGAGTTTTAGGCGCATCATTATTTTTAGATCGTTTAGGAAATCAAATAGGCGCAAACGATGATTCTGCACCGTACACATTTTCTTGGGATACAACTGCAGTTACTTCAAATACTTCACATAAACTTATTTTAACGGCAATGGACAAGGACAATAACATGGGTACAAAAGAAATCACTGTTACTGTTGGCGCAGCCGAAGAAGAATTTCAGCAACCGGCCAACGATAATCCGGTACCGGTCGTCGCAAACGTAACGGTAGTAGCAGACGATTCCTTGGCGGCTTTTACAAAAACGCACGACACGGAGTGGTTCACAGCAAGCATTTTAAAATTCACTTCAACAGGCGAAGCTCAAATGGATAGAATTAAAATAAGCTTAAAAGATTCCGTCTCAAATCCCCTACCCGTTTCGAAGATTGATAAAGTTCAACTCTTCACAAGCCTTGGCGGAGCCGAAAATCAGCTTTCATCCGAACAATCACTTGATGCAAATGGACAAGTGACATTCGACAGCTCAAGTTTTACAAAATGGACTATTCAAAATTCCGCAAACATTCCGCTTCAAAAATTAATTATTAAAGTAAAATTAAAAGAAGACGCTGATGCCGACAAAAAATTTGCAATTGGCGTTAAGGCCTCATCGGATATTCATGTAATAAGCGGAACTGTGGCAGGTTTTAATGCGCAAGCTATGGGCAACGAAGTTACAGTTGGCCCGGTTACTGCCGCTGTAGCCGCAGGAGAACAAAGGCCGGCTGGAGAAACACCGGCAGCCGGAACAACCCCTGCTGCAACTGTTAGCCAAACTCAGACTTGCGAACAGCAAGGATTATTTACATATACCGGTCCTGCAAAACCGGGAGTACGAGTCCCCGGAATGTGCATTGCTTGTTCCAGCGCCGCATACATTGCAAATGGCGGAAGCTGTGAAGCTGCGCCAAAAAAGACAACTAAAAAAACTACCAAGAAAACCACATCAACGGCAAGTTCTTCTCTGGTTTCCGACTCTACAAATAATACAGGTGCAGCTTCAGGATCGGTCTCTCAGCAAAATTCTTCAAATCAATCAGGTTCATATAGACCTTCCGCGGATTCATCAAATTTATCCGGCAGTCAAAGATTGGTAAGCGCACCGGAACGTGGCAACACCGGCCCGGAAGTTCTTGTATATTTCGGCATTTTGGCAGCTGTAAATGCAGGCATAGTTATAAGGAGAAAGCTGTTAAAAAAATAGCCTAAAATTTGCGTCCTACCTTGGCCGCCCCTGCTTGGGGACGGCACCCTACCTTAGGCTTGACTAACCTGTTATTTTTCGCGTATCTCTACCTGTTGGCCAGCCCCGCCTGGGCATGGCACCCGGCCTCAGGCTTGACCCATCTGGCAGATATGTGGTATAATAGATAAATAAAATATAATAAATATTAAAAACCAAAATATATGGATCAGCTACAACCTCAAATGCCACTTACGCAAGGACCTGTCTCACAGCCACCTGTGACTAATCCACCGGACAAAAGTCCACTGGCTCCTTTTTCTATGGGCAAACCAAAGGGAAAATCAAAACTCCTTTTTGCAATCATAGGGATAGTGGCAGTTTTGGGAATAGGTATATATATTTTTGTAGGCAACTCAAGCTTGTTTACAGGTAAACTTGTAGTAGTTAGACCGGCCGGCGATTTGATCGACAGCAAAATAGATACTGTGGCACGAATAGGAGGAGTTCCAAATGAATTTGAACAAGCTTGTACGGCAAACTGTGGAACATGGGATGCTGCAGGTACTGGAGTATGTACCGCGGGAGGCAATCCATATAACGTAAAAAGTGGTCTTGATAATTACATTAATACCTTAAGAAGAGGTGCCGACGCTTTTGGACAAGTCTGTACTCAAGCGAGCGGAGAATGGGATGCAGGTACCGCACCATGTAAGGCAAAATGTACGTACCATGGCAATGTGTATACGCGTAGAGTTGAATTAGAAAACGCAATTACTGGCGAAAGACATGCATCACACATGCCGTTCGAAATTCTATGTGAGAACAAGAATGGACAATGGAACGATATAGACAGTCTTTGTGTTTTATCTGGCACTACATATAACAGCCAAGCAACTTTAGAAACTGCCCTTAATAATAATTTAGAAAGCAACAGGACTGCTTTCCGCACGGCTTGCGAAGGAGCAAGCGGAAGATTTACAACAGGTGATGATTATCATGATACCTGTACACATAGTACCGGGGCATACTCAACGTTGGGCGCTCTTCAAACGGCTTTAACCGCATCTGGATCAGCTCCCGCTGCTGGAGAAATGACCGCCGAAGAACTTACTCAATTTCAAGCTAAGTGTAAATCTCAGGATGGAGCTGTTTCTGCGGATGGAAAAACTTGTAAATACAGAGGCACAAATTATACAAAAAAAGCAGACTTGGATGCAGCTATCAATACAGAGGACGCATTTAAAACCGCATGCAGATCAGCGTCTGGCAATTGGCTTAAGGGAAGTGCGGATGGTCCGGCAATTTGTGCATTTAATAATACTCCATATCGTGACAAAGCTGCCTTGGATACAGCTGTAGCAGCGGCGGCCGCGCAAGCTTCTTCCGCAGATAATGAATTTGAAACAGCGTGTAAAGCGGCGCCGGGCAGTGGACGTTTTACTGCCAGCACTGGATCTATTCCTGCATCATGCAGATTTGAGGGAGTAAATTATCTTAGAAAAGCTGATTTAGATTTAGCATTAAACACCAGAATAGAATTTAAACTTCTTTGCCTTTCCAGCACCGACAATACCGGGAAAAAGGGAGAATGGCAGGAACCAATGAGCCCTGTTGAAAATAAAGCCGGATGTAAATTTCAAGGAAAATCATATACATCCAAGCAAGAACTTGCAGTTGCTGTTGCAACCGCGGGCGCTATAGACACTAACGCCGACTTTAAAAAATTATGTGAAGACAACAAAGGCGTTATGGATGCGGCAGGACAAAAATGTACTTATCAAAATACAGCTTATGGTTCAAAAGCGGAACTTCAAGCAGCTATTGATCTAAAAACCAGCCCGCTTTCAGTTTTATGTACTGCAAATGGCGGAGGCATGAGCAACGGTTCTGCTGGATTGATTTGTAAGTATCCTGCGGTAAGCGGTCAGCAATATACAACAGTAGAAACATTACAAGCGGCCATTGTTACCACTTTCAAGAACGCCTGTGCATCCGGTGGCGCTTGGGATGAAAACAAAAAGATTTGTAGATTTGCAGGTCTGGAAATAAAAGACCTTGCCGAACTTAATTCTATAAAAAATAAAATAGCTGCCCTAAAAGCTGCATGTACTTCAAACAGTGGAACATATACTCAAGCCATATCTACTGCCACTGCATTATGTGTATATCCGGCAGCAGGAGGCCAACAATATACAACGTTGGCAGAACTACAAGCGGCCATTGATGCAGCAAAAGTTGCGGAACCAGGCGATGCAATGAGAACTTTGTGTACTGCAAACGGCGGATCAATATCGGTAGCTAGCAGCAAAATTATGCCAGCTTGTGTTTATAAAGACACAACCTATACAGATATAGCAAAACTACAAGCTGCCATAGATGCTGCAAGTGCCGCATCTTGTGCAGGGAAAAATCTTAATGCATGTAACAACGCATCGGCTTTCTGTAAATGGGACAACAGCACCGATGAAGAAGGATTCTGCGTAAGCAAAAATGCACCGGTTGCTGTGGCACCAAGCGATCCATTAAAAACTCTATGTACTGCAAACGGCGGATCAACATTAACTAGCACTTCGGTTCAGACAATTTGTACGTATCCAGCATCCGGAGGCCAAACATATAGAACCGTTGCAGAGCTACAAGCTGCTATAGACGCGGTAAAAGCCCAATTCGAAACCGCATGTAAGAATGCCAAGGTCAACGGCACTTGGGACGGTGCAGGCAGTGGGGCTTGTACATGGAAAGGAACAAAATACATAACCCAAGCTGATTTAACAAAAGCAACAGCCAAAGTGGTGGTAATTGAAGCTAAACCTCGTTTTTCACCAGAAGAACAGGCAAAAATGGAAACAATATTTAACGCAATGACAGCCAACGTGGCAGCCGCAGAAGCCGCCGCAGTTGCAGCAGAAGAACTTGCAAAGACTTCTAACGATCCGGCAGTAAAAGCAAACGCCGTAGCTGCAAGACAAAAGGCCGATGAGGCAAAAAAAATACTCGAAGATTTGGCACGAAATAACGTATCAACTATTGCCGAACTGGAAGCCGTAGCTCAAAAAATCGCAGATGCAAAAAATTCCGCAGTGGCAGCTAAGGCATCATCCGATAAAGTTATTGCGGATGCAGCAGCAGCAGGAGAATTAACGGAGGAAGAATCTAATGCAATTGTTGCAGCAGCCGTCGAAGATGCAGCGGATTCGGGCGATGCAGCATTACAGGCTCAAATCAATGCACTAAGCCAACAACTGGCAGCTGCACAAAGCCAAAATAACCAGGCACAATCTGGCGCATTACTAACTCAAATACTGGCCGCACAAAACAGAGGCGCAGCCACTACTCAATGTTCAGATCCAAGCTTTACTTTTGATTCCACAAGAAATATATGTGTACCTCCAACAGAAGTAGTAGTTGTACCTAAAAAGACAACTACAAAGAAGCCAAGTACAGGTGCAAGCGGAGCCCAAATTGCTTCAAACGACACTTCGTCTTCTCAAAATGAATCGGCACAACCAACAAATGGAACCGGTAGCACCGGTGGTAGCACCAGCGGCAGTACTACTGGCAGCGGAACTGGAAATTGGAGCAATACAGGAACATCATCAAGTAGTTTTGGTACTCGCGAAAGTGCAAATGACATTGCGAGTTCAGGCAACGTCGCCGCAGGCACAACCGGCGCTTCCGCAAAACAAATGTACGGCTCAGCAATCCAAGGAGCCACAGGCCCGGAAATGCTTCTTTATCCAATATTGGTAGCAGGCGCAAATGGCCTATATTACTTAGCCAAGAGAAGGAGAAAAAACAAATTGAGCCGCTAAATCTCACACTAAAAATTTAACAACAAAAAGTGATAGGACGAAAAAACCGTTCTATCATTTTTTTATTATTTCGATTTCTTTTTTATTACCTTTTTAATTTGATTTACCGCTTTTTTACCAATCTTTGCGCTGGCCTTGGCCTTTTTATTTAAATCACCAAGTTCCGAATCTGCTCTCTTCAATAATGTTTTTCCTTTTGCAATATGACTTTTAATGTTGCTCTTAATTGATTTGTGCAGAGGCTTAATTCTCTGAACATGAAAATCTGCAATGTTACCAACAAGCTCATCCGACAGTCCTTTTACCTTTATTCTTCCGCTTTTAATCAATTGCTGAACATCTTTGGATTCATAAATTTCACGCGCGGCTTTGGCCAACTCACCACCAACCTCCTTTAAATCATCGCCCAATGGAGAAATGCCAATCTTCCCTTTTTTGCGATCAGCATTAATTTTGGATCTCAAATCTTTGCCGGCTCGTGGCGCAAAAAGAACACCGAGCGTTGCGCCCAAAACCATTCCGAATAAAACTCCGACTTTTCCTGAATTACCCATAAGTAATTTAAATGTAACACATTATTTCTGTGCCGTCATTTTTATAAAAATCTTTTTTAATTTCACCATAGGGATACCGACAACATTAGTAATGTCGCCGTCAATTTTTTTTACAAACTTTTTGGCGCGCGCCTGCACCGCATATGCTCCCGCCTTCCCAACCCATTGATTGCTCGCCAAATATTTTTCCAGTTCCGACTTTTCAATTTTATTAAAAATAACTTTTGTCGTGTCAGCAAAAATATATTTTTTGCCGGTCGCCAAATCAATCACACAAACCCCGGAAATAACTTCATGAGTTTGACCCGAAAGCCGCCCGAGCATCCGCCTGGCATCGTCTTTATCTTTTGGCTTCGTGAGGATTTTGCCTTTGTGCACGCCAATTGTATCAACACCTATAATGATCCCCTTTTTATAGTGCTTCGCAACAAACTCTGCCTTGCCCACCGCATTATGCAAAACTATATCTTTTGGAGTTTTTGCCTTAAAAATCTCATCAAAGTTGCTTACATGCACCTTGGCGGAAATGCCATATTTCTTAAGAAGTCTCTTCCTCCACGGACTCTTGGAAGCTAAAATAACAGGTTGATTCATAAATATATTGACTATAAATGGCTAAGCCCTTATAGTATAGCCCGCTATGCCAATTATAAAAGCCGCAATTAAGGATTTAAGGCAGTCAGAGAAACACAGAAACGCTAACCGCCTACAAAAAGATGCCTACAAAACAGGTATCAAACAGTTAGTAAAGTTAGTAACTCTAAAAAAGGTGGATGAGGCTGCAAAGCAACTGCCTGCTGTTTTTAGCCTGATTGATAAGGCGGCAAGACACAATCTTTTGCACAAGAACAACGCTTCAAGGAAGAAATCATCTCTTTCTCGTCTCGTTGCTAAAGCCAAATAGTAACCTAAAGCGAGTTATTTTATGTTATTTGTTGCAGGCTCGGTTTTGTATTCCGAATCTTTCTTTTTTTAGATTCGCCATTTAGTCGTAACAAAAGTAGAATCTATCTGTAGAACTTAAATGTGAATAGGTATGCAAGACAAACAGCAAGATATCGACATGTTCTCGAAGCATTACGAAGAGAACAAAGAATCGGTTCTAAATTACATCTTTTATCGTGTTGGGTTTGACCGTGCTGTGGCAGAAGATCTGACGTCTGAAATATTCATAAAAGCATTTAATGCTTTTCACACCTTCGACAGGGAAAGATCATTCAAAACTTGGATATTCGCAATCGCCCACAATCATTTAATCAATTTCTATTATTCCAAAAAAAACGTCTTGTCTCTGGACGATGCGCTAAAGGTAACGAAAGATTACGATGAGAATAATGCGCTGGAAAGAAAAATGACTGTGGAGAAGATCTTTGAATTACTGGAGGGGTTACCGGAAAGTCAAAAATCTCTAGTAATAATGAGATATGTAAATGATCTAAGTTATAGCGAAATCGCAAACATATTGGGCAAAGAAGAAGGGGCAATTCGCACGGCACTCTCCAGAATAACAACTTCATTACGCAATAAATTCGAAATTAAATTTAAAGAACCTAACGCAGGCAAATATGAACGCCAATAATCCAAATAACAATTCAGTAGGCAGCACGGAAGAACAGATAGAAAAATTGTTCAAATCCGCGCCTATGATCAGTCGTGATCCAAAAGCCGACAAGAAGTTTTATATGGAGCTTTTAAAATTGGCGCAGGCCGCACAGTTAAAAGAAACCGGAGAAATTTCAGAAGAAAAAGGCGTTTTTAATTTCTGGCAGACTTTCATGGGCTCTTTTAGGAAAATGAATTTTGCTTATTCGGCAATCACGGCACTTATCGTGGTTTTTGTTGGTGGCACGGCCTTGGCATACCAACCAGGCACGGTTTATGGAGATTTATTATATGGATGGAAGACAGCAGGAGAAAAGATAGAATTGGCTTTTGCATCTACTCCATCTAAGCAGGTAAATACATATCTTAAATTTTCAGACAGACGTTTTAATGAAGCTCAAACCATAATGGCAAATAAGCCATCTTTGGTAAGCCTTATTCCTACCGCACAGGCTCATGATGCAAGTAATTTTATAAGTTTGAGCGGTTCCGATGAATATAAATTGGAGCACACTCTTTCGGACATGTGCCAGCAAATCGAGCTTGCTTCCAAGGTTATTGAAGAGAAAATTACTGATCCGGCACAGGCACAAACGGCTCTGGCTTCACTCGAAGCATTAACAGAAAAACAGAGGACACAGCTTTCTACTGTAAATAAAAAAGTAAAAAAACCGACTGTCCAAAAAATAGTGGTCAGATTTATTAATCAGGAAGATTTGCATCTTGCCCGCAGCCTTGTTGCAAAAGAGCAGGCAAATAAAGCGATTATCCTAAAGGTAAAAGTTGTAAATATTAAAATGAAGCTGGATGGCGAACAAAATGCCAAGTTTGCAGATGAAATTAACATTCAGGCTGCAGATAATGTTCGCAATACTGTAAACATGTTCAACAACATGCAGATTCAGAATCGTGAAGTTATGCAGAAGCAAATCGAAATGGCAAAACAAGCGCTGGAAGAAGGCAAATTTGGGCGAGCACACGGGCTTTCGCAGGCTCTTTCCAATCAAATGGCAGATATAAAGCTTAATCCGGAAATGGAAATTTATTTCCAGAGATCCTTCCAAATTCCGGTGCAAGTAATAAAAGTTCCTGAACTAAAATCAGAAAAAAAGCAGGTTAAAGAGCAAAAGATTGAATTACAGAAATTCACACCTCAGAAAAACACAATCAGAGAGAAATCCGTCGACAACGAGAAAAGAATCCAAAAGCCTGAACAACTAGAAACACTCGAGAACAAAGATAATTAGTTCCCGCTGCGGTGAATTCGCACAGAATGAAGATATGACATTTTGAGCAAGAATTTTGCCATATCTATTGGGGATTTTTTGCCACTTGCGTCGGAAATAGTGATTTTGAAGCCAATCGTCCCGGCAGGTACTCTTTTCATCTGTTTTTTATTTAGCCGTTTAATATTATCCAAATTAATTTGTTCCGGCTCAAAATTCTTCGTAAAGGCAGTTAAAGCACCAGGTATATCCGGAACAATAATACTAATTTCCAAAGAGGCTGGGCTGAATCTTTCTTGTTCTCCGGATTCACTTCTTTTAAAGATAGTGTCGTTTAATGTGCTTAATATTTCTATATCGCCTCTCCCAACGTGCCACAAGATCTGGTCTTCATATAAGGGCGAAAACTGCGGATGTGCAATTTTAATGGCGCTCATTATGTCTCCTTCCTCTATTCCCAATAAATTGGCGATTTTTGAGATATATTGTTCACCGCGGACGGCAATGGCAAAGGAATCTCCAGGTTTTTCTGCTCTGCATAAATATTTCTCGCGCAAGGCTTCCTTTGCATCTCTACCTACATAAAGCAACAGTCCAGGATCAGGCTTTATTACATTGGGACCGGCATTTTCTCCACTTTGTTCCTCAAGTTCCACGGTCATACCATCTTCAAGTTGGTCAAAAAAACCAAGCGGTTTGCTGCCTCGCTTCAAAAGTTCGCGCGCCCCTTTAAAATGCAAAAGGAAATCGCTGCTAATCTTTACGGCAAAATCTGCGACTATATCACCTTTGTGCAACATTATTGGTTCATTTGTTGGGGTGTAAACTGTAATAGGTGGTGGCAATAATCTTTCTTTTGAGAGTTTAACAACCAGAGCGTCGTCCTTGCCGGCATCTTTAAAAATACCGCTAATTACACGCCTCACGCGATCACCGGAATCATCAACCTGCATAGTTCCTCCGTCGTCTGCAGCTTCTATGCATCCTCCCCTTTTAGATCTTGCCTCCGCAATTCTGTCATTTATGCGAAATCTTATAATTCCATATCTCACAGAACGAATTTCAAGTAAAACTCCTCGATCAAACAAATCCTTTCTCTCCGGATGATCGCTTTTCTGTGCAAAGTTTTTTGAAATAAAATGCCCCACATCTCTTAAATCCACACCAGGTTCAACTATCACCTCGATCTCATGAACAGGCGTTGTTCTATTTACACCAAGATCAGCCAGTCGAATCTCGGGAATCGGCCTATTTAGCGGCACCGAAAAATCCGCGAGTGACATCGGGCTATATATCGGAGAATCAACAAGTTTATATTTAATTCTGGCCTCATCATTAAAAACTTCATGTAATTTAGTGGCCAAACTGCCACTTTGACGTTTCTGCTGCAATTCCTGAAATCCAAAATATAAATCCGGATTTAAAATTACCGCACTTCTGTCATTAAGCCTATTTCTCATTGGCAACATATCAACTATGTCGGCAAGTCTAACGTGAATTTCATCTGTTTCTTTGGCTATTCTTTTTTGCTTTGATTCCTCTATACCATCTAGATCGCTTATATTGTTAAGACGATCAGCAAATCTTACTTGCAACGCAAGCAAACCTATATCACGCATAGATCTTAAAAGTTTTGCAGCTGTAGCGATAGATGTTTCCTCTTGCGTGGCTTTTCTTATTTTATGCATCGAGGCCACTAAAGCCCCTATTCTCCTTGCAGAACTCTTAATTATT
>JBAYHN010000027.1:0-16719 GCA_041666125.1 Candidatus Altimarinota bacterium | reverse complement strand
TATTTTACTTTTATCTAATGCAGCAAGCTGTGCGGTGATCTGCGAATTGCGAACGCCGGCGTAGAACTGTTTGTCAAACTTACTAGAATCAAGTTCTATCTCCGATGTCATTACCCCGCTTACGCTACCGCTGTGATGACGAAAAAGAATTTTTTGTTTACCGTTTTCTTCCCATTTCTTTAAAACAATACCAACGTGGGTAATTGCATGGTCATCTTTTGATGGCCCCTCCCCAAAAGTTCCTTTTTCAAAAATAACGTCTCCCTCTTTTAAATCTTTGGGATCTGGAACCAGTAATCCTCCACTTTTTACCAATCCCGCAAAAAGCATAGGGGCCGATTCCGTAAATCCGCTTTGCCAATCCAAACCTAAAACTTTAGAAACGTACCAAGCACATTTCAACTCTTCTCCTCTTTTTGCTCCATTTGGAAGCAAATTAGGATTTACATTACCGATTCGTACCGTTCCAATCTGATCTTTTGGGAAAAAATCTCGCAAATATTGTTCTGGAGTTATTTTTTGCTTATTATTTCCCGCATACCCACAATAGCGCGAATAAGATGGAAGACTTTTTAATTGAGCGAGAGTATATGCTCCATCGGCTGAGAATCTATCAAGTGCCTCTCGTCCAGACTGAACGGCTATTAACGCTCCTTCTATAGGAGTTGAGCATTTATCTTGGTTAGAAGTAGCTGCTGTCCCTTCAATACATGTTTTTGGACTTTCAGGGGGCATAAAATCTTTTTTAAACTGTTCTGGTTTTCTCGAGCGAAGCAAGCTGTGCAGTTATTTGGGGATTGCGGACGCCGGCATAGAATTTTTGAGACTCTGTGTCCATTTCTTTTGTGACGACGCCTTGAATTTCGCCCGTGTGATGGCGAACAATTATGCTTCCGTTTTCTTTGCGACCAACCACAATTCCGATGTGTGAAATTCCATGCCACAAATTATTATAAGTTCCGCGATAGAAAACCACGTCGCCCGGCTGTAAATCTTTAGCTTCCGGAACAATGTTGCCTCCACTATTTACGAGCCCGGCAAAAAGCTGTGGAGCTGAGGCCGAGAAACCTTTACCCGGCTTTAATCCCAAAACTTGTGAAATATACCAAGCGCATTTGAGTTTTCCATCTCCAACTTTTTCCCCATCCCTGTATAAATCTGGATTTATTTTACCAACCTCCACGCGAAAATTTCTAAAAGCTCTTATGTAATCGTCCGGAGTTTTAAATTGTAGGCCGTTCTCTGCCACCCTTCTGCGGAATAGCGGAAGGGCTCTAACTTCATCCAGCGTTTTCGCACCCTGTGCACCAGATTTTGCTTCCAACATCTGCTTTAAAGTAACTTTATCAGCTGGACCTTTTTTAAGTCTCTCACGAGTTTGAGCAGCCAACTCATCAAGCTTTTTTGGATAATCTTTATCATTTGCCAATTCGTTAACTGTGCTCAAATCGGCAATTCTAAATTCATAACCGGTTGCAGAATATTGCTTAATTAATTTAACCGTTTTTTCGTCTAGCAATTTATATGCCTCACCGTTAAATGACCGCAAAAAAGAACCATCCAACAAAGAAGTGTAGGCATCCATTTTAATTTTCTCTTTCAAAAGAATTTCGGAAATTTTCGTCCAATCCTGTTTAAATTTATCATCATCCACCTCTTTTGATCTAACTATGTCATCGATGGTTTCTTGCCTCCAAGATTCATTTCTTACAAGCAACTTCTTTTCGGAATAAAATTCTTTTTCTTTGCTTTCAATCTGCTTAACCTCTGTGCTGTTCTCATCCATCGTTTCCAATACCTGCACTTTGTATCCGCTAAAAACCGGAATGTATCCATTTTCGTCGTAGTAGCCAACTTTGCTGCCGCCGCCGTGGATTTGGCGTGTACCTTCGCGTACAATGCCACTATCATCCGTCACTCGAACTTTTTTTACAGACGGTGGCAAAATATGTCCAAGTCCAATATTAAGTTCGAATTTCGTGTCGCCCTTTAAATCAACAGTAAATTCAAAATTTTTGCCTTCTTTTAAAAACATCGCGGACATTTCGGAAAATTTCATGCCCGACTGCAGCTTAAAAACCGAAGTTTCTATGCTTTGCGCTTTTTCGAGTGCCTTTTTTAATTCTTCATTTGGTTCTCCCGGCTTTGTTTCTTTTGCCAAATCGCGATATTTCTTTAAATAACTTTCCATGTGCTTTTCGGCAAGTTTTTGCTGCTCTGCATCCATGGCGTTTAGACCTTTTTCGGTTTTGTCCTTGCCGGCTGTCTTGGCCTCTGTCAAAGCATCTTCTGCTCTTTGTTCAGGAGATTTTTCCGGCTTTTTTGGAGCCGTGTCTGCTTTTTCGCCCGGAGATTCTTTTTTGCCAGCCTCTTTGCCCTTTTCTTGAGGTGGCACAGCAGAACCCCCTTCCGGTGGTCTGCCGCCTGGATTATCCGCAGGATTTCGCCCAAAACCGGTCTGCTTAAAAATTCCCGTGAATGCGCAAAAAAATCGTGCCATAGTTTTGATTCAATTTAATCTGTAAATTATAGCACTTTTAACCTGAAAAATAAAGTCGGATTTGCCGCAAAATCTGCCTTATATGCCGTCACCATCGCCCTCAAAGACATCGTATCTGAGCCATAATGGAGCGCGCCGCCCTTTTCTGACTCCGGGGTACAAATCGCTACTTCCAATCCTATCCGGCATCAAAAGCACTCCGAGATCACGAATTTGGTTATTTTTGTATGTCGAGTGGCCGCTTTTACCAGGCAATTTCCCCCTAAGGTAAGTTACCAATGGAACCAGCTGAATCTCAACTGGCACCTCCAGTTCTGTCATTACCAAACAATTATTTTCATGAACTGGAACTTGTACTTCAATGGTGCCGTGTAATTTATAAACTCTAAAAGTATCGGACGAAACATCATTTTCTAAATTTTGGGAGAACAACTTATCTGCTTCTTTTCTAACATTTCTAAGACCAAGACGAACAGCAACGAAATCTGCCATATCAGAAAACATATTTAAAACTTTTGGTTTTTCCGCTTCGGTTAATTCATCGATTGGCTTTGCCAAATTAACAATCAAAGTTCCTCCTACTTGATCATCCAGCACATCAAAAGATGCCGGTTTAACATTAAAAACATCTTCAGTATGCCCTCGATCAAGTGCACGTCTTTTATACTTTTCAATTATAGACGTCGCTTTTTCCAAAGATATGCTTGTTTTCATGCCTCCAACCGTAGCTCTGGCCTCATTTATTTCACGATGTCTAATAAATAGCTTAGCTGCAGTTGCCTGATGAGTCTTTCCCCTGGTTTCGAGCATGAGCCTGTCATTATTAATTACTTGCCCATTGTGTGCGCTAAGTGCTCTACGCGCTCTATTCCCGATTTTGCGCGCAGTCACTTGAATATCCTCACTAGGTGAATCTGTCTCTCTGCGTCTTGATTCTTCTGACATTCCTTCCTCCTTCATTATTTTTTCTAGCCATTCGCCCGGAATAGTCATTGGCAAAAATTCTCCATCCGAAGCCCACAAAAACATTTGGAATTTTTCATGCATTTCCGCTCTAACTGCTTGTTGAGCTTTAAAAACAGGATTCGTTTTTATCGAATAAAAAGCAATGGCCCATTCCAAAAGGCGTAGCGCTTCAAACCGTATATTAATATCCGTTTTTTTGTTAAAAACAATTGTCAACAAACCGGCAAAAGATTGAGTGCCAAGATCCGTGATCATCCCAAATTCTTGTCCCTTAATCCCATGCGGAGCAATCGGCTTAATACTTTGAGATAAAAATTCATATGCTTCTGCAATACATTGTTGAAATTCATTATTTGTCGTACCTATCCACTCTCTCAATTTAAGTAATTTGATTTTATTTCTTAGTTCCTCGGGTTCCATTTCTTCATCAGGTTTACCTTCAACAACTTTATCATTAAGAGAAGACATTACTTCGTTATAAAACCTAAATCCGTCCGGTTCGCTTCCTGCATTAGCTATCGCTTGAATGTCTTTAGGTGGTTCAAATCCAAGAGCCGCCAAAAAATCACACGTTGAATTATCTCTAACTTTTCTAAGTTCAGGGAAAACGGCATCTCTCGTAACTCCGTCAGCAATATTCTCGCAAATTCTAGGAACATCGGTATACATACCAGATTCAACTTTGCTTGCAATAGCTTGAGAATGCCTTTCTTTCATCAAAACTCCAACGTACCTGCGTTGCAGTTCATTAAACAAACGCTGAACGTAACTCGCATGCATAAATCTTTTGGACTGCGGAGTTAGAACATGCGTAGGTAAAAATGGGGAAGTTCGCCTAAATAACAACATGACAAGCTCATCTTGTGTGGCGTCTTTTCTTGTTAGAGGCAAATAAACATCCGTAGGATTATAGACTTTTGGTGCTTCTGTTTGCTCTGGTGGGGTTGCTGCTTTCTGTTTGTGTGGCATATAGTGCGCTATTCTGTACTACTTTAACAGATTAGTCAAGTGTTCATTTAACCTGTTTGCATTATGATGTTTGGGCAATTTTACCCTGCTGTCTGAATGAAAAAAATATTATTTTATACAGATACTCCCCTTCTTGGAGGCGCAGAGAACCAAATGATGCTTTTGGCGAAATTTTTGCCG
The DNA here is from genome assembly GCA_041666125.1 of Candidatus Altimarinota bacterium. Classification (GTDB taxonomy): domain Bacteria; phylum Patescibacteriota; class Gracilibacteria; order UBA1369; family UM-FILTER-53-11; genus JBAYHN01. Next base: position 12,104 of record JBAYHN010000027.1, on the reverse strand, counting down.
GCCGATAAGTATTCTGTGACTTTGGCATGCGCCTGCAATAAAAGTCTAAATCAGTGGTGCAGGCAGTTTATGGAACTTGGAGTGCAAGTGCAACGCCTAAAAGTTCTCCACAAACATGATCCGCGACATTATTTTTATTTGCGCAAACTTTTGCCGCATTTTGATTTGGTACATGCTCACGTTTGGAATCCGGCGAGCTGCAGATTTGCAATGCTTGCGGCCGACAAAACTCCGCTCGTAATAACCGAACATGATCCTTTTTTGTTGACCGGAATTAAGGGCTGGCTAAAGAAAAAACTTGTAAAAAATGTGAAGGCGATTATAACCGCGTCTACAGCTGCAAAGAAACTGGTGCTTGAACAAGATGCCTCTCTGGAGCCATTAATTCATGTTATTTATAACGGGATTGATATTGAAGAATTCAGAAATCAGTGCGTACTGGAAAATGAAAATGAATATAAATTGGCAAATTTGGCACGTAGTTTGAATGATAAAATAATTTTGTGTGCTGCGGAATTGCATGAACGCAAAGGGCAAAAGTTTTTGATTGAAGCGATGAAAAAGATTATTGCGGAATTTCCAAATGCCATTTTGGCTCTTGCAGGAGAAGGTTCACGCAGAAAATTTTATGAAAAATTGGCACTGCCGATAAAAAATAATGTTGTGTTTCTTGGGCGCCGCAAAGACATCGCAAAACTTATGACTGTTTCGGATGTTTTTGTTTTGCCAAGCGTGCGCGAAGCTTTTGGACTTGTGATTTTGGAAGCTGCTGTTGCCGGTGTACCTACTGTTGCAACGCGCGTCGGTGGAATTCCGGAAATAATTGAAGATTTAAAAACCGGACTGCTTGTTGATTCTCAAAATCCGGATCATTTGGCCGAGGCTGTAATTAAAATATTAAAAAATCCTGCGCCTTCCGCATTGCTTGCTAAAGCGGCAAAAGAAAGGGTGGAAAAGAGATTTAATGCTCGCGAAATGGCGCTAAAGACAGCGGAAATTTACGAGAAAGTTATTGCCAACCGCTAAAAGTGAAGCTGTCATCCTGAACTTGTTTAAGGCCGGCCTTTTCTGCTGTAAAATACGGTTCCAAGGGAAATCATTTTAACTTTGAGTTTTTATGAAAATTTCGACTCAATATATTTGCTCACAGTGCAGCTATCAATCTTCAAAATGGGTTGGTAAATGCCCAAATTGCGAAGCGTGGAATTCGTTTGCGGAGGGTGAAGTTAAACAAGCGTCGGCATTCCAAAAAAAAATTAAAGCTCATAGCCGCACGCCACAGGAATATTCAAATATTTTAAGAAATTTAAAGGGCGATTCGCGAACAAAAATTGGAATTGGCGAGATTGACCGCGTGCTTGGGGGTGGCGTTGTATCCGGTTCACTTTTGCTATTAACCGGCGAGCCTGGAATCGGAAAATCTACAATCACTCTGCAAATTGCGGATAAATTGTGTGAGCAAGGCAAAAAAGTTTTGTATGTTTCCGGCGAAGAATCCGAAGAGCAAATTTCGCTGCGCGGACAGAGGCTTGGGCTTGGACTAAAAAATCTTCAGCTACTTTCGGAAACAAATCTGGAGACGATTTTGGCTACAGCAAGCGAAGAAAAGATTGATTTTTTGATTGTCGATTCGGTGCAAGTTATAAATTCGCAGGCAATTCCCGGCGGGGCTGGTTCTGTTTCTCAAGTGAGACTTTGTGCAGAAAGGATTTTGGAATTTGCGAAACCAAAAAAAATGTCCGTGCTTTTGATCGGCCATGTTACAAAAGATGGAACGCTTGCCGGTCCGCGCGTGCTGGAACATTTGGTAGACACTGTTTTATATATTGAAGGAAGCCGCCTGCATGATTTTAGGCTTTTGCGCGGAGTTAAGAATCGCTTTGGCGGAACAGACGAAGTTGGAATTTTTGAAATGACGGCCGAAGGGCTAAAAGAAATTGTTAATCCTGCAGAATTCTTTATAAAAGGCAGGACGCAGTCCCCTATTGGCTCTGCTTTGGTTGTAACGGTAGAAGGCAGCAGGCCAATTCTGCTGGAAGTTCAGGCGCTAACAAATACTACGGTTTTTGGCTATCCTGTGCGCAAAGCCAGCGGATTCGATACGAATAGACTTCAACTTTTACTCGCAGTTTTGCAAAAACATTTAAAAGTTAATTTGGGGAATCAAGATGTTTATGTGAATGTGGTTTCCGGCTATAGCTTAAAAGATCCGGCTGCAGACCTCGGCGTTTGTATGGCTGTGCTTTCTTCTTACTTTAAAACATCACTGCCAAAAAGCCTTGTTGCGATCGGCGAAATCGGACTTTCTGGCGAAATCCGCGTGCCGCGCGAACTGGAAAAACGCAAAAAAGAAATTACAAAGATGGGACTTGAGTTATTGAAAGACTATAAAAACATTGGCGATATTCAAAGAAATTTCTTTGCGTAAATTACCAGTTTCTTTTTCTCACTGCATCCTTGGTTCCATTCATGGCACCGCCATTAGATCCTTTTCTTGCTGAACGTGGGGGCTGACTTGCCCTTTCAATTCTACTAAGAATTTCATATGCAGCTGCATTCCCTTCTTCTAACCATTTCTTAGCTACAGCAGTAAGGATACCGATATTATTTCTAGTGTCGCCTATGCGCCATTCATCCGCCAATGCATGAAGTCCAACTGTTGCACATAATGGCATTAAAATTGTCTCCACGGCTTGTTCCGGGCGTCCAGCTTTGCCCATAAGGTCTTGTGCGAGTTGTACAAAACTGGCAGTAAAAGCTTCTTCGGTCACATTTATACTGTTGAACATACCTCCTATATTGCCCCTCAAGGTGCGAGGGTTTATTGCATCAATGGTTACTCCATCCTCTGCAAGTGTTAGAGCCGAATAGAACCTACCATCAAAAACCCCGGCATTAAAACTTCCACTCGCAACTCTTTCCATACTTCCCCAAACAGTTTGCCCCCAAACAGTTTGCATTGCTTTTTGAACTTCAATAGAGACTCTATCCATAAGACCACGGACTACCTCTTCACTTGTTGCCCACTCGGAAAACTCTGCTTGTGGCACTGGCAATCTACTGGCTGAATTGCGCAGAATATAATCTCCAAAGAAATTAACTAATAATTTATCTGGGGAATATCGTGTTAAGAATGCTCTAAGCGCATTATTCCATTCTTCTGGATTTTCTGCCGTCATGGCTTCACTTTTTACGGGCAGAATCTCTTCCGCTAACAAAAAAAGCTCGACTGCACCATTTATTTCCTCTCTAATATCTTGCCTCAAAGCTTCTATGCTGGCCTCACTTTGCAAAATCCTATCTATGGCCAAAGCAACCATTTTGCCAGGGACAAGTTTTGCTGCAGCACTTGCAGCCGCCCTATTAACACCGCTCAAAAAAGAATCTTGCCCCTTAAGTTCTGGAACAAGTGCACTCCACATTTCATTCCAAACTGTTGGATCCAGACCTCTGAGTTCCTTTGGCAGATCTGGTGCCACTGAACCTCTCAATCCATTTCCATTTGTTGCGTCTTCATTTGACATAAGATGTGAGCTTAATAGTTACTTTAAAGCGCCCCTTTCTGTTTAGAGAGGGGCTGTGTTTTAAGGATGTTTAGATCATCACACAGCGTCTCTCTTAACAACAAAGAGTCCCTTGACTGGTGTCCAGGTAATTAGGGTACATGCTCGGTTGTCAGATACTGATGATCTCATTTACTCCGAATATATATAATTAAACCGCCCTTGTCAAGTATTTGTATCCGAAAAATGTGGTGTATTTACAACAGTTATAACTTAAAAAATGTACTGGCATTTTGGCTAATAGCTGCAATAAAATCGGCGTCCGACATTTTCTTTATTTTGGCGACTTCTTTGTAAGTTTCCGGAATAAAACTCGGCTCGTTGCGCTGTCCACGCTTACTTTTTGGAGCCAAAAAAGGACAATCGGTTTCGATTAAAATTCGGCCAAGTGGAGTTTGTGCCGCAACTTCACGCAGGTCACCCGCAGACGGATAAGTTATAACTCCGGTAAAAGCTAAAAAGTATCCCATTTTTAAAGCATAAACGGCTTCTTCCATTTTTCCGGTAAAACAATGCAAAAGAACACGTTTCATTCCCTCCTCTTCCAAAATTCTAAAAACATCTTTGTAAGCATCGCGGCAATGAATTATTATTGGCAAATCAAATTTTTGCGCAATTTTTATTTGCCCACGAAAAGCTTTTTCTTGCAAATCCACAGGCTGAAAATTTTTATAAAAATCCAAACCGGTCTCGCCAATCGCCACAATTTTTTCTTCCATTTTTACAACCTTCTTAATTTTCTCTTCGCTGTCTTCGTTCCACTCCGACGCCAAATGCGGATGAATCCCAACCGCGGCATAAATAAAATCGTGTTTTTTTGCCAGAGCTACCGCCTGAAAAATTCCTTCAATATCAAAACCTACATTGATCATTTTCGTGATCCCTGCGGCCTGCGCGCGTTTTATAACTTCGTCGCGATCGGCATCGAATTGGCGAACGTGAATGTGGGAGTGAGCGTCTATCATTGACTGCAGTATACCAAAAAAACATTTTTGGGCATGGCACTCGGCCTTGGCCTTGGCCACCACCGCTTGTGGATGGCACTCGCCCTTATGCTTGACAATCGCGCATTCAGAACTAAAATGAAGTCACTTTTGTTCTATTAAAATATTTTTAAATCCTTGGGAGAAGTAAGTTTATCTAAGGTCTATAGCAAGTTGGGACAGCTGAAAGCCCGACAGACAATAGAAAACCGAACGCACCCTTTTCCTTATTTTTAAGGAGGAGCCTCGCTTAAATGACGAGGTCGGCAGCAAGCCGTCATCTTCTTGCACCGTTTGTCTCCGACAAGTTCTAGAACTTTAGGGCACGAGAACGGGTTAAGGCTTTTTTGAGTGATCAGAAAGGCAAAACAAGGTGGTACCACGTGAGTTATTTGACTCCCGTCCTTGCTTACAAGCTTCGGCTTGTGAACAAGAGCGGGAGTTTTTTTATATTTCTTAACCACACGCCATATGAAAAAAGATTTGACGCGGATACCGGATCTAACGAAAGAAGAAATTCTGGCGATCGTGCGTCGTGCCTTTGAATTCAAAGCTAAAAAAGACATGGGATTGCGCTATGAAAATCTGCTAAATGGAAAATCCGTTGCGATGATTTTCGAAAAACCTTCGCTGCGCACAAAAGTGGCGTTTGAGCTGGCCACTTCTTATCTCGGTGGAATTCCGATTTTTCTCGCGAGTTCCCAAATTTTAGCCAGTGGCAATAACGAACGTGGGCGCGAATCCATTCCGGATATCGCCAGAAATTTGGAAAGATTTGTTGATCTTATTTTGGCGAGAGTTTACAGCCACGATACAATAAAAACGATTTCCGACATCGTGGAAAAACCTGTTATTAACGCCCTTTGCGACAAACATCATCCAACGCAGGCGCTTGCAGATTTGATGGCAATAACTTGGCGAAAAAAATCCACAAACGGATTAACTGTTGCATTTATCGGCGACGGAAACAATGTGGCAACATCACTTATGCAAATGTGCGCGATCGTAGGCATGAACTTTAAAATTGCGAGTCCGAAAGGATATGAAATACCTGTTTCCGAACAAAAAGACATAGAACAAAACGCAATTCAAAACGGTGTGTCTTCTGTATTTTTAAGAGACCCGAATGAAGCAATATCAGACGCCGATATTGTTTATACAGACACGTTTGTTTCTATGGGGCAAGAAGCGGAAAAAGAAAAACGTTTACATGACTTTAAAGGTTATCAAGTAGATGACGACTTGCTCAAGTTTGCAAAACCGGATGCACTTTTTATGCATGATCTTCCGGCCCACAGAGGCGAAGAAGTTACGGATGCAATTATAGACGGCCCTAAATCTATTGTATTCGATCAAGCTGAATGTCGCTTACACATCGCAAAATCCTTACTCTCATTTTATTTATCATAAATTCTTTTTTATTTTTATTATTATTTTAACTTTTTAAATTATGGATACTCAAAAACAATATTGCAAAGTGGCTTCGCATGAAGCGGAGGCGGGCAAAGTAAAAAAAGTGGTACTTCTTTATTCCGGAGGTTTGGATACTTCTGTCATGCTCGTGTGGCTGCAGGAACATTACAAATGCCAAGTAATCGCATTGACGGTGGACATAGGACAAATGGCCGACGATTTGGTTAAAATAAAGCAAAAAGCACTCGACTTTGGTGCGGTGGAAGCGATAGTTGTAGATGCCAAAGAAGAATTTGCACACAGCTACATTGTGCCGGCAATTAGAGCAAATGCCTGCTACCAGGGCAATTATCACATGGCAACTTGCATTGGCAGACCATTACTCGCAAAAATAGCGGTCCAAATCGCAGAAAAATATGGCGCGGACGCAATTGCGCACGGATGCACCGGCAAAGGCAATGACCAAGTTAGAATTGAAGCCGGCGTTCTTACATTAAATCCGGAAATGAAAATAATTGCGCCGGTTAGAGAATGGTCGCTCGGCAGAGAAGAAGAAATTGCATATGCAAAGAAACATGGGATTCCGGTCTCGCACACCCTAGAAAAACCATATTCTTATGATGACAACATGTGGGGAATTTCCGCAGAGGGAGGCGAAATAGAAGATCCATCCAAAATTCCGCCACTAGAAAAAATATTGGCTCATTGTTCAACGCCGGAAGCTGCACCAAATGAATCCGCAACGATTACAATTGGATTTAAAAAAGGAATTCCAATTTCCATAAATGGAAAAGATCTAAGCCTGCAGCAAGTTATTGCAGCGCTAAATGCGCTTGGCGCAGCGCACGGAATCGGAATTTCAATTCACATAGAAGATAGAATTGTTGGACTTAAAATAAGAGATGTTTACGAAATGCCGGCCGCGCACATATTAATCACGGCTCATCAAACACTTGAAAAATGTGTATGTACAAGAGAAGAAAATTTTGAAAAATCCAGAATTGATGAAAAATGGGCTTACCTTTGCTATGGCGCAAAATGGTATGAACCGCTGATGGTGCATTTAAATAAATTCATAAATTCCATCAACAAAAAAGTTGAGGGCGAAGTTACTATAAAATTATATAAGGGAAATGTGACTGTGTTGGCCATAAAATCGCCAAACAGCCTTGTAAAAACGAACCTCACTACTTTTATGAAATGTTCTGATTTTAATCAAAATGCCAGTGCGGGTTTTATAGAAATTTACAGTCTGGAATCAAAGATTGCGCATCAACTTTCCGGCGAAAAATAGCACACGTTGACTTGCACAAATGGCTAGAGTAAGATCAAAAGCGTCAATATGACATATATCAATTTTAAAAATACTGGCAGCAAGAAGCAGTCTCCACTTCGGAGGCTGTTTGCTGTGTAAATTGATATAAGATTTCAGAGCTAAGCAGACTGCCTCCTCAAAAAAGGCAGTTTTTTTATAATTTAAATCTTCATGACTAAACAGATTCTTACATTTTCATTCACTAAGCGCACAAAGATAAAGATGCTCCTCCGGGGAACAGTACGTCCAAAATATTATGGCCGTCTCCCCGGGGGATGACGGCCTTTTATTTAATTAATAACAAAACTTTATGGACACATTGCATACACACGGAAACGATTATTCTCTTCAACTTCTTGGGCCACCCGATGATAGCGATTATGATTCCAATGGGAACAAAGCCTTAAGAATATCTGTCCTCCCACATGAATTTGCTGGCAATGCAAAAGCGCATCCAATAGTTGCCAGATTACTGCCAAGAGACAGGCAAGGCAGTGGTCATATTTTTGAAGTTTCACCTCAATTGGGCTGCATTATTGGCTGCAAATTCTGCTCTCATTCTCCGGGAAAAGAAGATCTTCACGGCAATTTGACTCCGGAACAAGTAGTGGATCAAATAAGAATTCTGGAAAAAGAAGCTATGCAGAGAGATTTTCAAATAAATCCTTATAAAATAAATTTTACCGATGGTGGTGAACTGCTTTTAAATCCGCATTGTCCCGATATTTTGGCAGAAGTAAGTCGCCATTTGCGTCGTAAAATTAAAATTTCCACCGTCTTGCCTGATCTGCCGATAACAAGAAGAAATCTGGATACAACTTTTGATTTTATGAAAAACTATGAGCCTGGAATAAGCTGGCAAATTTCGCTGGCATCCACAAATGAGCAAGGCAGACAGGAACAAAGAAGAGGCAGCAGCGTCCCCTTATACTCCATGGAAAAAATAAGAGATTTGTGCGAAAGAATAAAACAAGCTTATGAAGGGACCCGAAGGGCAACGCTAACATTTACGCTTACAGATAACAGCGATTGTGACCCACGTGAAATTATTGATGTTTTGCCACCAGATTTGGTGCAGCCGCGACTGCATCCTTTTAAAGAAAATAGAACCGGACAAAGAACAATGCCAACCGAAAAAATCGAAGAACTGCGCCAAGCATTTGGGCAAGCGGGTTATAGAAACACAGCTGTTGACTCCCTGGATGAAACCGAAGCGCTTGAACTAACAAAAGGCTAGACCTGGCCAGTTGTTACATGCGCACAACATGCAAAAAGCTCGTATAGTTTTCCTTCGCATCCTGCAGATTATCTTCTACAATTTGCAGGCCGTAAATCTTGGCAATAATACTGCTACCCATCGTGGCAACATGATTGGGTAGCTTTTTTTCGGCCAAATATTTTGCGACCATGGCCGGATCGATCATCTTGCCTTTGCCTTCGGTATATTTCAAATTTGGATATTTTTCGGCAAGCGTCTTTTCGCACTGCGCAACAACCTGCGAATGCGTCATTATTCCCTTAACCTGAGCCATTTTAGCATCGCGCCGAATCATCAGCGCATGCGAAATTTTTATAGCAAATTCTTTCAAAATTCTAAATTTGTAGCGCGACATTGCCTGAATACTTTCATCCACGATTCCTCCTACTGAGTTGTGTATTGCAAATTGGCCAACGTCTATTTCACCATTGTGCAGGGCTTTCATCACATTTTCCGTTGTGTATAAATATTTAATTTTAAACCTCTCGATATTGGCGTTGCGGATGTAATACATAATAGCCTCCTCGTTAAAACTGCCTTTACCTCCTTGAATTCCATAAACAACGACCTTTTCATCCACCCAGCGAGGCAAAAGTTTATTGTACAAATTATCGTAGCAATCACCCAGTTTTATGCGCATTTGTTTTGTGTGTGGATTGTAATGTTGAAGATCATTAAATAATTCCCATGTGTCGTTGCAAGTTTGAGATTTAACTTCAAAAAGTTTCTTTGCGCCAAGCGAATCAATTTTAGTTGGTTCAAACCCAAAAGAATCCAAAAGACGACCAATAAAATGTGTGAGCCCTTGCGAATGCGCCGCCAATTTATCGTGTTCGCCTGCCGACATTTCTATGATGCGTAAACCTTTTTTAATAAAATATTTTTTCCAAAAAGCGTATGCGTCAGTTCCAGAGCGAAATTTATCCAAAATAATTGGTAAATCTTTAAATCCATGCTGCACGCTGTCTGGCCCAAACATCGGATGCGTTAAAATGGCCTGAATCTTAGTACCTTTTAAATATTTATTTAAAATTTTCGCAGGATGCATTTTTACGGACAAAACGTCTATGAGTATATTTTTCTCAGTAAAAAATTTCTTATGCTCCAAAATAACTTTTTCAAATTCACCAATCGGCACGGCATAAAAAACCGCATCAGCATCATAAATTTTTGCAACCTCGCGTGAAATGCCACTAATTTTCTTTTTATCAAAAACCGCCACTTCAAAATCGTCTTTTAAAAGTTTATAAAGAGTTTTTCCAAAGCGACCAAAGCCGACGATACTGATTTTTTTACAAGAAAAAGCCATATATATGCCAATTCTAGGCGAATCAGAATTTGACAGCAAGCTTTAAATGATTTAATATTTTCGCGTACTATGAATCTCACCTCCACAAATCGCGTAAACTTTTATTTTTACTTCCCTACTTCCTGAGGGCGATTTTGTAGTTTTATCACACTAAACAAATCTCCCTCAGACACGAGGGATTTTTTTTATTTATTCTTAACCAATTTCTCTATGTTACACTCAGTGTCGGTGTCGAAAATGCAGGCCGTATCATTTAAAAAGAGTGCCTGTCTTTATCGCCGCAGTTCCCTTTAAAAAGCCATTAACCAATCAAAATATGATTATCGTAATGCAAAGGCATGCGCCAAAAGAACAAATTGAGCGCGTGCTGGAAGAAATTAAAAGGTACGAAGGTTTAAAACCGGTTCCCCTGCATGGCACGGAACGCACAGTGATTGCCGTAATCGGCGATGAGCGCGTTCTGGACGAAAGGCACGTTGCCAGTCTGCCTGGCGTTTCCAATGTAATGCCGGTGCTTCAACCATACAAACTCGCAAGCCGCGAAACAAAGCATGAAAGGACTATCGTTAAGTGCGGCGACGTGGAAATTGGAGGAAACACGGTGGCAATTATGGCCGGCCCATGCTCTGTGGAAAGCGAGGAGCAAATTGACGAGTCTGCCAAAATTGTTGCGAAGATGGGCGCGAAAATTCTGCGCGGTGGTGCTTTCAAACCTCGCACAACTCCATACGCATTCCAGGGGCTCGGCCGCAAAGGAATTCAAATGATGGAAAAAGCCGCGAAGGCACATGGGCTAGTTACAATTTCCGAAATAATGGATGTTCGCGACGTTGATTTCACGGCCAGCCACATAGACATTCTTCAAATTGGCGCACGCAACATGCAAAACTTCGACCTGCTAAAAGAAGTAGGCAAATGCAAAAAGCCCGTAATGTTAAAACGCGGACTTTCCGCTACAATTAAAGAATTCTTGCTCGCCGCAGAATACATACTTTCACAGGGCAATCAAAATGTAATTCTGTGTGAACGCGGAATTAGAACTTTCGAAACGGAAACTCGCAATACGCTGTGCCTTGCAACGGTTCCGCTGGTAAAAGAACTCTCTCACTTGCCAATAATTGTTGATCCAAGCCATGGAACCGGCAAAAAGCCGTTAATCACTCCAATGGCTCGCGCAGCGATTGCTGCAGGTGCAGACGGAATCATGGTAGAAGTTCATCCAAACCCTGCACAGGCGCTCTCTGACGCAGACCAGGCCCTTACAGCCGAAGAGTTCGCAAAGTTCATGAAAGAAATTGAACCTATTGTGCTGGCATGCAATAAAACGCTATAAATATATATTGATATGCAAACTAAAATCATAGTCCAACACGGCGTATTTAAAAACATTGCGCAAAAAGTTAAACCTCTCGGGAAGAACTTTGCCATAATCACGGATGCAAATATTAAAAAGCAGGGCGAGGAACTGCTCAAGCAAATGCGCGGAAAAGGACTTGATTGCAATCTTATTATTCTGCCTCCAGGCGAAACCACAAAATCCATTTCTTACGTAGAAAAAATCGCAAAATCCCTTTTGAAACTCGGAATCAAAAGGGATTCTTGCCTAATTGCGCTTGGCGGCGGAGTAATCGGCGATTTAACCGGATTTGTCGCTTCTATTTTTATGCGCGGAATTAAGTTTGTATCAATCCCAACCACTGTAATGGCAATGGTGGATTCCTGCATTGGCGGCAAAACCGGCGTAGACTTGGAAGAAGGCAAAAATTTACTTGGAACTTTTTATGATCCGGAAATGATAATTGTTGATCCAAAAATGCTTGATTCTCTGCCAAAAAAGGCTTTTTGCTCCGGAATGGCGGAGGTTATAAAACATGGAATTATTTATGACAAGAAATTGTTTGATTTTCTGGCGAGAAATGCCGGAAAAATCTTAAAGCTTCAACCGACTATAATTAAAAAAATGGTTTCTTGGAACTTGGACATTAAGGGAAAAATTGTAGAGAAAGACAAAATGGAATCAATAAAATTAGAAGGCGGACAATCGCGAATGATTTTAAATTATGGCCATACTGTGGGCCACGCAATAGAGCAACTTAGTAATTACAAGCTTCCTCATGGTGATGCGGTTGCAATTGGAATGGTGGCGGAAAATCGCGTAGCTGTTGGCAAAAAAATACTAAAAGAATCTGAGGCTGAGCGAATTAAAGATGTAATTAAAAGATTTAATCTACCTACTAAAATCCCGACCGAATATTCCAGCAAG
>JBAYHN010000026.1:0-17199 GCA_041666125.1 Candidatus Altimarinota bacterium | reverse complement strand
ATGCATGGATAAATTGATGTCCAAGCAAATTTTCTTGGCGCGTGGACTTTCTCAAGTGGAGTTTTTGGCTTTCACAAGGTCACAAATCAAAAAGAATTTTAATGAAGTTAAAAAGGAAATTTCGAAGAAAATAGGATTTCCGTGTTTTACAAAGCCAAGCAACATGGGCTCCAGCGTTGGAATTTCCAAAGTAAAAAAAGAAGCTGAGCTAAAAAAAGCCATGGAGCTGGCATGCGAATTCGATAATTCCGTGGTGGTGGAAAAAGGAGTAGAGAATGCCAGAGAGATTGAATGTGCGGTTTTGGGCAACAGCGAGCCAAAAGCTTCGGTTGCGGGAGAGGTTGTTCCGAATCGCGAATTTTATGATTTTTATGCCAAATATGTGGATAATGCTTCCAAGCTTTTTATTCCAGCAAAACTTTCCGCAGCGGATTTAAAAAAGGTGCAGGAGTTGGCAATTGCCGCATTTAAAGCCATGCAATGCAGCGGAATGGCACGCGTGGACTTTTTGATGGATTCCAAAACCGGCAAATTTTACTTGAATGAATTAAATACAATTCCTGGTTTTACTTCAATTAGCATGTACCCAAAATTGTGGGCGGCTACAGGCGTGGATTATGGCAAGCTGATCGACAAATTGCTCGCATTGGCTATAGAAAAATATAAGGAAAAACAAAGCCGAAAAACAACTTTCGAAAGCGGAAGTGAATGGTATAAATAAATTTATGTTCAACATTTTTAAAAGAGAGAAAGCGCAAAATCAAAAATTATTCTTGGCGCTGGATATTGGAACCGAGTTTGTGAAAGCTCTTGTGTGTGAGGCGCAGGGAAATATTGCGATTGTGCATGGCGTTGGCAAACAAAGGCAAAAACTGGGCGACATGCAAAGTGGCGCAGTTATGGACATTGGAAGCGTTATTGAGAACTGCACAAAAGCCATTGGTGAAGCCACAAAAATGGCAAATGGATATCCGCAGGAAGTAATAATTGGAATTGCCGGCGAACTTGTAAAAGGTATGACGAATCGCACGACTTATGTGCGCAAAGAGCCGGGCGTTAAAATCGATTTAAGCGAACTTAAAAATATAATTCACAAAGTGCAGTGGAAAGCTTTTGAAGAAACTCGCAGCCAATTGGCTTATGAAACAGGCTACAACGAAATCGATGTAAAACTTGTGAATGCCGCGATTGTGGATGTTAGAATAGATGGCTACAGAGTCACAAATCCGATTGGTTTCCAGGGCAAAGAAGTTCAGATTTCGCTTTTTAATGCGTTTGCGCCACTGGTGCATTATGGCGCGCTGCAAACAATTGCCGCGGAGTTGGATTTAAATTTACTTACGATTACAGCTGAGCCTTATGCGGTGGCGCGCTGTTTGGAAGGCGACGAAACGAGCCAGCTTAATGCGATTTTTATTGATATTGGTGGTGGCACAACAGACATTGCGATTGTTAGAAACGGAACGCTGGAAGGAACTAAAATGTTTACGATTGGCGGACGAACTTTTAGCAAAAGGTTGGCTTCCACACTAAATATTTCTTTTCAGGAAGCGGAAGAAATCAAACTCGCCTACTCTGCCGGAAAAATGGAGAAACAGTCCGAAAAAATTGTGCGCGAGGCCATGGAGTCGGATGCGGAAATTTGGCTTGCAGGGGTCGGATTCACGCTTTCCGAATTCCACAATATAGACATTATGCCTTCCAGAATTTTGCTCTGCGGAGGAGGCTGCCATTTGCCGGAAATAAAAACCGCGCTGGAAACAAAAGAATGGACGCGCGAACTTACTTTCCCAAAACAACCTTCCATTTCTGTGCTTTCACCAAAGCAAATTCCACATGTTAACGACGCCACAAAAGGCCTCACGGATCCGCAGGACATCACGCCAATGGCGCTGGCGCACTTGGGCCTTGAACTTGTAGGCGAAGAAGATATGATGTCAAAAATACTTAAAAAAGCTATAAAACTCATACAAATTTAATATGGCGGAAGAACTAAACAATCAGCCACTGGGCCCTCGCTTCAAGATCACCAAAAATCGCGTTGGAGGAGAAGCCCAAAAGGCCGCAAGCGAGCCAAAAACCCTTGGAGAGTTCGCTCCGGAAAAAGTAATTTATGTGGAAATTGATGACGAAATAACCAATGTTTTTGATCATATAAATCGTGCCAGAGAAAAGAAAATCGCGCTGGTTATTCCACGTCGCGCAAATTTATTGCAAAGCATTGTGAATTTAAAAATTCTAAAGAAAAAATTCATGGAAATCGGCAAAGAAATAATAATAGTAACGACAGACACAATAGGGCTTCAACTGGCCGAAAAAGCCGGCATTCCGGCGGTAGAAAAACTCTTCGAAAGAAATGTAATTAAAAAAACAGCCGACAGAATTAGCCAGGTTCGGAACGAAAGGCCAACAAGGTTTAAAGATAAAAAAGTTTCGATTTGCGAAGTTATTCGCCAAGAAAAACCGGATATAATCACCTCACTGGTAAATAAATTAAAAGAAAAAATGAAGCGCAAAAAACAGGAGGCAAACAGAACTCGCCTCGTGTTAATCGCTCCAAATAAACAGGCTCTTTTTACTTTAATTTTAGTGAGCGTGCTTTTGCTTTTGGCGATTGCATATATTGCATTGCCGGGCGCGACGGTCTATTTGACGCCAAAATCCGGTATTTTGGATCCGTCGTTTAACGTTTCATTCTTGGATTATGGCATGAACCGTTCTGTTGTGGATGAAAGCGATGAACTTGGATATATAGTTGTTGGAAGCTACAGAGTTCAGCCGCCTGCATTTACGAAAAAAATTAATTACGGCTCAACGGGAAAAATTTCCAAAGGACAAAGAGCCAGTGGATTTTTGACAGTTACGAACTTGAGCACCAACCCTTGGGATTTGGCTGCCACAACACGTTTCCAGACAGATGACGGCTTGATTTTTAGAACTCCGATTGCGGTGCGGGTTCCTCCGGCTGGTCCTTCGGGCCCGGGAAAATTAAATGTTGCCGTCACTGCCGACGAATTCGATTCAAATAATCAAGTTATAGGAACCCGCGGAAATATTGGTCCATCAAAATTTTCTTTACCGGGCCTAAAAAACAGCGAAAATCAAAAAAAACTTTACGCAGAAAATACCAGCCCAATGACCGGAGGCACGACGGAAACAATAAAAATGGCGGTAAAAGACGATATAGAAGCCGCAAAAGCACAACTCAAACGCGATATTATAAAAGGCGCGCCTGACGAATTAAAACGCTATTTGGAACAGCAAAATCTGATTAATAAAACGAATTTGTCTTTGC
The DNA here is from genome assembly GCA_041666125.1 of Candidatus Altimarinota bacterium. Lineage (GTDB taxonomy): Bacteria > Patescibacteriota > Gracilibacteria > UBA1369 > UM-FILTER-53-11 > JBAYHN01. The sequence continues at coordinate 13,904 of JBAYHN010000026.1, read as the reverse complement.
TTACAGACACTCACGTTTTAAAGCTTTCCGAGCCAACTTTTACGGTGCAGGAAAACCTTACCGGCCAGGCCGTTGATCAATTCGAAGTTTCGGCGACTTACACCGCACAGAGCCTTTCATTCGACAGAGAAAAACTTGTTAATGCCCTAAAAGAAAGGCTTGTAACGCGCGTTGATCCGGATAAAAAAATCATAAGAATTTCCGACGACGACATAAGCTTTAAATATTTGGATGAAGATGCCAATGCAGGGAAAGTGAGATTTACAGTCGTTATGCGAGCAATTCAAGTCTATGAGCTTGACCCGGAAAGAGAAAACGGCCAGAGATTCATCAAAAAAATCGCGGATCACATTCTCGGTATGCGCATTGAAGACGCAATTACCTACCTTCAGCAGCAAACGGACGAAATTGCCCGTGTAGACATAAAAACTTGGCCAATGTGGGCGCCTACAATCCCAAATATTGCAGATAACATCAAGTTTGAGATCGTGGAAGAACCGGCTTTGCAGTAGGAGTAAAATGTGATATAATAAATCAATATAAATTAACAAAAATAAAAGTATGGTAAACGAAATTAAAAGTGCTCTTAAAGGTTGGTACAAACCGGCAGTTGTATTGGTGGTTCTTGTATTTGGCGTTGGAATAGGCTTAACAAATGCGGCGCCGTTGGCAAGAATAGAACCTGCCCCAACTCCGATAGCACAAAGAGTAAGAACGGAAATTACAGACAAAGTTAATGCTGAAGGATTGGTTGGCACGGGCGTCACCCTACAAGATAGCAATCAGCCATTAAATCCTCCCGGTGGAAATCAGCCTTTGCCTAAATTCTCCGGTTTGAATGTACAAGGTCCAATTTTGAGTGAAGGCGTAAAACCATTGATGTTTTTTGATGATGCGATGTTATATGGACTTACGGACGTTAGGAATGGCCTTGTAAACGGTGCCGCTCCCGGCGGCGTTGCAGCTCCTGTTACAATTTATGATAGTTTAAGAATAGATGGTGCAGGTGGCACACCTGGAGATTTATTTGTTAGTGGTACTCTTTCTGGTCCAAATTCGGCCTTTGGAGACACAGTAGGGATTAAAAAGAATCTAGGAGTTGAGGGAGATTTGTTTGTAAATGGATCCAATGTTCTTTTTGGCGGAGCTTCAACAAATATTCAGGGCAATATCGTTTTTAATGATGCAACTCCGGTGGAGTTCATGTCTGGGCTTAAGGTTACTGGCAATTCGACTTTAACTGGAAACCTTGCTATGCCTACCGCGAATAGTTATATAAATTCAGGAGATTTCAACGATAATGTCCCCGTTTGGATTAGAGATGCCCTGGATATAAGCGGAAAAGTGAAAAATCCTGGTGCTCCTTTTACTATTGACGATGAACTCGTTGTAGGAAGCGTTGCTGTACCTAAAACCTTAACTGTTAATGGCACTGCAATAATAAATAATGATAATCCAGGTGCTTATTCATTAACAATTCAAGGTGGTAGTTTAAAAGTTGATAATAATCTTCGTGCTGGAACAATAAATAGTGACGGTTCAACATTTGTCGATAATGGTAGTCTTTGGGTAAGTGGCGGAGATATAAATCTAAATGGCGGAAAACTTTACACAACTAATAAAAATGATTTTAACCCTGTGGTTATTGAGGATCCATTGACTGTTAACGGACATGTCCGTTCTACTGGTGGATTTGGAACATATTCGAGAGTAGCTTCTGCTGTAAGGACTGTGGCAGCGGGGGCCGCTGACTCAGTAGCGGCAACATGTCCAGCCGGCACAATCTTAATTAGCTGTACACCAACAACCGATAGTGATGTTAATTTCTCTTCGGCCTCTTGGACTTCATACGTTCAAATAATGTCTGTGTATCCTGACCCGGCTGCCAGAACCTGTACTATGTGGGGAAAAAACACTGCAGCAGCAGCGGACAAATATTTTGGTGTTTACGCAATGTGCTTAAATCCAAATTCGTAATTATTTATCGACAGAGCCTACTCCTTCCTTACATATCGCAATAAACGATTTGTCTCCTATCTTATCGCATAGGGATGGATCGTTTTTTTGTAACGCCTGATGAACTATCACATTGTATCTGCAAGAATTTTTCTGGCCTTCATCCTTAATTGCATCGCAAAGATTAGCATCTCCTTTCTTTATGGCTTCCTGTTCAGCTGAAAGTCTTTCACCATCTTGCTTAATACTTGCATTATCACTATTTATTTTACCTTCAATTGCCTTAATGCATGAGTCTTTGTATCTTGCGTTTGCTATTTTATTGCAAATTGATTTGTCCAATTTATTAAATGCATCATTTGAAAGTAAAGTATCACTAACAGTAACCTTGCACTCTTCTTTTTTTGCTGTGTCTTTAATCTCGTCACAACGTTTTATATCAAGAGCATTATAAGCAGCTGTGAATATTTGATTATCCAATACCGTATCTCCGCTTACGTCCGTTACCGGTTCTTGAGGTTTGAGCCCATCTTCCTGGAAAAGCGTGCATCCGGAAAAAGTAAATGCGGTGATTAGCATTAATGCGATTAAACTTTTTTTCATATTTTTAAAATTAGTGAAATGCCTAATGAAGGGCAAAATTAAAGACCAAGTTGTTTGCGAAGCTCTTCCGCCTTTTTCTTGTCATCATCCGCCTGCGAGGTTTGCTGTTGCTTTACCTCAATATCAACCCAATCTTCAAAATGTTGTTTTGCGAGTTTTTCCAATTGCGGAATGTGCTCTTCGCCAAGTTCTGCAAACTTCCTGCGTTCTTCCTCAAAAATCCTTATTAATTCGTCTACCTGTGTTTGCTTTAATTTTGGGATTGATTCAACAATGCGAGCCTTTTCATCTCTGGTAAGGGAAATTGAACCTGCCAAAAGATGCAAAAAGTATTGCTCTTCGAACTGTAAATTGTGTGGTGGGACCTTTACCTTTAACTGTGGTGGCAAAAGCGCACCAAGTTGAAAATTAGCCGGTTTGGAAGGCTTTGGTGGAGGTGGTGGTGTTTGCCCCCCATCCGGAGCTGCCATCGGGTCAAATGCCCCTCCCTGACCTGGTGGTGGCGGTGGCATTGAAGATCCTCCTGATTGTTGTGCTTGTTGGAATTGATCGTCCATATATGGCCCGAGTTTACAACAAAACCAATATGTTGAAAAGGGAAAGTAATGGGATATAATGGGCTGGCAAAAGATTTGGGCGGTTAGCTCAGTTGGTTAGAGCGTCTCGTTGACGTCGAGAAGGTCGAGAGTTCGAATCCCTCACCGCCCACCAAAAACCTTTTTCTACTGCAAAATGTGATGGTTTTGTGGACAACATGGTCACTTTGATAAAAGCTCCATCGCTTTTTTCAGTTGTCCTCCAAAATTATTGTCCATGTTTAGGACTTTAAATCTGTACTTCTTTGCTTCTTTGTAAAAGAATAGTCCATAATAATTAACCATCTCTGCGATCTTGTAGAAAGTCTCTATCTTTTTTGTCTTAGCGAGAATCCAATCGTTTGGAGTTGAACTTTTTTTTACGTTCTGTACGAACTTTTTTATATCTGATTTAACAAGGAAAAGAACGCGGAAATGTTTGCTTCCGTATTTGCTGATGAGTCTAGCTGCAAGTTGCGGTGTTACATGGTAGCCCTCTATGATGTAGTCATTGCCATCGGTAATTTCGCAGATTGAAAATACATCTACCGCATCATAACTTATTTTGGCTTGCTTGATGTAATTTGTCGCAATCTGCTGCGGATTATTAAGTGAATATGTTTCGTCATTAGTTCCACCTTTTTGCCCGTTGTGCGGATACAACTCATCCATTTCTTTTTTGGAAGCATATTTTGAAACATATTCATGAGCTACAACCTGCAGAGTATCAGAAGCTACCCATTGGATGCCGAGTTTTTTAGATAATTTTTTGGCTAGCGTTGTTTTTCCACATTTTGGCGGACCGCCGATTAAATAAATCATAATTTTATTTTTTGTTTTTTTAAATCTGACAATTGTACCAGAAAAAATCAATTTAATAAAGGGATAGTAGCCGTGTTAACATGCTTTGAGTATGGAAAGTCAAAAAGCCGTAACGATTGAAGAAATCTCCGACCCGAATGAATTAACGGATGACAAAGCGGAGCAAGTCATAGAGCTGATTTTAGATATTTTTAGGGGAAATCCAGAATTTGAAAGATTTTTAGATAGTGCTAGGTCAAGATATGGAACGCCCGATAAACTTAAGGGGCGCTATATGAGACAATATTCCGGCACTGTTTTTACCGCCACACAGGTAACTAATCAAGAAATAGTTGGTGTTTTGTGCGCAACTCTCGGCAAAAGCGAGGTTTTAAATGGAATGCCAGAAATGGAGAAATTTGGTTTGGATAGGCTTTTGTATGTTGATTATGGATCCGTAAAGGAGCCTTCCAGAGGACAAGGAATTTTGGGATCTTTATTTGAGAAATTTCTAGATAGAGCAAGGCAGGTTGCTGCAACTCAGCCGGATGGCCAAATAAACGTATTCTTAAATCTGCATCCGCAAAATAAAATAGAAATTATTCAGCCAATTTTTAAAAGGCGCGGCTTTGCTCCGGTGGGTGAAATTGGAGAAGTAAGAAAGGGCCTTTTGGTAATGCACAAGGTTATCGGGCATTTGTAAAAAACCTAATAAACATTATTATGTGGCTGCAGTAAAGGAGTTTTAGGGCGATTAGCTCAGCTGGTTAGAGCGTACGATTCACATTCGTAAGGTCAGTGGTTCGATCCCACTATCGCCCACCAAGATCGACTTGTTGCTTAAATGAATCCAACGCGATGTTTTTCCCAAAAAAAAGAACTGTAGTCGCGGGCTCGGTGTTTTTACTTAGAATCTGCAAAAAGACGCTAACGCACCGTTAGCCGCTTATGCCGTGTTTAGTGATGGAAAAATTATTTTCTATCAACAACTCTTGCTATTGATGCACCTACCTTTTCTGCTATCTCCTCGGGGCTAGAGCCTATAAACTCATGTGGCAATACAGTGAAGTCAGCTGGTCGAACTGGATCCGAATATAGGATAATGCCTGGCTCTATCCATCTGCCATCGGGTAACACCATTCCGTGTTTGATTCCCCAAGACTCATCATCTATTTGATAGTTCGTTTCCTCAAAATCAAATTCTATTGGTTCCATTGGCATAATTTTTTACATTGGTTAGTGGGGAGGAGTATGACTATATACTGCACAATCATATATGTCAATGTTTGACTGGATTCTAGCCCAAATTCAGCCATAAATCATGCCTATTTTAACCCGTTATTCCCCCTCAAAAACCAGAACACAAAACTGAAATAAGTAGAAAAAGGCTTGTCACCATAAACCTTTCTCGACTGTTGTTTAGAAATAGACAAATCTATTTAATGAAAAATATTTTTTATCTATTTGCTGCCCAGTAATCGTAATAAATATTGTATTTGGATCAATTACTTGATAACTAGCGTCCACCATATGATATTCGGAGTACAGATTCTTAACTAAGATAATGCCTGGGAATATATTTTTTTCTTGCCTTACTACAATGCCGAAATCTGTAGTTGCTCCGCCATTCGTTCTGTAAATGCTTACATTACTATATTTCATATCGATATTGTCTATTTTTTCCAATGAGGCATCCATTCCAATAGTTATTAAACCTAATAACAAAAAAAATATAGAAGGAAGAATAAATAAAACTAAATTTAGTATTTTTATTGATATTCTCTTGAATATAAAACCGTTTATTATTAATAGCGTCGGGATAATGCAAATCATCAAAAAGAATACTTCATTCAGTAAATGACTTGAAAATCTGATGACCGGGAACATCCAGTTCAGAATAGATAAAATAAAAATACCCAAAAGGAGAATAAGATTTCTTGCTGGGTCTTTTTTTATTCTTTTTATTATGTTCAACATCTTATTTCATTTAAGTAGCTCATGGAGGTCAATATCCGATTCTCCACGTTGCTTAAGCACTCCATTAGGTTTGTCCAATAAATACACAACCGTGCCGTCGTGGGGAACGAAGCCTACCACATATGCCCCATCAGCCCTCAAAACGAATTCAGCTGAACCTCTTCCACCACCAGCTAGCCTTTTTTCTAGTTCCGTATCGCCGTTTGGAAATTTCAAATCTCCCAGTGCAGTATGAATTAATTGGGCACGATATTCTTCTCCCGCTTTGCACTCGCTAAACAATCTTAGCCCTTGCAATCTTTCACCTATCTTCACCGGTTCGCCTTCTGACGATTCTCCGTGCTTTTTATCAGATTCCATTATGAGGGCATGCTACATCAGCAAATCTCCAACTGCAACATATAGCATTGGCTACATTAATATGAAATCTTCTTTAAGAAATTTTCACAAGGAACGATATTAATTCATCGTGGAAAAAGGCTTGTCTCCATACTCATGCCATATAGCATCCGTTTTGTAGAATATCTTCCAGCACAGAGTTGGCCAAAAGTGCTCTAATTTTATCAATCTGTCCCCTTCTAATTGCTTCTCTAATATCCGTTGAGCGTAGGCCTGTTTCATTGTCTTTTAAAATATGTATTACTTGCGCCTGATTCCTATCACGAAGCTTTTGTGTCATTTTATCTTTCCCAACAACTCTACTAATTCTAGCCCTGTAAATGTCGCACAACTCATCAAATCTTTCTGGGCAGTTATTAACTGATTCATCATTACAAACACCTATTCTAGATGCCAAGTCGGGAAGAAATTTAAGCGCTGTTTCAGTAAGCCATTGGGTTCTTTTGCTAATATCAACTGGAACTTTTCTTTTATTCCATGAATGAGGCACTAGTACAATAGATTCCCACGATGGCATCTGTTGAACTGCCGCCCTAACTGTACGGGCGTGTTCAATGTGAGGCGGATCAAATGTACCTGTAAAAATTAAGTGCTGATCTCCTTGACCTATATGTTTTTCTAAATCACCGATTATCATTGGAGATATTTCTACCATAAGTTTGCAGAAAATCACATCCTGCTTATACCTGGCTCGCATCCAAGCTGCATAGCGAATTCATTTTGTTGCTTCTCGTACGCAATAGCCGAACTCATATCCCCTCGCCTTGCAGCGGCTAGTTGCTCTCGAGTGTTTAAAACCATAAACATACATACAGCAAGATTCCCACTCCTTGCAGGGCATGTCTCTTTGCATTCATCATCTCCATATCCAATAATTTCTTTGCTGTGACATTCCATATTTTTCTGTAAGCTTAAAACTTAAGCCTACTCTATTCGGCACTTATGTCAATCATCTGTATTTTAATTATTTATTCAAAAAGGAGAACAAATAGCAGCGAATTTTGCCATTAAACAGCTTGCGGTTGCGGTCTGCTTTTCGGCCAAAGAGTGCGGGGAAATCTTCGTGAGAAGTTATTATGAAAAGTGAACAGTTTTTGGTTTGCGCAAACTTTTTGCCGAGCTCACGGTACATTTTTTGCACATCCGCTCTTTCTTCCAGCCTTTCACCATACGGCGGATTGGCAATAAACGTGCAATTCTCAAACTTGGCAAAATCCAAATCGTTAAAATCTGCGCGCTTAAAATGAATGTCGGCCAAGTCTGCGTTTTTGGCATTCTCTTCAGCAATTTTTAGCGCCTCGCCATCAATATCAAAACAATAAATATTTAATTTTTGCGTTGGCTTGGCGGCGCGTTTTGCCTCCTCGTAGGCTTCTTCCACTGTTTTTTTATTTATCCATTTCCAGTTTTTAAATGCGAATTCTCTTTTGAGGCCCGGGGCGACGTTTTGCGCTGACTCCGCCGCTTCGATGGCAATTGTCCCACTTCCACAAAACGGATCGATTAGCGTGCGCTCGGGAGTCCAATCCGAAAGTTTTACCATCGCTGCCGCGAGTGTTTCTTTAATTGGCGCCAAAGTTGCCTGGGTTCGGTATCCCCTTTTGTGCAAACTTTCACCCGAGGAATCAATACTCACCACAAATTGATCTTTATTGGATTTAACAATTATTTGATAAGTTGCGCCGGAATTTTCCGGCAAAAGCTCAGTTTTCAAACCAACCTGCAGCCTTTTAACAACCGCTTTTTTTACAATACTTTGAATGGCGGGCTCACTATGCAGCGCAGATTTCACGCTCGTCGCATTAACCGGAAAAGCGTCCGCCTCCCCAATATATTTCTCCCACTCCAGCGCATTAATGTGATCAAAAAGCTGATCAAATGTGACCGCGCTAAATTCACCAATTTTAATTTGAATTCGATCTGCACAGCGCATCCACAAATTCGCGCGAATTAGGGCAGATTCGTCGCCATTAAACGTCACGCGCCCATCTTCGGTTTTAATCACCCAAAGACCCAAGTGCTTAACTTCATCCTGCACAAGTTTCTCCAATCCAAAAGCGCACGAAGCGATCAGTTCCATGGGTATAAGATATCATAATAAGGCTTCCTTATCATATTTTGGCTCCATTTCCTGTAATAAAAAATTCATAAAAAGTTTAGAGGAATTTAATGTTGTTTTGATAAAAAGGTAATGATTCCAGAGCGGGACTTTAAATTAAGTCGCAAGAGAAAATCTCGGCGGGAGTTACATATCTCCCCCGCTCAGGCATTAAAAATGTTTACTGCATGCGATTTATTTAAAATTCTATTGGCGGTAAAAACTTTTGCGCTGGATTTATTTTTCCCAATTTCGTGCGCGGGATGCGGCCATGCAAAAACTCATTGCTGCAAAAACTGTTTGGATAAAATACCGATTTTGGAAATTCAAAAATGCCATTCGTGCTGTGCTGCTTCACAAAATGGCACATTTTGTGGTGAAAAATGCCGGCGTAATTTTTCTTTTGATGGAATTATTTCGTCCGCTGCATTTAAAGAAAATTCCGTGCTGGCAAAATTAATTCACAGATTTAAATATGATTTTGCACAGGAAATTTGCGGAGATTTAGTTAAAATTTTATTGAGGTCGGGTTGCTTGAAAAAGCTGGAAGGATACGGCAAAAACGCCTGCATAGTCCCCGTCCCTCTTCACAAAAAAAGGCTAAATTTTCGCGGATTTAACCAGAGTGAAGTTTTGGCAGAGGAAATTTTTAAAAACACCGGAATAAAAATAGAAAATCTACTTACCAGAATCAAAAATACCGAGCCACAGGCGCAGCTGAAAAAAATAAAGCGCTTAACAAACGTAAAAAACGCTTTCGAAATTAAACCCTCGGCAAAAATTAATCCGGAGAAAATATATCTACTGCTCGACGACGTTTGCACAACCGGCTCTACCATCAACGAATGCGCAAAAATCCTCAAAAAATATGGGGCAAAAACCGTAATTGGTCTCACGGTGGCCAAGGCAGTATAATGAGGGCGTGAAAATAGCTTTGGTCCATGATTATTTAACACGACTTGGCGGGGCGGAACGCGTACTGCAAGCCCTTTGCGAGCTTTTCCCAAAAGCGCCGATTTATACGCTTCTTTATGACGAAGCAAAGGTTGGCGCAGTTTTTCCCAAATCAAAAATCATCACTTCCAAATTGCAAAATTTGCCTTTATTAATGCGCAAAAACGTTAAATATTTATTACCACTCATTCCGCGCACGGTGGAAGATTTTGATTTTTCCGGATTCGATTTGGTTATTTCATCCAGCAGCGCTTTTACTCATGGAATTTTGACGCCAACAAACACGCGCCACATTTGCTATTGCCACTCCCCAATGCGTTTTGCGTGGGATTGGAGCAGCGAATATTTGCAAGAGCAGCGAGTGGGCGGGCTAAAAAGAATTGCCATCGCCGCAATTCTTAAAAAGATCAGAATTTGGGATCTGGCTGCGGTAGATCGCGCCGACACATTCATCGCAAATTCGGTAAATGTGCAGCGCAGAATTACAAAATATTACAGGCGCGACTCACAGGTAATTTATCCTCCGGTTGAAGTTGATCGCTTTAAAATCTCCAAAAAACATGAGGATTTTTTCCTTATTGTTTCCACATTAACGCCTTATAAGAAAATTGATTTGGCCGTTCAGCTTTTTAATAAAATAAGAAAAAAACTGGTAATAATTGGCGACGGCCCACAGAAAGATTTTTTAAAAAATATTGCCGGCGACACAATCGAAATTCTTGGCTGGCAGGAAGATGACACAGTTGCGGATTATTTGGGGCGCTGCCGCGCTTTAATTTTCCCTGGCGAGGAAGATTTTGGCATTATGCCGGTAGAAGCAATGGCTTGTGGAAAGCCGGTTTTGGCATTTGGGCGTGGCGGCGTAAAAGAGTCTGTTATTGCCGGAGAAACCGGCGAATTTTTTAATGAACCAACAGTCGCCTCTATGGAAGATGGCTTGGCGCGATTGATGATGAACGAAAAGAAATATAATCCGGCAGTTTGCCGAAATCAGGCCGAAAAATTCTCCAAGGAAGTGTTTGTTAAAAAGATAAAAGCCCTGATTAAAGACGAAAAGGCCAGAATTAATTGATCCGAGCAAACCCAAGGTGTTTTTTGATATATCCCCGTGTGCTACAATCCCGTTGAATTATGGCTCTTTACAGCAAATATCGCCCGCAGAACTTTGCCAACTTGGTTGGGCAGGAACACATCCGCCAAACGCTTTTGCATGAAATTCAAAAAAATACTCTTACTCATGCTTATCTTTTTGCCGGACCAAGAGGAACGGGAAAAACTTCCACGGCTCGTTTGATTGCAAAGGCCTTAAACTGCACAAAATTAAACGCTGAAGGCGAACCATGCGAAACTTGTGATTTTTGCACGAGCATAACCGATGGAAGGTTAATTGATGTAATCGAAATTGATGCTGCAAGCAATCGCGGCATAGACGAAATTCGTGATCTAAAAGAGAAAATCCAGTTTGCGCCGACTCATGCAAAAACGAAGGTGTACATAATTGACGAAGTGCATATGCTCACAAAAGAGGCATTTAATGCGCTTTTAAAAACGCTGGAGGAACCGCCTGAAAATGTTTATTTCATCCTCTGCACCACGGAAATTCACAAAATTCCCGAGACAATTATTTCGCGCTGCCAAAGATTTGATTTTAAGAGAATTGATACGAAAACGATTATGACTCGCTTGAGTTATATTGCGCAGACAGAAAAAATCGAGGCTGAAGATGCGGCGATTGAGCTTATTGCGCGTCATTCCGAGGGTGGGCTTCGCGATGCGATTGGTCTTATGGAACAGCTCACTATTGGCGATAAATTGCTCGCAGAATATGTGCGCAGCCATCTTGGAATAACCGGCCACCAGACAATTGTGGCACTTCACGATTTGCTCGAGAAAAAAGAAATGCAAAAAGCAATTCATTTGATAAATGAAGTTCACAATGAAGGTTATGATTTGAGCTCATTTGCAAAGGAAATTCTAGAGGGACTTCGAGATAAACTTATTTCCGGAATTCAACAGGGAAAAGCCGCGGATTTGGGAATTTTGGAAATGATTTCCAGATTTGAAGAAGCTCGAGATATGCTTAGAAATACTGTAATTCCGCAACTTCCGCTGGAAATTGCAGTTATTAAAATTTGTGGAGGTGGCGAAACTATGACAGACGGGAATACTGCCGTGAATAAAGAAGTAAAAGCAAAGCCGGTTGCAGCTGCACCAAAACCTGCCGCCGCCGCGCCAATTATTCCAAAAATGCCGGAAGCGACACCGGAGGCTACAAATAGCGAAAAAGAGACTGCCCAGGTTTTAAAAAAAGAATTTGAGACGGAGCAATTTAAAGAAGGTTCCGTGGGGCAACATTGGGCGCGTGTGACGGATAAAGTTCAACCACCTTCGCTACGAAGATCGCTTATGGAAGCCAAAGTTGCGCAAGTCGATGATGCAACAATAAAACTTATATTCCGCGCAAGATTTCATTTTGAAAAAGTTAATACAATAGAATGTCGTGCAAAAGCAGAAACAATAATTACTGAGCTTTTTGGAAAGACAATAAAAGTTGTGTGCGAGCTGGACGAATCCGAATTAAAGATGAAAGCGGAAGATAGATCAAAAATGGCTCAGGAAAAAGCAAAACCGGCCGAAAGAAAGAAAGCTCCGGATGCAAATGCAGCTGGCGATTTGGCCGACAAAGCCATGGAAATTTTTGGCGGCGATGATTTTTAGGTGGGGGCAAGGTATTTAACGACACAACTCGCTACATTCGAAGTGAAAATTATTTCTTATAAACTTACCAAAGTAAAATCAGAGGGGCCTTCAATGACCAACCTAATAAAATCTTCAACACTAAGGCTGTACGGAGATTCACGAAGTGAATCTACAGTCCTCAAATATTCATCTGAATTTGCATTCTTGCATGGCAATAAAGCAACCGTATGTCCTTTTGAGTTAACCCCTTGTTTAGTGCATAGCAAAAATTGTTTATCGCGAGACCACAACGCACGAGCTAACTTGATGGGATTATTAGGTATAACATCATAGGAAAAATGATATCCTTGTCTTTTCAATTCTTCAATGATGTTTAAATACAAATAATCATTCAATCCTCTGCTCCTAACATTAGCTCTACAACGCTCAATAAAGGTATAAATATCACCGCCTCCAGCGAGACCTCTATCAAAAAATCCGGCTCCACCAACCAGGCTTAAGCCATTAACAACAGCCATTGTCTGACATGTATCACCGCGCTGCAAAAGATGTTTAGGCAACTTTGCAGGTTCAACTCCTACAGCCGAATTTACGGAAAGACACGAAGCTTTTACCGCGCTTATTAATTGGTTACGCCTTGGCCCGTTATAATGTCTTTGCAATTCATCATGTGTTACATCAGCTACATTCGAGAAATCAGCTAAAAGAACGGGGGCGCCACCAATTATCATGGGTTCACCAAACAGACCTTGAACATCTGTTGCAGATCCATTCACAATAGTACTGATTTCCCCAAAAAGTGGACCTTGCCCACCCACCGATTTAGGCTCGACGTATGGATTGCCTACTTCTTTCATTGGACCAAAAATACCACCCTTCATACCTATATATTAACACAAATACAGCGTTTCGCAATACCAAGTAGCTTAGACTAACATCTCCAAAAACTCTTTTTCCGTAAGAGTTTTCACTCCAAGTTCTTCTGCGCGTTTTAATTTTGAACCGGCGTCTTTTCCGCAAACTAAAAAATCCGTTTTTGCGGAAACGTCCGATTGAGAAATTCCGCCGGCCTTTTTTATGGCGTCTTTGGCTTCTTCTCTTCCCATTAATTCCAAAGATCCGGTGACTACGATTTTCTTGCCGGACAAAGCGGTATTTCGCGCAGCCATATCAGCAAAAACCGCAATTCCAACTTTCTCAAATTTCTCAAAAAGAATGTGCGTTTTTTCGCTATGGAAAAATTCAAAAACCGAAGCCTCTACAATTCCGCCAAATCCTTCTATCCCATTTATTTCTTCATGCGAAAATTTATTTATGGCATTGTAAATTTCCAGCGGCGTCATTTCTGTTTTATTTAAGTGCGAGCTCAAAAACTTTGCCAAATCTTGGCTGGTGCCTTCGCCAATGTGACGAATGCCAAGCGCATACAAAAACCTGCTCAGCGAAACGCGTTTTGCCTTTTCTATAGCCAAAATCAAGTTGCTCGTTCGTTTCTCTTTAAATAGCGAAAGCTGCGCAAAATCTTCTTCTTTTAATGTAAAAATATCCGCCGCATCAGAAATTAAATTATTATCAAGCAATTGCAAAACAACTTTTTCGCCAAGGCCGCCAATATCAAAAGCTTTTTTGCTTACAAAATGGATTAAAGATTCGATTTCGCGCGCCGGGCAAGCCGCATTAACACAGCGAATAATGGCCTCTCCTTCCGGTTTTTCCACTTTTCCACCGCACACCGGGCACTCCGTTGGAAATTTAAATTTCTTTTCACTTCCCGTTCTCAAATCCACCAAAACAGAAACAACTTCCGGAATTACATCTCCGGCTTTTTGAATAATAACCGT